>CAJQKW010000098.1 GCA_905478975.1 uncultured Pseudomonadales bacterium | reverse complement strand
CTTATATCGATCGCTATCAGGGTTACCGCTCCTCACTGACAGCTTCCTTTGGTATTAACTCTGCCATGGTGGCCAAAAACCGCGGTTCAGGGGGTATGACCTCGAGGCAGTTGCGACGTATTGTCCAGCAGGGTTTTGATCTGGCCTATGACAGAATGATTGCTGAGGGCTTCGGCAAAGAAGCCAAGGCACTGCGTGAGGCGACAACTCACTGGCTGAGACATACAGGCGCCTCACAGGATATTGCCACCAGACCCTTAAAACATATGTCGGACGATCTTGGACACGCCAGTATGGGTACCACGGATCAGATCTATATTCAGTCGGATATGAAAGAGCGCGCGAAATCTGGCAAAGGACGTGATGTTTAAATTACTAATTAATAGTCATTAAATATCATGGGTTTACAGGTTTATATTAATGTATTTTATCTTTATAGAGCATTGCCTTTTAAGGCAGTCAACCCCACTAGAGAAGACCCACTGTGACGATTAAAATTGGTATTTTACGGGCGGATGATATTCCCACCGAGCTTGAGTCAAACTTCGATCAATACCCACAGATGATTGAAAATCTAATTCATGCCGCCAACCAAGAGCGAGGCTCTGAGGCTAAAGCCCTTGAGTTTAAGGTCTACAGGGCGAATCGAGAAGAGTACCCCAGCCATATCGATGAGGTTGACGGCTATATTATTACCGGCAGTAAAAGCAGTGTTTACGACTCAGATCCTTGGATTACCAAGCTCAAGAGCTTTGTGGAAGTTCTCCACAGCAGTAAAAAGAAGACTGTTGGTATCTGTTTTGGCCATCAGGTTATCGCGTCGGCGCTGGGCGGCAAAACGGAAAAAGCCTCGGTGGGCTGGGGTCTAGGGGTTATACCGACCAAGCTTGCCAGTGACAACGCGGCTCAAGCTCTGCACCTGAAAAAGGGCGAATCGAGCATCAATCTACTCTACAGTCACCAAGATCAGGTAACTCTGCCAGCACCTGGCAGCGCCCTGCTCGCTTCAACGGATATCTGCCCCGCCGCCATTATCGGGATTGATCAGCACATCCTATCCTTTCAAGGGCACCCAGAGTTTTCCCATGACTATGCTCGAGCCCTATACACACTGCGCGAACAGAGATACCCGCCGCAGATATACAAAAGAGCCATGGCCTCACTGCAAGAGCAAGAGCATGGCGCGTTGGTGGCCAACTGGATTATCGACTTCCTGGCTCAATAGCTAGCGGAGTCAATACCGGGCTAAACCGTCAGTAGCAGGAACTCGCGCTCCCAGGAGGAAATTACCTGATTAAACTCCTCGAACTCCACCAGCTTAATAGAGGTATAGAGCTGGATAAACTCGCTGCCAAAGATCTCGACAATATCACTATCTTCCTTAAGTCCGCGCAGCGCTTCTTCAAGTGTTCGCGGCATTTGCATCTCTTCGTTATAGGCATTGCCATGGAAGGGCTCCGAGGGCTTGATACCCTTCTTCAGGCCCAGATAGCCACAGGCCAGAGACGCTGCAATTGACAGATAAGGGTTTACATCGGCGCCGGGAAAGCGATTCTCAATCCGATAGTCCTTGGGCGCGGCGTCCGGTACGCGCAACCCGGTGGTGCGGTTATCAAAGCCCCAATGCAGATTGATCGGTGCCGCAACCTCGCGAGTAAAGCGCCGGTAGGAGTTAACGTTGGGGGCAAAAAAGCTCATAACAAAGGGCGTATAAGTCTGCAGTCCACCCAGATAATGATAAAACGCTTCGCTGTACTCACCGTCGGCAGTGGCAAAGATATTGGAGCCGTCTTCTAGTGACAGTACGCTCTGGTGAATATGCTTGGCTGAGCCGGGCTCTGAGGCCATTGGCTTGGCCATAAAGGTGGCGTAGATATTGTGCTTTAACGCGGCTTCACGGGCCAGGCGCTTAAAGGTAAATACCTGGTCCGCCAGATCCAGTGGGTCGCCGTGGATAAAGTTAACCTCCAGCTGCGCTGCGCCAGACTCGTGAATTAGCGTGTCCAGATCAAGGCCCATGGCATCGCCATAGCTGTACATGGTCTCGACAAAATCCTCGAATTCATTGGCCGCATCAATACTGTAAGACTGGCGGGCTGTTTCATAACGCCCTGAGCGCCCGATGGGCGGCTTTAGAGCGGCATCTGGATCGGCGTTTTTCTCGATCAAATAAAACTCAACCTCTGGGGCGATCACCGGCTTCAGTCCCTCAGCTTCGTAAAGCGCCAAAATACGCTTAAGGACATTGCGCGATGAAAATGGATGAGGCTTGCCGTCCTTGGTAAAGCAGTCGTGAATAATCTGTACCGTAGGCTCGTTCGCCCAGGGCACGCTGCGCATGGTCGAGGGATCCGGCTCAAGTAGCATATCGCCATCAACGGTACCGAGCAGCTCCCAGAAATCATCTGAGTACTCGCCAGTAACGGTCTGCGCCAAAATCCCCTCAGGCAGGCGGCTGTCCTCTTTGACGAACTTGTTTGCCGGAATAAATTTACCTCTAGCGTTGCCGGTAATGTCCGGTACTAGGCACTCCACTTCAGTGATCTTGTTTTGTTTAAGCCAATCTTCCACCGATTGTTCAGACTGCATAAAGCACCTATCCACAGGTTGTATATAAGTTTTAATTTCAGGGTATATTTCGAATAATTGTTCAATTAATGTTGAATTATTATTCGAAAAGGTGGTAATGTCAATTTTTAATCCCCCTTGGCACCGAGCTCTATGCAAGAAGTAAACTCTTACTACGCCGACAGCGCAGCTAGCCCGTTGGCCTACCCGCCTCTACAGGGCGACCAGCGTGCCGATATCTGCATCGTCGGCGCCGGCTATACAGGTCTGTCATCGGCCCTGCATCTGGCTGAACGGGGTTATTCGGTGATCGTAATTGAGGCGGAAAGCGTCGGTTTTGGTGCCTCTGGGCGCAATGGTGGCCATGTGGGAATCGGCCAGCGAAAAGATCAGTACTATCTGGAAAAGCAGTTTGGCAAAGACATCGCGCGAGGTCTCTGGGATATGGGATTAGAGGCTGTGGACACCGTCAAACAGCTTATCGAAAAGCATCACATCGACTGTGACCTGAAACAGGGTATTTTGCACTTGGCCCACCGCAGCAAGTATTGCAGCGAGCTTGAAGAAGAGGTGGAGCATCTGCGGCACCACTATCAGTTCGACCAGATGGAATATATAGAGACAGCCGCCCTAGCCAACTTTCTCGACAGCCAGGCCTATTATGGCGCCCAGTGGGACAAAGCTTCTCTGCACCTGCATCCACTCAAGTATCTACAGGGATTAGCTAAGGCGGCCAGCAAAGCCGGTGTAACCGTCTATGAGCAGTCAAGAGTCCTGAGCTACAGCGAAGGCAGTTCGATTCGTGTGGCTACTGCCGACGGCACAGTAACCGCCAGCGAGCTGGTGCTAGCCTGCAATGGCTATATCGAAAAGCTCGAGCCGCGTATTAATGGCTACATCATGCCGATCAATAACTTTGTGCTGGCCACCGAACCGCTCTCAGATGAGTTGGCCGAGGCCGTTAGTGCCCAGGACACCGCCATGCAAGATACCCGATTTGTTATTAACTACTGGAAGCTCTCCGCAGACAATCGGCTTATATTTGGCGGTGGCGAGAACTATCGCCGCGGCTTCCCCAGTGACATAAAGGGCTTTGTGCGCCAATATATGTTGCAGATCTATCCGCAACTTGAGAACACCCGAATAGATTATGGCTGGGGCGGCACCCTGGCCATCACCCTGAACCGCATGCCTCACTTTGGCCGTTTAGGCGACAATATATGGTATCTCCAGGGCTATTCCGGTCATGGCGTGCCCACCGCGACCTTTGCGGGCAAGCTTATAGCCGAGGCGATCAGCGGCAAGCTGGAGCGCTTTGATTTAATCTCCAATCTACCGACACGAAAATTTCCCGGTGGCACCCTACTGCGCTGGCCCGGAATGGTAGCCGGTATGCTTTACTTCGCCCTTCGCGACAGGATTTGACCATGACCAATATTCGCACCCTGACCCCACGCAACGCGCCGGTTCAAAAGCGCGCACTGGAGCGCCGGGCCAAGATCCTCGAGGTCACCGCCGAGCTGCTTGAGGAGGTCGGTCAGGATGATTTGACTACGATTCTGGTGGCCAAGCGCGCCGAGATGTCTGTGGGCACCCTGTATCACTACTTTCCCAACAAATACGCGATTCTCTATGCCCTAGCGGAGCAATGGCTCGGGGAGATTGACACTGTATTGCAGGAGCTAGAGGCCGAGCGCTTGGAATCAATGAGCTTGAAGAAGTTTGTCGACAAGGCTGTGGAGCGCATGCTGTTGGCCTACACCAATCAGCGCGGCTTGCTGCCACTAGTGCAGGCGATGTTTGGTGTGCCGGAGCTAAAGGATCTGGATATTGCTCACGATGAGCTGATTATTACCGCCATGTCGCGTATGTTTGCTCGTTTAGAAGTGGCCGAGCGCCCGGCTGAGCTTTCGCGGCTGGGCCGCGGCTTCCTTGAGATCAACCACGCACTGCTGCTTGTGGTGGTTAATCAAAATAAGGCCGACAGTATCAAGACCCTGAACGACCTAAAGTACCTCAGTCTATGTTTACTCGAGCGGGCGAAAAGCCAGTTCTAGCTCTAAAACCTAAGAGATAAGATTAAGTAAAGTCAATAAGTCATTGTTAATCAACAAACAATAACCTAGCGTGCTTTCTCTCTCATGGTGACAAACTCTTCAGCGGCCGAGGGATGAATGCCCACTGTCGCATCAAAGTGGGCCTTGGTTGCCCCGGCTTTTAAGGCAATACCCATACCCTGAATAATCTCCGCTGCGTGATCGCCAACCATATGACAGCCGACAACTCGGTCAGTGGCGCTATCCACTATCAGCTTCATAGTAATGCGATCGCTGCCGCCCCCCAGGGTTTGCAACATTGGCTTAAAGTCCGAGACATAGACTGCTATCTCAGCGTATTCCGCTCTGGCCTGCTCTTCCCCAAGGCCCACTGTGCCCAGTTCCGGCTGACAGAACACCGCGGTTGGGATATCCCCGTAATCAATTCGGGCAAGACCCTCGCCGTAAAGATGATCCACCAACACCATGGCCTCTTGAATGGCTACCGGAGTCAGTTGAACTCGGTCGATCACATCGCCCAAGGCATAAATACTCGGATCCCCGGTAGCAAAATTGTCATCCACCACAATTGAGCCATTGGGGCGCACGACAGTGTTGCTGTGCTCCAGGCCTAACCCAGCCGTATTCGCCTGACGGCCTGTGGCATAGAGCGCCAAGCCCGCCTCTAAACTGCTGCCATTATCCAGTACTACCGAGATACCGCTGTCAGTCTTAACAATTTCATTGACCTGGGTACTCAGGTGCATCTGCACCCCTTTGTCTTCCATGCCGGCCCTGACTTTGTCGCTCATCTCGCGATCGAAGGACTTGAGCAGATTGGCGCCGCGATAAACCAGATGGGTCTCAACACCGAGACCATTCAAAATGCCGGCAAACTCAACGGCAATATAGCCGCCACCCACCACAACCGCAGTTTTTGGCAGCTCATCGAGAAAGAACATCTCATTGGAGCTGATCGCCAAGTCGCTGCCGGGAAATTCTGGAATATAGGGCCAGCCGCCGGTGGCGACCAAAATCACCTTGGCGCTGTAGCCTTTGCCATTCACTTCAATCTGATGAGGTCCAGTGACCGTCGCGCGACCATCAAACAGATCGGCGCCGCTGTTATTGATCATATTGTTGTAGATGCCGTTTAAGCGTTCGATCTCAGTGGTTTTATTATCCCGCAATACCGCC
This sequence comes from uncultured Pseudomonadales bacterium, assembly GCA_905478975.1. GTDB lineage: Bacteria > Pseudomonadota > Gammaproteobacteria > Pseudomonadales > Porticoccaceae > HTCC2207. The sequence goes on along the minus strand of CAJQKW010000098.1, from coordinate 2,236 downwards.
CAATCCATTGTCGGCGTTTCATCAGCAGACCAGCCAAAGCCTTTGCTAGCATGGAACAGCTCTGGAAATTGCGAGGCATAGACAAATAGCTTCTTCGGCACACAGCCGACATTAACGCAGGTGCCGCCGAGATAGCGCTCTTCCGCCACCGCCACCTTTTTACCTTTGGACGCCGCCATGCGGGCAGCGCGCACGCCACCAGAACCAGCGCCAATCACAAACAGGTCATAATCAAATTCAGTGGTCATTGAGTCTTCTCCGTAACATTAAACCAAGCCAGTTTGTCGTGCAGGCTGACAACATGACCAACAATTATTAGGGTCGGCGCCTTGGCGCCAGCCTTGCGTACAATTTCGGGCAGGCTATCGAGATCACCGATAAACACCTGCTGACGGTCAGTGGTGCCCTTCTCGATCAAGGCCGCTGGTGTCTGGGGATCCAAACCATGCTGCTTAAGCTGCTCACAGATGGTCTCCATACCGTTTAAACCCATATAAAACACCAGGGTTTGATTGGGCTGAACCAGCTCAGGCCAGTTCAGATCCATCTTGCCCGAGCGCAGATGTCCGGCAATAAAGCGCACTGACTGGGCGTGATCGCGATGGGTCAGGGGAATGCCGGCATAACTGGCGCAGCCAGAGGCCGCAGTAATACCGGGAACCACTTGGAAAGGAATGCCGTGTTCGGCGAGAGTTTCAATCTCTTCACCGCCGCGACCAAAGATAAACGGATCGCCGCCTTTAAGGCGCACAACCCGATTGCCCTCAAGGGCATAGTCCACCAGCTTTTGATTAATATTGTCTTGGGTTACTGGATGGTCACCGGCAGTTTTGCCCACATAGATTCGTGTTGCATCCCGACGCACCAGATTCAGTACCTCTGGGGAGACCAGCCGATCATAGAGCACAATATCCGCCTGCTGCATCAGCCGCAGGGCTTTAAAGGTCAGCAGGTCTGGATCGCCAGGCCCGCCGCCGACAAGATAGACTTCACCGGTTTTAAACTCATCTGTGGACTCAAGTTTGTGGGCTAACATGCGCTCAGCTTCATCGAGATTATTGGCATAGGCCTGCTCGGCAATGGGGCCGTGAAAAACCTCTTCCCAGAACGCTTTGCGGTCGGCACCGTTGGAAAACTTGGCTTTGACCCGCTCGCGAAAGCTGCCTGCCAGTGAACCTAACTTGCTCATACCTGCCGGCAATAGGGCTTCAAATCTTGTCCGTAACAGGCGCACCAGCACCGGTGCATCACCGCCGCTGGAGATGGCAATCTGGATCGGCGAGCGGTCGACAATGGAGGGGAAAATTACTGTGGAAAACTTCGGATCATCCACCACATTGGAAAGGATATTGGCGGTTTGCGCGTGCTCGGAGACAAGACGGTTGAGATCGCGATCATTGGTTGCCGCGATCACCATAACGATATTCGGCAGATCCAGCATATGCTGGTGCTCGTAGCCGGCGGTGATAAGGATTAAGCCGTTGCAGCCATGCTCTTTGTCTCGGGCGTCCATCTCTAACAGGTCTGGGCAGAAATCTTTGGCGACGATGGTGATAATGGCGCTGGCCTCTTGCACTAGGCGCACCTTGCGCAGGGCGATTTCGCCGCCGCCGATCACCAGGATATTGCGGCCTTTAAGGTTGTGGAAAAGCGGTAGATAGTCCATGGGTTCTCTATTTGTGTAAGCTTATATTGTGGTGTTTGTTGCTTTGCTACTGTCATTGGTAGTCTTGTGATGACCACTTCAAACCTGTCATCTGGTCAGAGCATAGCGACTAGAGATCTCTTTGCTGGGTGTTGGCAACCCCATGCAGACCCTTTGCGATCGGTCCCATGGGCTTGTCAGTTTCAGCGTTCGCGCAACTCGCTGTCGCTCAGACAGAGCGCTCTCTCAATCTGAAAATGACAAGCCCATAAGCGGGCCCTGATTGATCGCAAAGGGTCTGCATGGCTTTGCTGAGAGATCGAGGGTGCTGAAGGTAGACCTCTCACTGCGTTCGAGATGACAATAATGGCTAACGAATCTCAGTCTTCCCATTCATCAACGGCTGCAACACCGCAGGAATCGCAATCGATCCATCCGCCTGCTGATAATTCTCAATCACCGCAACCAACGTACGCCCCACCGCCAAACCCGAACCATTCACCGTATGCAACAACTCAGGCTTACCCTCAGCATTTCTAAAACGCGCCTTCATGCGCCGTGCCTGAAAGTCGGCAAAGTTACTGCAAGATG
>CAJQKW010000097.1 GCA_905478975.1 uncultured Pseudomonadales bacterium | reverse complement strand
CTGGTCATAGGCATACTCTATATCCCCAGTAAAACCCAAAATATACAGTGCCTTATTGTCCTCAGCATAATGGGTAAAAAGTCGAATCAGCTGACGATCGCCATCGCCGCCGCCAAACTCATCCCGGTACCAAGAAAAAATCCTCGACACCCGCAGCTCACCCTTAGACACAGTCAAACCTCGGGGATGGTTGATAAACTCGCGAGCATACTGCTTTAACAACTTGTTGGTATTCACCGCAGTAAAAGCCTGATCATGGATCGCCGGGCAGCCAACCGAGGCACAGCTGAGACCAAAGACCATTTTATAGTCCTGCCAGATTGGCCGCAGAATACGCTGATCTATATCGGCTACTGATAACTTTTTCCCCGCCACAGAAACCCGGCGCTTACGACTGAGCTTATCCCGATCCACGGCACTTACTGGATAGACTTTAAGCAGCCCCTGTAGAGTCAAAGCGTTATACAGATTCAGCCAATAGGCCTTTTGCTCGGCCTTGCGATAATCACGGGGATCAACAGAGGCCATCTTGGCAATATACTTATTCAACAGCTTCGTATCGCCGCGGGTTACATCGCCATAGCGAAAGCGATTAATTCCCGAGGGATGGTTACTCACCACATAGGTTTTTAGAAAACCATCAAAGGCGGAATGATCTATAATGGCGCCATTGGTCTCGTCGCTGCTATTCCATATAGCCCAGTCTTTTTTGGCTATGGCATGTGAGGCGCAAGAAAGACCGATTAGGACTATCAAGAACAATTTGAACCGCTGCATAATCAACTCCGTTTGACTGTTTTTTTGAGATAAAATTTGGTCTAGGCTGACCTAAAATAGCTCGGCGAGATAAGCCGCGCCGAAACCACAACCTCTGTAGACAGGCTTTAGTAACATTGTCCCTATTAGCAATCAATTTGGAGTCAGTAGAACTTTGAACAGCATCACCAAAATCGAGCAACAAAATGCAGAACTGTTGCAAAAAGACCAACAGTTTGTCTGGCACCCCTACTCCTCATTGAGCGCGCCCATACCCGCCTATGAAGTGGTTTCCGCCAAGGGCGTGTATCTGAAACTGGCCGATGGCCGCGAATTAATCGACGGCATGTCATCCTGGTGGTGCACCATACATGGCTATAACCACCCGGTGCTAAATCAGGCAGCAAAAGACCAAATCGATAAAGTCAGTCATGTGATGTTTGGCGGCATAACCCATGCCCCAGCGGTGGAGCTCTGTGAAAAACTGGTGGCCATAACGCCCCCAGGGCTGGACAAGGTATTTCTCTCCGACTCTGGATCGGTGGCCGTTGAAGTAGCGATTAAGATGGCCTTTCAATACTGGATCTCTCAGGGCCACCCAGAAAAATCACAACTTTTAACCCTGCGCAGCGGCTACCACGGCGATACTTTTGCCGCCATGTCGGTGTGCGACCCCAAGACTGGCATGCACCATATGTTTGATCAGGTGGTGACCAAGCATAATTTTGCCCCAGCACCCCAGACTGGCGTCCATGAACAGTGGAACGAAGAGGATATTGCTGAGTTTGCCGAGATCATTTCCAGCAAGAGCAATCAGCTGGCGGCAGTGATACTGGAACCCATTGTTCAGGGTGCCGGCGGCATGCGCTTCTATTCACCGCACTATTTAAAGCGCGTCCGTGACCTCTGTGATCAGCACAATGTGCTGTTGATTGCCGATGAAATCGCCACCGGCTTTGGCCGCAGCGGCAAGTTATTTGCCTGCGAGTGGGCGGGAATTTCACCGGATATTCTCTGCTTGGGTAAAGCTATTACCGGCGGCTATATGACCTTGGCGGCAACTCTGTGCAGCGAAGAAGTCAGTCGCGGTATCTGTGAAGGTGAGGCTGGTTGCTTTATGCATGGCCCAACCTTTATGGGTAATCCCCTGGCCTGCGCGGTGGCCAATGCCAGTATTGATCTTTTACTGAGCAGTGATTGGCAGAGCAATATTCAGCGTATCGAAAGCCTATTGAAGACTCAGCTGGCAGCCTTTACGGAACTAGATGCCGTGGACGAGATTCGCGTGCTTGGAGCCATAGGTGTGATTCAGATGAAAGAGCCAGTGAATCTGGCTGAGATACAGAAGAAGTTTGTCGCCGAGGGTATTTGGGTGCGTCCCTTTGGCAAGCTTGTCTACGTGATGCCACCCTATATCAGTACCAATGAAGAGCTAACCACCTTGGTAAGCGGAATTTATCGGGTGTTGGAACAGGCTTAGGGCTACTGCTTACTTGGCTGTGGCAGGTGCCAGATCGAGGAGATCCTTCGGCTCCGCTCAGGGCGACAGCAGTAGTGATCGAAATGCCATTAATAACAAATGCGCCAAGGTCACCAAGAGGGTTCCACGAAAGTACTACAATAATCCAGATAGACCCTGATCATACCCTTGCGATCAATCAGGGCCCGCTTATGGATGCCATTATTTTCAGAAAAAGAGAGCACTTGTCTGAGCGACAGCGAGTTGTGCGAACGCTGAAAACAATGGCATCCATGGGACCGATCGCAAGGGTATGGTCAGGGTCTATTCGCACCCAGCACTCAATTTGATTGCCAAAAGCCAACCCGAGACCCCTCGTCGCTGCGCTCTGTCGGAATGACAAGTAGATTTAGTCATCCCAACCTTAGTGGTGAGACCTCCTGCAATCGGCAGCAAACTTTTGGCCCTGTGCATGTTCCCAGCGGCAGGTGCCACACAGTGGCGCTTACTTTCGCACCTGCTGAGGTGCTTTCTGCAACAACTCTGGGTCATAACCCAAGCCGATCACAAAGTCGCGCAACTCGGCGTATGTCTGATCCGGGATCTGCGCGTTGCGCGCCATAATCCACACATAGTCGCGACTGTTGCGACCGATCACGGTGTACTGGTAATCCTCATCTAAATAGACAATGCGATAGTCAGCCTTGATCGGCCAGAGAAACTGCATACCCCACTCGGCATTGGTGTCGCTGTTGCGAATAAATCCTTGGGGATGATAGACCTTCTCTTCACCCTCAAAAGATCCATCGTTGAAGGCAAAGGTCGTGGCAATGGTGCCATCCTCATTCAGCGCGTAGGACTCCACCGGGTTGTAGGCATCTTTCTCGAGAAAGGTGGGGATATTGGCAATCACATACCAGTCACCCATAAAACGTGGCAGATCAACTTGATCCACGGTGGCCATGGGTGGCTGACTGCTACAGGCGCTGAGCACTGTCATCAATATGGCCGCAGCCATTAGTCTTAATGTTTTCATGTTATCCAGCCTCTACTGTGCAAAATGTTTATCCCCTAAAAAACACGCTGATAACGCAGTGTGCCGCCGATTAATAGTTCGGTTTCCAGCGACAGCCACTCACCGGTAGCATCGTACTCCAGATCTATATCAGCTTTCGGCAAGACAATTTTTATATGGGTAATATTATCCTGCTCGGAGATCCGCGAACTAATGGCCACCGGGACATAGACCCCCGACTCAGCATTGAGCAGGTTATCCCCCTCTAGCCACTGGGGATTCCAATAGGAGAATCCACGCACACAGCCAGCAAGAGTTTGTGTTCCTTTTGGCCCCTCAACCAGCAAACCCGCTTGATCGGTTTTAGCCTCGACAGCGAAAGCTTTGCCCTGCTTTTCGGTTTCACTTTGCAGCGCCACCAAACAGCTTGAATGCCACAGTTCATTGGCCTGATGCGAGTATTGAATACGCTTGATTCTCAAAATTTTAAAATCCAGCGTCATTGTTGAAGAAACCTGAATCGAGTCACCCTGTTCTAGCAGTTCAAACTGATGTCGACCCACTTCCCGATCATTTAAAAATACCTCGAAATCCAACTGTCTGGTAGTCTCAGATTCAACCGCCACGACTTGGCCAACAGTGACTGTCAGTAAAACAATGAATAAACTGCGAATCATAGATCTGTGCCTATTTTTTGCGCGGGCTTCCAAGGGATAAACGCGCTGGTGGTTTCCATATACAGTCTGTAGTCCGGACGGCGCTCAGTGATGCCCCGCTCCATATGACTGATACCGGATAATTTTAATAGCAGGGCTATCATAATCATCGGTGCCAGCAAAAGCCAAGGCAGCGTCGCGGCACTGGCCGCGGGGACAGCAAACAGCACCCAGCCACACCAGACACAGCATTCACCAAAATAATTGGGATGGCGAGAATAGCGCCACAGACCGCTGGTCAAAGTCGCCGATTTCCGCACCACCAGTTGGTTAAACCTATACAGTTGCAGGTCGGCTAAGGCTTGCAACAGAAAGCCCGACAACCACAGTGCAGCACCAGCTGTGTGCCAGTAATTCCAGCTCAGGGTCGAGGCTGAACTCAGCGCCACAGCAAATAGCGAGCTGAGGATCCAGATCAAACCCGCCCGCAGCAGAAAAATTTTAAACAGACTTTTAATCGCGAAATTAGGCGACAACCTTTTGCGTATGGCCTGATAGCGACGCTCTTCTCCACGGTTGCGCCCACGCAATACTAGAAAGCCGCTGAGACGCAGAGCCCAAAAGGCAACCATGGTTAAAAGTACTAAATTGACAGGGCTGAGACTATTTTCAAAGCCCATCTGATAGGCGTAGGTAGCGGCGCTGCCTAACAGCATCAGCGACCAAAAGTAGTCGACAATACTGACATCCTCAATCACTAGGCTCAGCAACCAAGCGCCCACAGCGATTGAAAAGAGTAGCGGAACAGCCTCAAACATAAGTTGTATATCGAGACCCATAAATAGATTCATAGGTTGACCCAGTGCTATTGACTCAGCGCTAATGACTCAGCGCTTTAAATTATTCTAATTATTATTGGGCCTATACGCTGGTTTCGAAGAAAAAGATCAACTGACGCTGCGGGTTGAGGCTACGCGCCTAGGGTTTATAGTGCCCCGCCTGCTCGAGCTTTTCACTGGTATTCTGACGCGCGGCACTGCCCTTTTTAATCAACACATAGGTGGCCCCCAAACCGCCGTGATACTTCTGGGCAGTGTGAAAAGCCAACACCTGATCAAACTGCTTTAGCCAGTGATTGACACAGCTCTTGAGCACAGCGGGTCGCGCCAGGTGCTCGCCCTTGCCATGGGTAATCAGTGCGCAGCGCACCGAGTGTTTCTGACAGTCGTCGACAAAGGTCCACAGCGCCGAGCGAGCCTGCTCCACCGTGTGGCGGTGCAGGTCGAGGCGCGATTGAATTTCATACTTGCCCATGCGCAGATTTTTATACACTCCGTGCTGCACACCGGGACGGGAAAACTCCAGTGGGTCGAGGGGCGCGACCTGTTCAATAATACTGTCCGGATCGAGGAAGTTACCCTCATCCTGAACCTCCAATTGAGCCGCCTCGCGCCGCGCCAACACCCCCGGCGTCAACTGGGCAGACTTGGCCACAAAGGCCGCGCCCTTGCCGTTCAGGGATTCAACAGGATCGCCAAACAGGGCATCAAAACCCTCATCGAGATTATCTTGGCTGCCACCCCCGGCATCTATTTCGCGGTCTTTACCTGCCCCTGACATGACTGCCATTCTCCTTCACTCAATTGATTAAATTAATCTTTAACTATTAATACTGCTAAATTTTAGTACCGCTAAACTAAAGCTGGCAATTAACCGCTCTTGCCAATGTTGCCGCTGGCGCAACTGATGTAAACTGCGGGCCTCAGAATTCTTGCACCAAAGGTCGCCCCAATGCCCGTCAAACACAATCACGTTATCACCCTTCACTATCAGCTTAAAGACGATAATGACAAGATCCTCGATAAAAGTTACGACAGCGAAGAGCCAATGGTTTATCTCCATGGCCACCGACAGATGATTAGGGGTTTCGAAGCGGCTATTGCCGGTGCCGAAGAAGGTGAAAAACGCGCCTTTAGTGTTAGCCCAGCCGAGGGTTATGGGCTGCGCAATGTGAATAATATGCAGCGTATACCGACTAAGTACCTCAAGCATGAAGGCAAGTTATCCGCCGGTCAGGCGATTAACGTCAATACCGAAAATGGTGTTAAGCCGGGAACTATCATTAAGCTGGGTAAGTTCAATGCCGATGTGGATATGAACCACCCATTGGCGGGCAAAAACCTGCACTTCGAAATTGAAGTGATTAGCATTCGCCCGGCCACCGATGACGAAGTTGGCCACGGCCATGTTCACGGTAGCGGCGGTTGTGGTCATTAGAGCGGGCACTAGAGCGGCATTCTAAATGAACGTGGATTTCCAGTGGTATCAATTTGCGCTGATTATTATCGTCTTTATCTGGAGCGGCTTTGTGCGCGCTGGATTTGGTTTTGGCGGTGCGCTGTTTACCATTCCGTTTCTGCTGTTAATCCACAATGATCCACTGTTTTTCCTGCCGATTATTTCCATACACCTGCTAATTTTTGCTGGCCTGACACTGTTTTTCTCTCAGCGAACTGCTGCTTCAGGAGAACAGTCCGAGGTACCCCAAGCAACCATTAACTGGCGCTTTGTTCGCTATGCCTTGCTGATCATGCTGATCCCGAAACTAGCAGGTGTTTTGGGTCTATTAATTCTGCCCAGCAACCTGATGAATGGCATTATCTTTCTGTTAATTGGCGGCTATGCGATCACCTATATTATTGGTAAGCCACTGCAGAGCAATAGTCGCCTGCTGGATACGGTGTTTCTAATATTGGGCGCCTATATCAGTGGCACCTCGCTGCTCGGCGGGCCGTTGGTGGTTGCCGTAGCCATGCGCCATATCCAAGCCCATGAGTTCCGCAATACGCTGTTTGTAATCTGGTTTGTGCTGGTCAGTATCAAACTTTTCGCCTTTGCCCTGGCCGGAGTCGACCTTCAACTGATGGCGTCACTCTGGTTGCTGCCCTTCGCTGGAATCGGTCATCTAGTCGGGCAGAAATTCCATCACCGCCTGCTGCAAGCCAGCAATGCACGCTTCTATCAAATTCTTGGCTGGGTGCTGTTGAGCACTAGCCTTGTGGGGCTGCTACAGATCGTCGTTTAGCCTCCTCGGCTTTAAAAGTTGACTACTATTAAGCAAATGTTCCTTAAGAAGCAGTGAGCCGGTTCTATGTCATCGACAATTGTGCGTCTTATATTACCGCTTGCCTGCGCGGTAACCGCTTTAATATTACGCTACCTAGTTGCTGATCAGTCGCCAAACAATACTAGCCAGCTAGAGTTCTTGCTGCTGCAGCTACCCTATATTTTACTCGCCCTGGCCGCCCTGATGGCGCTGCTGAGCAATCATGCCCTGGAGGCTGGCATCACCATTAGCCTGCTCTGTGCCTACTGGGTAATTCAAAGCTTTTTGCAGTCGCCGCTAAACTCACAGCCCGCCAGTCAAATATTCTATTTGCTAACCCTACTCAGCCCAGCGCTGATGATTACCTATGCACTGCTGCCACAGAGCAGCTGCCTACAATTACAGGGGCTGCTGGCAGTATTGCTGACGCCATTGATTATTCTGCTGATCGCCGCTCTATTGGCGATTAATCAGCAACTGTTTTTAAGCGCAGCCACTAGCGCGATCAATAATACCGTTGCCGGCAGTCACCTCTCGACACTGAGTTGGCTGCTTTATTTTGTCGCCATCAGTCTGTGCTTGGGTTTAAGTCTCTATCAACAGCAGAGCCTTCACAACTCACTGCTAGGCTGTTCTCTTATGAGTCTGATTACTTACGGTTGGATCCAGCTCAACAGTGTTTCAGCCTTTATGTTTTCCGGTATGGGTCTGCTGCTGTGCATCAATCTCACTGTCAGTCTGTTACAGATTGGCTATCGCGATGACCTCACTCAGATTGGCAATCGCCGCGCCCTGCAACAGACCGCCAAGACATTGCGCGGCCCTTATACTGTCGCCATGGTGGATGCAGATTATTTTAAAAAGATCAATGATCAGTTTGGCCATGATCTGGGGGATCAGGCGCTGCGGGTGATCGCCAGCCTACTCAAGCAAACCGCTGAGGGGGGCAAGCCGTTTCGCTATGGTGGTGAAGAGTTCTGCCTGCTGTTCAAGGGTAAAACTGAGCAGGAGGTATTGGATACACTGGAAGCCTGTCGTCAGGCCATTGCCAACTACGATATGGTGGTGCGGGATAAAAAGCATCGTCCGACAAAGTCGAAACAGGGTGAGACCCGACGCGGCGCCAGTAAGAGAAAAAGTAATTTTCGCCTAACTGTGAGCATTGGTGTTGCCAGCAGTGACAGCGCCAATCTGAACGGCAGTCTTAATCCATTTGAGCAGGTTTTAAAAAGTGCCGATCAGGCGCTCTATCGAGCCAAAGCATCAGGCCGCAACTGTATTCAGGCGGCCTGACTCTGAAGCGTTAAAAAAACCTAATTATGAAAGGTCGTGGACTGTTCTAGAGGAGCACGGTCGGTGCGCAAATTATTGGCACTATCATCATGATCCACATAGCCAAAAGACAGACCCATCATCAATTTAAACTGGCTCTCGATACCCAACTCTTCACGAACCAGATCCGGATAGCAGCTCACTGAAGTCTGTGGGCAGGAACCCAAACCGGCATTCTCTAGCGCCAGCATTAATGTCTGAGCATACATGCCAGTGTCTCCCGCCAAACGCACTAGCTCAGGAAACTCATCGGTAACAAAGATAAAGGCAATATGCGGCGCATCGAAGAATTCAAAGTTGCGCATCCACGACCAGGCGCGCTTTTCTTTATCTTCCCGGGTGACACCCTGATGTTCCCAGAGACCCAGTGCCGAACAGATTTGGCGCTCGCGATAGTCACCGCTAAATTTGCCCTGCCAGGGGAAATCTGGGTTGCCGCTGGGCTCTTTTATGGCCGCGGCTTTCATCTTCTCACGCATGCTGTTGCAGGCGTCGCCGGATAAAACATGCACATGCCAGGGCTGAACATTGCAGTTGGAGGGCGACCAGCTGGCCAGTTCAAAAATGTCTTTTAAGGTTTGCTCATCGACCGCCTTGGGTAAAAATCCTCGGTATGAATGCCGCGCCTTAACCACATCTGCAAATTCCATTGTCTTTCCCCGTAATTATTTTATCAGCGCCGGACTGTAGCAATGCAGCTATAGCCTGTCACTTATTTCAGTCGTATATTAAGTATTCAAAAGCCACAGGCGTAAAAAAACCCTGCAACGCAAACTGCAGGGTTTTTGAGCTCTTGTTTACGAGCT
>CAJQKW010000096.1 GCA_905478975.1 uncultured Pseudomonadales bacterium | reverse complement strand
GTTGCAGCAATGCTGCCGTCATGTGGCGCAACTGGTGCACCACAGCCATCGGCATCAGCACCCTGCCAACCTTCAACCCAAGTGGCATCGCCCATTTGGTTAGTAAAGGAGCCATCGGCACCGAATACAAAGCCATCATCAAACAGACAAGCTCGGGCTTCAGTACCAGCGCCATTAGCAGCGTTAGTGGCAAACCACTCTTTGCTGCCAGCAGTTGGGCCTACGCCCGCTGCGCCTTCACCGTCAAGTCTCCAAGTACCTGCCAGTGGAGAAGGCTGATCTTTAACCAGATCATAGGTCCAGAAAACACCGTCACCGGCTTCAACCACAACAGACATATAAGAGCCATCGAAGGTCAGCACTGTGTAAGTAATCGACTCAGGAGCGGCTGAGGAAGAGGCCAGCTCAGAACCGTTGACTACCTTAGCCAGACCCAAGTGCGCGCCCTGACCATTTAAAGTAACAGTGCCAGCATCTTCGTCGTAGACAAAGGTTGCAGCAATGCTGCCGTCATGTGGCGCAACTGGTGCACCACAGCCATCGGCATCAGCACCCTGCCAACCTTCAACCCAAGTGGCATCGCCCATTTGGTTAGTAAAGGAGCCATCGGCACCGAATACAAAGCCATCATCAAACAGACAAGCTCGGGCTTCAGTACCAGCGCCATTAGCAGCGTTAGTGGCAAACCACTCTTTGCTGCCAGCAGTTGGGCCTACGCCCGCTGCGCCTTCACCGTCAAGTCTCCAAGTACCTGCCAGTGGAGAAGGCTGATCTTTAACCAGATCATAGGTCCAGAAAACACCGTCACCGGCTTCAACCACAACAGACATATAAGAGCCATCGAAGGTCAGCACTGTGTAAGTAATCGACTCAGGAGCGGCTGAGGAAGAGGCCAGCTCAGAACCGTTGACTACCTTAGCCAGACCCAAGTGCGCGCCCTGACCATTTAAAGTAACAGTGCCAGCATCTTCGTCGTAGACAAAGGTTGCAGCAATGCTGCCGTCATGTGGCGCAACTGGTGCACCACAGCCATCGGCATCAGCACCCTGCCAACCTTCAACCCAAGTGGCATCGCCCATTTGGTTAGTGAAGGAGCCATCGGCACCGAATACAAAGCCATCATCAAACAGACAAGCTCGGGCTTCAATACCAGCGCCATTAGCAGCGTTAGTGGCAAACCACTCTTTGCTGCCAGCAGTTGGGCCTACACCCGCTGCGCCTTCACCGTCAAGTCTCCAAGTACCTGCCAGTGGAGAAGGCTGAGTTTTAGCCAGATCAAAGGTCCAGAAAACGCCGTCGCCCGCTTCAACTACAACGGATAAGAAATCGCCATCAAAGGTCAATACTGTGTAAGTAATCGACTCAGGCGCTTCAGAGGATGAGGCCAGTTCAGAACCATTAACCACCTTGGCCAGACCCAGATGCGCGCCCTGACCACTTAGGGTAAGGGTACCTGCAGCTTCATCGTAAGCATAAGTAGCAGCAATGCTGCCGTCATGTGGCGCAACCGGTGCACCACAACCATCGGCATCAGCACCCTGCCAACCTTCAACCCAAGTGGCATCGCCCATTTGGTTAGAGAAGGAACCGTCGTCACCAAACACAAAGGCATCGTCAAACAAGCAAGGACGGCCTTCGATTCCAGCGCCATTAGCAGCGTTAGTGGCAAACCACTCTTTGCTGCCAGCAGTTGGGCCTACGCCAGCGGCGCCTTCACCAGCAAGCGTCCAAGAACCGGTTAGGGTAATTGGCTCTGGCTCTACACAGCCCTCTGTGCAGTATTCAACAGCACTATCATCGGTGGTTGCACTACCGGCAACACCCTCGACACCACTGATATCGATATAGGAAATCGTAAAGCTAACAACGCCGTCCATATCCAGTTCGGTCATTTCACGAACAGCAGTCCAATCGCCGATCTTACCGGTAACGTCTGCGACAAAGCCGCCGATAGTCACTTCAGGCTGCATAAGAGCTTCACTGGCTTCAAAGGATACTGAGATAGAATCGCCCAACTTTGCGGTTCCGTCTGCGGAGGCATTTCTGGTCTTAGACTGCTTGATTGAAACACTCAGCAGAGTTGGCGCAATGCCGTCAGGACCGGGGTCAGCAGCATTATTGTCAGTAACAGTGTTTCCACCGCCACCACAAGCCGTAAGAATTAAAGAAAGAGACAGCGCGAAGATCGCACCGAAATGATTTGATTGTCGCAATCCACTAATCCGACTGAGACTGCTTAAAAGCGATCGATATTGCATACTTCCCCCTGAATGACTTCTTTTTATAATTCTTGGAACCTGATACGGCTACTACAGAATTTCGAAGCCTAATTCTCTGCGCCCTGCCCTTCAAGCTCCAGCTTTAAACGGCGAAGGGGGATTTTTATGCGATGAAGCGGCGATTGTTGTTTGAGAACTAAGCTATGGGGAAGTATTGCGAAGAAGTGAGCGGTTTTACCGGGAATATTAATCGGCTTTGTTAGCACCTAAGCACTGGGGAGAGTCAGGCGCTCGCTCCTGACTATCGGCCCATTCGTCAGGGCTAAAGGTATGCAGTGCCAGAGCATGTATGGGCCCAGCCAGCTCCTCGGCGAGCACCGCATAGATAGCCTGATGGCGCTGCACCTGACGTTTGCCCGTAAACTGCTCAGTGACCAAGACCACTTTAAAGTGGGTCTCGGATCCTGCGGGCACTGAGTGCATATAGCTCTCGTTAGTGACCTGCAGCAGTTCAGCTTTAAACTGGCTGGCTAGCTTATCGGTGACAATTTTTTCAATGGGACCCATTGCTTTACATCCCACCGACAAGGTTGATCATCACACCAGCAGCCACTGCGGAACCGATAACACCGGCCACATTGGGGCCCATGGCATGCATCAGCAGGAAGTTCTGAGAGTTGGCCTCGAGGCCCACTTTGTTGGCAACGCGCGCCGCCATCGGCACAGCAGAAACACCCGCCGCACCAATCAACGGATTGACCTTGTGCTTGGCAAAGACATTCATCAGCTTGGCCATCAGAACACCTGAGGCGGTACCTATACAAAAGGCCACGGCACCCAGGGCGAGAATGCCCATGGTTTCAGGGTTAAGAAATTTCTCGGCACTCATTTTTGAGCCCACACCCAGGCCCAGAAAAATGGTGACAATGTTGATCAGGGCATTTTGCGTGGTATCGCTGAGACGATTAACCACACCGCATTCGCGCATCAGATTACCAAAACAGAACATCCCCAATAAGGGCGCAGCATCTGGCAGCAACATAGCCACTAACACCAATAGCGCTAAGGGGAAGACTATGCGCTCAGCCTTGGTGACCGGGCGCAGCTGAACCATTTTGATCTGGCGCTCCTCTGGCGTCGTCAGGGCACGCATAATCGGCGGCTGAATAATCGGTACCAGAGCCATATAAGAGTAGGCTGCCACAGCAATGGCGCCGAGCAGATCCGGTGCCAACTTGCTGGTTACAAAGATCGCCGTAGGGCCATCTGCACCACCAATAATCCCGATGGATGCGGCCTCCTGAATAGTAAAATCGAGAATGCCAAAATGACTTAAGCCAACTGCTCCCACCACAGTGGTAAAGATACCCACCTGAGCCGCAGCACCTAACAATAGAGTCTTTGGGTTGGCCAGCAGTGGGCCGAAATCCGTCATGGCGCCGACACCCATAAAGATAATCAGCGGGAACAGACCCGTCTCAATACCGGCGTGATAAATATAATAGAGCAGCCCACCGGGGCTCTCCATATGACCCATGGCATCATAGACCGGTGCGGCATCAAAGCCAGCACCTGGAACATTGGCCAGAATAGTACCGAAACCGATTGGCACTAATAGCAGAGGTTCAAAGCCTTTGCTGATCGCGAGATAGAGTAAGCCCAAACCGACCAGCATCATGACCAGCTGACCCGCTTGAATCTGTGCTAGACCTGAACTGGCCCATAAACTGAGTAGATTATCCATTTTGTAGGTGACTCCTTAAGCCAGGGTTAGCAATACATCGCCGACGGTTACGCTGTCGCCACTCTTAGCTCTGACCTCAACAATTTGACCGGCTTTTGGCGCACTGACCGATGTCTCCATCTTCATCGCCTCAAGAATCACTATGCTCTCCCCTTCGCTGACCTGCTGCCCGGGCTGCACCAGCATCTTCACCACGGTTCCCGCTAGGGGCGCAGAGACTGGATCGCCACCGATTGCCGGGGCTGCGGCGCTTGTCGCTCCAGTAGGGGGAATGGCAGTTCCAGTTCCAGCAATAGCCGTCACATCACCGCCATCGCTGACCGCCACTGTGTAGGAGACGCCTTCCACTTCAACGGTATAGATCTCTTCCCCCGCATCATTGGTCTGGGCTTTCGCCTTACCTGTGGGCACTGGCTCAAAGGCATCTGGATTATTTTTGTTCTGTAAAAACTTAAGGCCGACTTGAGGAAACAGTGCGTAGGTCAAGACATCATCAATCTGCCCTTCTCCGCTAATGAGTTCAAAGCCATGCTCTGCCGACAACCCTTCCAACTCCAGGGTCAAGGTTTCCAGTTCGGGTTCGATATTGTCTGCGGGACGACAGGTGATGGGTTCTTCCCCTTCGTCCAAAACTCGCGCCTGTAATTCTGTGTTCATTGATGCTGGCGTGGCGCCATATTCACCGCGCAGAACACCGGAAGTCTCTTTGGTGATCGACTTGTAACGCTCGCCAGTCAGTACATTTAAGACTGCCTGGGTGCCAACGATCTGTGAGGTGGGCGTAACCAGTGGAATAAAACCAAGATCTTCACGGACTCGAGGAATTTCAGCCAGCACTTCGTCGATGCGATCTTCGGCACCCTGCTGACGCAGCTGGCCTTCCATATTGGTGAGCATGCCACCAGGCACCTGTGCCACGAGAATGCGCGAATCAACACCGCGCATGGAACCTTCAAATTCGGAGTACTTCTTGCGCACCTCTCTAAAGTAGGCAGCAATTTCTTCAAGCTTAACAATATCCAGCCCCGAGTCGCGCTCGGTGCCTTTAAAGATAGAGACCACGGATTCCGTTGCCGAGTGACCATAGGTCATGGACATAGAAGAGATGGCGGTATCGACACGGTCAATGCCTGCCTCGGCACATTTCATAATGGTGCTGGTGGAGAGACCGGTGGTGGCGTGAGCATGCAACTGCAGCGGAATAGACACCGCCTGCTTAAGCTTGCTGACCAGTTCAAAACCGGCATAGGGAGTGAGCAGTCCGGCCATATCTTTAATACAGATAGAGTGAGCACCTGCATCTTCAAGCTGGCGACCCATATCCACCCAGCGGTCGATGGTGTGTACCGGGCTCACTGTGTAGGAGATAGTACCCTGAGCATGTTTGCCCACCTGAACCACGGCGCGCAGTGCGGTTTCGAGGTTGCGCATATCGTTCATGGCATCAAACACGCGGAATACATCGATGCCGTTGATGGCAGCGCGCTCAACAAATTTTTCCACCACGTCGTCAGCATAGTGACGGTAGCCGAGAATGTTCTGGCCGCGAAACAGCATCTGCTGGGGCGTATTGGGCATGGCTTTTTTGATCTCGCGAATACGGTCCCAGGGATCTTCACCCAAAAACCGAATGCAGGAATCAAATGTTGCGCCGCCCCATGACTCCATTGACCAATAACCAATTTGATCGAGCTTCTCAGCGATCGGCAGCATATCGTCGATACGCATACGGGTAGCAAAGAGAGACTGGTGCGCATCGCGCAGAACAACTTCGGTAATGCCGAGGGCGGCAGGTGTCGAGGGCATATTCATGTCCATTTTGGTAAGTTGGTTTAGAATTGGTAGGCTACTTTTTGCTGCGGTGCTGATCGATCGCCGCCTGGATCACTTTGGCAATACGCGGTTCAACAGCGGCCGGCGCTATTACATTACCTGCCCCAGTGGACAGGGTGCTGGCGGGAATCTCTGGCTGCTCAATAATCAGCCCATTGACAATCTTCGACATCAGAGTGGTAACACCCACCAGCAGAGTCAAAAAGGTAAACACAGTACCCATACCGTAGAGCATTAGATCCAAGCCTTGCGAGATCAGTGTTGAGTCCATCGGAGATCCTAGATAATGCAAAATGAGTTAGAGTCGGCCACGGAATAGCCGAAGGGGCAAAACTATAGCAATCCCGCGATTATTTGCAAGTATGGCTTTGCTTTCCGCCGCTGGAAAACTACAATTCAACTCAAATTTTTGCCTCGCTCTTTATTTAGAGCCTGCCAGACCCAAGGAAAGTCACCATATGCGCATCAAAGAGCTTCTCAATCAGCGATTTTCCGCCGCCATGCAGGCCGCGGGAGTCCCCAGCGAATGCTCCCCGACTCTCGCGCTTAGCGGCAAACCGCAGTTTGGCGACTATCAGGCCAACGGTGCTATGGGTGCGGCCAAGCGCTTAAAAATGAATCCCCGGGATTTAGCTGAGAAAATCATTCAGCATCTTGATCTCGACGGTATCGCCGACAAACTTGAAATTGCCGGCCCCGGATTTATCAATATTCATCTCAGCAACGCTTTTCTGACCGCTAACCTGAGTACAGATACTCTTTATCCCAAGAGTGAATCAGGTCAGGGTGGCGACCAACAAACCGTGGTGGTGGATTACTCCTCGCCCAATCTCGCCAAAGAAATGCATGTGGGCCATCTGCGCTCGACCATTATTGGCGATGCGGTTGCTCGGGTTCTTGAATATCAGGGCCATAAAGTCCTACGTCAAAATCATATGGGGGACTGGGGCACTCAGTTCGGTATGTTGATTGCGGAGCTGGAACAGCAGCTCGGTGAAGGTGAACAGGCCGAGTTAGCACTGGGGGATTTAGAACTGTTTTATCAACAGTCAAAGAAGCACTTTGATGCCGATCCAGAATTCGCCGATACCGCCCGCGCCTATGTGGTGAAGCTGCAATCCGGGGACGCCCACTGCCGCACCCTGTGGCAGAAGTTTATTCAGGTCTCGGTGGCGCATAACCTGGAGATCTATTCAAAGCTCAATGTGGGCCTCACTGCCGAGCATATTATGCCCGAGAGTGCCTACAACGATGATCTACAAAATGTGCTCGATGATCTACAGACTAAGGATTTAGCGGTTGAGAGTGATGGCGCCCAGGTGGTTTTTCTCGACGAGCTGGCGGACAAAAATGGCAACCCTTCTGCAATGATCGTGCAAAAGTCTGGTGGCGGTTTTCTCTATGCCACCTCGGATCTCGCCGCCATGCGTTACCGTGTCGGCCAACTGCAAGCCGACCGTATCCTCTACTTTATTGATGCACGACAATCTCTACACATGAAGCAGGTTTTTGCCGCCGCCCGCAAGGCCAATTTCGTCTCCGATGCAGTGAGTCTTGAGCATCACCCCTTTGGCACCATGATGGGCAAGGATGGCAGACCCTTTAAAACCCGCAGTGGCGGCACCGTCAAACTCGCCGATCTGTTGGTGGAAGCCGTGGAGCGTGCCGAGCAATTACTGCGCAGTAAAAATACCGATCTCGGCGAAAAAGAGATTACCAATATTGCCCGCAGCGTTGGCATAGGCGCGATCAAATACGCCGACCTGAGTAAGACCCGCACCAATGATTATATTTTTGACTGGGACGCGATGCTGTCATTTGAAGGTAATACCGCGCCCTATCTGCAATATGCCTACACCCGGATACGCAGTATTTTCCGCAAGGCTGGGATCAGTGCCGAAGGCTTTAGCGCTGAGATCAGCATTACCGAGCCCCAAGAGAAAGCTCTGGTGATGAAACTTTTACAGTTTGATGATCTGGTGGATCAGGTTGCCGCTGAAGGCTATCCGCATATTCTGTGTAACTATGTCTACGAACTGGCCAGCGCCTATATGACCTTTTATGAGCACTGCCCAGTGCTGAAAGATGATGTAGAACAGACTGTTCAGAAGAGCCGCCTGCAACTGTGCAAGCTGACCTCAGAAACCATTGCCAAAGGTCTCGACCTGCTGGGTATTGAAGTAATGGAGAAGATGTAAGCGGGCTTTGATCTAGCGCTGTGGCTTCTTGAAATAAAGTGCACTGCGGCTTCTTGGAATAAAGTGC
>CAJQKW010000095.1 GCA_905478975.1 uncultured Pseudomonadales bacterium | reverse complement strand
ATCATATTAAGCTCTTGAGATTCCTCTGCTGTTTTCGCCAAGGGCGCGGGAAGATCCAGCGCAACGCCATTAAGCTGGCTCTTAATCTGCAGGGTGATTGGAGAGGCACTTGCTGGAGAGGCACTTGAAGAGACAGCCTCTCTCTGCCGCGTCTCAGCGGCGGGGATGGTGATCAGCGTATCCACAGCGACCACACCTTTAATCACCTCTTGCCAGGGGAATTTCACCAGTTGATTGAGACTCTCAGGCAACAGATCACCGGTGACCGCAATTTTTTGATCGCCATCTTCTTTATAGAGCTTGGCGGTCATCGGCCGCTGCCAGAAATTAGCTCTGACATCCTCACCAGAAAGCCCTTTGTCTAAGGAGAAACGGAGCTGGCCATTAATCTCTGTAACTCTAATTGGCCCATCGGGAATACTCAGGGAGCCACTGTCGATCAAGGCGCTGACATTGTATTGAGGGAGGATGCTGCCAGTGCCAGCTGCCACCAGCGGAATCACTAGATCAAGCTGGCTGGTCATCTCCCCACCGAAGTCCCAGCGGGTTAAAGCTCCCAGACGATTACGCAGCGGTGACTCGGCAATCACCTTCATTGCAGCACTAAGGTCTCCCTCAATATCGGCAGCGACGCTGATAACCGCGGTTTCATCGGCGCCAACCTTGTCATAGATGACCTTTGCGCTGCTGATAGAAGTGCCACCAACAGCCCCAGAATAGACTTCCACCTCGGTGTAGACATCATCCACCAAGGTGAGCGCCGAAGAATTGCGAATACCTGTCCACTGGGGATCGTAGTTGATATCCGCAGCACTCATTTTGACCATTAACTGGGTGCTCTGAGAGAGCTTATCCAGTCGCGGTGGGTCATTGCGAATCAGCAGGCCCAGCTCATCAACATGGGCATCCAAAATGGCTGTTTCCAACCATGTCCGCAGTGTTTCCGGCATCCGATAGGGGAGGTATTTATTGCGCTTTTTAGCATCCAGATCACGGGCGCCAATCAGCAAGCTGATAGCTGGCGGCTGGCCCTGTGATGGAATAAATTGCTCTGCGGAAAAGAGGAATGAAGCAACACCCACATCCAGCTCTGCCCGCATCACATCACTGCGCATAGTCAGCTTCTTGATATCCGCATCCCAAGAGAAGTTAATCGTTCCCTCGGCTTTTTCGATGCTCTGATACTCTTTATACACAGTGGGGAAAAATGCCTCGAAACCATCGCTGTCAGCCAGTGAAAATAATCCGTGGCTGCCATAGATCTCAAGATAGCCGTCCAGGCCTTTGACTCCCGGGGCTTTTTTCCAAGCGGCAATATCCAGCGCTTGGAGATTGGCGGAGGCGTAATAGCCCGCCTCATTGTGCCCCAACGTGAGGGCATCAACGGTTCCGCGGGGCTGTAGGCGATCGACAATATCCAGTACTTTCTGTTCGGCAATACGGGTGGTATAGAGCAGCTCTGACACCAGCGTCAGATCCAGATGATTCACCGAGAGATCAAAGTCGTGCCAATGAGACCCGAGACGTTGATTGAAAACCAAATTCAAGGGTTCGATTTCTGTATCGGACCAGCCCAAGCTAAAGCCCTGCAAGCGCAGTCCCCAGTCCGAACCAGGGGTATACCAACCGGTAATCTCGGTTTTAATATCCGTTACTGGCGGCACATCCGCCAGCCAGTTCAATGGCACTTCGCCAACCCCAAGGTTGCCTTCAAAATCCACAGAACCGCCAGGATGCAGCGCCAACCAAATTTCACCCTGAGCATTGGCTTTAAAATCTGGCAGATTGGCAAACAGTTCTGGCAGCAGTGATCGAATCAAATCCGCCACCGGCTCGGAGAGATTAAAGTCGTCGAAGCGGAAGTAGCCGTCAGCAGATAGACTCTCGATATCGGCTAAATCCCCCTGCCCCTCAATCAGCAGATAGGCGGGGCTGCCTTTTATCTCGGCAATCTCGACGGCGCTAGTATCAGGAGAAGAGCTAGAAGAAGAGCCAGCTAGGGTCTGTTCAGCCACAGGCAGCACATCATCCAACAGGCTAATCGCTAATTCCGCGCGATGAAATTCCTGAGAATTTTCCATGGCGACATTGTGCGCATTTAACGCCATGGTCTTGCCCGAGTAGAACTCCAGCCTCGTCTGAACATCATCGAAACGGATAAGTCGGCTATAGGTGAGGGGATCAATAATCAGGCTCAGGTCGGTGTCGCCATTACTGCCAAAGCCCTTTAAGCTCCAGCTGCCACGCTCATCTTCCACCAGGGTCAGAGACAGGCTATCCACCGCCAGCTCGCGCCAAATCGGTGTGCGGCGCAGCAGACTGTTAAATAGATCGAGGTCGGCACGGACGCCGGTTACTTCAAAGGAGGGGGTTTTATCTATGGCAAAAATTGACGCGCGATCAACTTCAATAATCGGTACCAGACGCGGCCATTCACCACTCAGTTTACCGAGATCCACCTGCTGGCCAATCTGTTCTGCGAGAAACTGCTCAATCGGCTCGCGCACCTGATCCACATAGGCAATGGTCTGACGACCAATCACCACCAGAATCACCGTGCCGATAATCAACAGCGCAAGGGTTAGCCACAGCCAGCGCATCGACGTCTTTAATGCTGTACCCATACTCGCCATAGTCACTGTTCTTTAAACCGGAATAATATCAAACTGCTCAAGGGCATAGAGGCTCTCGACCCTAAACTGAATGGTGCAGTTAATAAATAGTTCTAAATCTGCCACCTGACTGGAGTCTTCATCGGTAAGCCTTTCAATCACCGGCGCCGACGCCAAGACACGCAAACTGTCGCACTCATAAGCCCGAGCTGCGCGGAGAATATCACGCAGTATTTCATAACTCATGGACTCGGCGGATTTTACATAGCCGCGGCCAAAACAGGTCGGGCACTCCTCGCAGAGAATCTGTCCGAGACTCTGACTGGTGCGCTTCCTTGTAGTCTGCACTAATCCGAGTTCGGTCACACCCGAAATTGTTGTTCTCACCGGATCTCGAGCCAGAGCTTTTTCCAGAGCGCGCAATACCTGACGGCGATGCTCGACACTGTGCATATCAATAAAGTCGATAATAATAATGCCGCCGAGATTGCGAATCCGCATCTGCCGGGCAATCACTACTGCCGCCTCAAGATTGGTTTTATAGATAGTCTCTTCAAGATTGCGATGGCCGACAAAGGCACCGGTATTCACATCGATAGTCGACATTGCCTCGGTCTGATCAAAGACAATATGACCCCCAGACTTAAGCATCACCTTGCGCTGCAGTGCCTTGGTGATTTCATCTTCAATGGCATACATATAAAACAGCGGTCGCTCACCTGGATAGTGCTCTAGTAAGCGCAGCATCTCCGGATTAAATTTATTGCCGAAGTGAGTCATTTTTTCGAAGACTTCTCGGGAATCAACGCGGATTTTCTCCACCTGGGTGCCGACCATATCGCGTAACACGCGCTTGTACAGGGGCAGATCCTCATACAGACAACAGGGCGCTTTAGCACTTACTTTACGCTCAAGAATATCCCGCCACAGACGGCGCAAGAATCCTACGGTGTTGCGCAGCTCCGCCTCTTCAGCACCATCGGCGGCGGTGCGGAGAATATAGCCACCGCCAAGAGTGTTTTTAGCACCGTCCTCCGCGGTAACCTCATCGACAATGGTGCCGAGCATAAGCTTTAACCGCTCGCGCTCCTCTTCCGACTCGATGCGTTGAGAGACGCCAAGATGCTTGCCTTCAACCATATACACCAGATAGTGGGAGGCCACCGAGAGCTGGGCCGAGAGCCGCGCCCCTTTGCTGCCCACAGGATCCTTAATCACCTGCACGGCAATTGGCTGGCCCTCATGTAAGAGCTTGCGAATATCCGGCTCACCGGTATCCGTGGCATTGATTTTGGTTTTCCGTGGCAGCAGATCATCTATATGCAAGAAAGCGGTGCGCGCCTCACCTATATCGACAAAAGCCGCCTGCATGCCGGGCAGCACACGGACCACCTTGCCCTTGTAGATATTGCCCACCAGACCGCGCTTATTGTTGCGCTCGACAAAAATATCCTGGGGCACGCCGTTCTCCACCAGAGCCACGCGCGTTTCCATCGGCGTAATATTGATTAACAGTTCCTGGCTCATTGTTTTTCCATTTTGTGCTGCGTCAAATCTCTTTTAACCCTTTAGAGCGCAGACTCGGGCGTCCACAAAGGTATACCAAATTCACCCAGTATCTCGGCGGTCTCACTCAGGGGCAGACCCACCACAGCGCTATAACTGCCTTCAATATGATCGACAAATATCGCACCGCGTCCCTGAATAGCATAGCCGCCAGCCTTGCCCTGGGGTTCACCGGTTTGCCAATAGGTCTGACACTCGGATTGGCTAATTGTGCGAAAACGCACCAGAGTTTTTGTCAGGCGACTCGAAGAGCACGGCCCCTGAGACACAGCCACTGCCGACATCACCGTATGAACCTTGCCCGACAGCGCCATTAGCATGGCCGCCGCATCCGCTTGATCCTTGGGCTTGCCAAAAATCTGCCGCTCACAGACCACTATGGTGTCGGCGCCAAGACTGGGCAGCGCTTTATCCTGACGACTAAATCCCGCCCGGGACTTTTCCAGCGCCAGCCGTGAAACATAGTCATCGGGGGACTCATTATTCAGCCTGCTCTCATCGATATCCGTGGCCAAAATAGTAAAACGCACGCCAATCTGCTCCAGCAGCTCACTGCGCCGCGGCGATGCCGAGGCGAGAATAATATCGCTAGCGCTGGACTCAGACATTGCTCAACCTTGCTTTGGCTGCAAGCGAGCAACCAACCGATCAATAAATGGCCAGGCCAACATCGACAAGAGAATTTTCATCGGCAAGTGCTCAATGGCTGAGGGTCGACCATAGAATATAAAGACGCTGGCCTCGAGTACCGCCACAACAGTGATAATCAGTGCTACCAATAGCGCGCGCTGTAACATCGACAGATACTTAGCCCAGCGGCTCAGCAGTGCAATGGCCCCGGTGCAAAGGGTAAACACCATCACCGAATGTCCCAGGGTCATACGCAGTAAAATATCCGAGAGCAGGCCCACCGAGGCGGCAAAAAATATTCCCAAATCATTGGGCCAGTGGATAACCCAAGCCATAACCACCAGCAATAGAAAGTTCGGTTTCCAGACAATCCAATCGCCACTTAAAGGCATCAGACTTAAGACAACCGCCAGAACAAGGGTCAGGCCGACGGCAACACCGCGGTTGTCAGACTCCATTATTGAGTCGCACCCGCAGCACTGTCGCGAGAGGTATAAACCAGCAACAGATGACGACTGCGGTCGATCTCAGCAGAGGGGTCAATATCAATTTTGAGAAAGCTATCGCCGAGCTCGTTGACAATACTCAGCACGGTGCCAACCGGATAGCCAGCCGGGTAGAGTCCACCGAGACCGGAGCTGACCAACTCATCGCCCTCACGGATATCCGCAGTGGGAGAGACAAATTTGAGGTTTAGGCGGTTGTAGTCGGCATTGCCTTCAGCGATAGAGCGCAGACCATTGCGCAGCACCTGCACCGGCAGAGCATGGCTGCTGTCAGTGATCAGCAGTGCGGTGCTGTGACGCTTATGCACTTCAATAATCTGCCCCATCAAGCCCTCGGCATCGAGCAGCGGCTGGCCGACAAATACGCCGTCGGCAGTGCCCCGATCAATGGTCAGGGTGTGACGCAGAGGGTTGGCAGAGACACCAATTACCTCGGTGACCAGCACGCTATCCTGGAGCAGTTCAGTGGCATTCAACAGACGCCGCAGACGCAGATTCTCCGCCGCCAGATCAGACATGCGCTGCAATTGACCGTGGTAGATAAGGCTCTCTTTGGTCAGGCGCAGATTGTCGCTCTCGATCTCCGAGCGCGGCGTCACGCTGTTGGCGCTCCACTCTTGAACCCGCAGGGGAATATTGGCAATCCAATAGAGCGGGCGGGCAAGATTATCCACAGTGCTATAGGCGGGCTTGAGCCAAGAGGTGAAACTGTCCACTATCATCAGCATGACAGCGAGCAGCGTAACCACGAGAAGTTTTCTCAGGAGTGAAGATGATCGGCTAAAAACGTTTCTCATAAACCCACTCCTGAATATTCCTAAGCCACTGAAAAAACAGGTAACTCAATATCTAGCAAAAAACCAACCGGCAACTGAACAGCTGCCGACAGCTCACAAGCTTAGAAAGTTAACGAATTAATTTTATTGTTATCCATCATCTCAAGGGCCACACCGCCACCGCGGGCAACACAGGTGAGGGGATCTTCAGCGAGAATCACCGGCAGACCGGTTTCAGCTGTCAGTAGGCGATCGAGATCGCGCAACATAGAACCACCGCCGGTCAAGACAATGCCGGTCTCGGCGATATCCGACGCCAGCTCTGGTGGCGACTGCTCAAGCACGCGTTTAACTGCCTGCACAATACCGGCCAGGGGCTCTTGCAGAGACTCAAGAATCTCATCGCTGTTAAGGGTAAAGCTTTTCGGAACACCTTCGGCAAGGTTGCGGCCACGAACATCGATCTCGCGAACCTCTTTACTCAGGTAGGCGCCGCCAATTTCCATCTTGATTCGCTCAGCGGTGCTGTCACCAATTACGCTGCCGTATTTGCGCCGCACAAAGTTGACGATAGACTCGTCAAAGCGATCGCCACCAATACGCACAGAATCGGAAAATACCACGCCGTTTAACGACAGAATAGCAATCTCAGTGGTACCACCGCCGATATCCACAACCATGGAACCGACCGCTTCTTCAACCGGCATACCGGCACCAATGGCCGCAGCCATTGGCTCTTCAATCAAATAGACTTCTCGAGCACCGGCACTGTAGGCAGACTCTTTAATCGCCCGCTTCTCCACTTCCGTGGCCATGCAGGGCACACAGATCAGAACGCGGGGACTGGGGGGAACAAAGCTGGAGGCGTGGACCTTTTTAATAAAGTGTTGCAGCATTTTTTCCGTGACCTGAAAATCGGCGATAACACCGTCCTTCAGGGGACGAATAGCGGTAATATTGCCCGGTGTACGTCCCAGCATGCGCTTGGCATCGACACCCACTGCTTCAATAATTTTTTGCCCAAGATGTTGGCGGATGGCGACAACCGAGGGTTCATTGAGAACAATCCCCTCCTCGCGAACATAGATCAGTGTATTTGCTGTGCCCAGATCAATCGACAGATCGCTGGAAAAGAAGCCGCGGAGTTTCTTAAACATTGAGTTATATTTCCCTTAAATTCGGCTGCTTGGACTAAACCCCTGCGCCACCAGCAAACCGCTGCAAAATAATGGCCTAAATTTAACAGCGGCGGACTAGTAGAGCAAGTGCTCACTGACTGAATTGCCGTATTTTTATGGCATTCGGCCCGATCTAGCCTGAAGTTCGCCCGATTCATAATAAACTCGCCTAAAAGCCAGCCAAATAGGCCTTTAATCAATCCTGCCCCCTTAACCTAACAAGACCATTTATGGTACCTTACGCCCCTTCGAACAGGCACGGCCGACCTCCTCCAAGCCGCCGCTGACAGACGGATTATTGAAATGAGTATCGAACGACAAGAAATCGAAAAACTGGCGACCTTATCGCGCATCGCCATCGGCGAAGACACTATCACTGAAGTGTCTGAGCGCCTGAGTAGCGTACTCGAGTTGGTCGATCAGCTGCAAGCTGTGAACACCGAGGGTGTCGAGGCCATGTCTCACCCCATGAAAGCCACTCAGCGGCTGCGGGAAGACGAAATTAGCGAAATCAATCAGCGCGAAGCCTTTCAAGCGGTCGCGCCAGATACTGAAGACGGGCTATTTCTCGTGCCCAAAGTCATAGAATAAACAGGTCCCTCATGCATAACCTCACTATCGCCGAGCTTGTCACAGGGCTGCAGAGCAAAGAATTTTCCAGTGTTGAACTCACTCAACACTTTTTAGCACGCATCGCCAAGTTGGATGCCAACTACAACGCTCTGATCACAGTGACCGCAGATCAGGCGTTAAAAGCCGCTGCCGCTGCCGACGAAAGGCTGGCCGCAGGTAATGCTCCGGCCCTCTGTGGTGTGCCGATCCTGCACAAAGATATCTTCTGCACCAATGGTGTACGCACTAGCTGTGGCTCGAAGATGCTGGATAATTTTATTCCCCCCTACAATGCCACCGTGGTCGAAAACTTCGAACAGGCTGGCGCCGTAGTACTGGGCAAAACCAATATGGATGAGTTTGCTATGGGCTCCTCCAATGAAACCAGTTTTTATGGACCAGTGAAAAACCCCTGGGCCAGCGACTCGGTTCCCGGCGGTTCCTCCGGTGGTTCTGCCGCAGCTGTGGCAGCTCGATTAGCCCCAGGTGCAACAGCCACTGATACTGGCGGCTCGATTCGTCAGCCAGCAGCGCTCTGTGGCATTACCGGCTTAAAGCCAACTTATGGTCGCGTCTCGCGCTGGGGCATGATCGCCTTTGCCTCGAGTTTGGATCAGGGCGGCCCCATGGCTCGCACTGCCGAAGACTGCGCCCTACTGCTCAACTGCATGGCCAGCTATGACGACAAAGATTCCACCTGTATTGATCGCGAAGTACCGGATTACAGCGCCACCTTGGGCGACAGCATCAAAGGTTTGAAGATTGGTGTGCCCAGTGAATATTTTTCCGAGGGCCTGGATCCAGACACTGAAAAAACGGTGCGCACTGCTCTGGCTGAATATGAAGCTCAGGGCGCTGAACTAGTCGAGATAAGCCTACCCAATACTGGCCTGTCGGTACCCGCTTACTATGTCATCGCCCCCGCCGAAGCCTCGACCAACCTGACGCGTTTTGATGGTGTTCGATACGGCTACCGCTGCGAAGACCCCAAAGACCTCAATGATTTGTACACCCGCACCAGAGCCGAAGGCTTTGGCGACGAAGTGAAGCACCGCATCCTAATTGGCACCTACTGTCTGTCCGCCGGTTATTACGACGCCTACTACGGAAAAGCCCAGCAAGTGCGCCAGCTGATTCAGCAAGATTTTGAAAAAGCCTTTGAGCAAGTCGATGTGATTATGGGTCCTACCACCCCATCACCGGCGTTTAAATTTGGCTCCAAGGGCGACGATCCTGTGGCTATGTACCTGGAAGATATCTACACCGTCGCCACCAATTTGGCGGGTCTGCCCGGCATGTCTGTGCCCTGTGGCATGGTTGATAACAAGCCTGTTGGCCTGCAAATTATCGGCAACTATTTCGATGAGGCGCGGATGTTAAATATTGCCCACCAGTATCAGCAAGCTACTAAATGGCACAGTCTTGCACCAGAGGGGATTGCCTAATGAGTCATTCAGGATGGGAAACCGTTATCGGCCTCGAAGTGCATGTGCAGCTGGCCACTAAAACTAAAATATTTTCTGGCGCCAGTACCGCTTTTGGTGCCGAGGCCAACACTCAGGCCTGCGCCATTGATCTGGCCATGCCCGGCACGTTGC
The DNA here is from genome assembly GCA_905478975.1 of uncultured Pseudomonadales bacterium. GTDB lineage: Bacteria > Pseudomonadota > Gammaproteobacteria > Pseudomonadales > Porticoccaceae > HTCC2207. The sequence goes on along the minus strand of CAJQKW010000095.1, from coordinate 3,433 downwards.
CGGTACTCAACAAACAGGCTGTGCATTACGCAGTGATGTTTGGTTTAGCCATTGATGCAGAAATTGGCAAAGAATCGGCTTTCGAACGGAAAAACTATTTCTACCCCGACTCGCCAAAAGGTTACCAGACCACACAGTTGGAAAAGCCCATAGTGGGTCGTGGCAATGTTGAAATTACCCTGGCCGATGGCCGCACCAAAAACGTGCGTATCCATCACGCCCATCTTGAAGAAGATGCGGGCAAATCACTCCACGAAGGAGACTTCCGCCACGGTGTCTCGGGTATCGATTTAAATCGCGCCGGGACTCCGCTGATCGAGATTGTCTCGGAGCCGGATATGAGCAATGCCGAGGAAGCCATCGCCTTTGCGAAAAGGCTCCACAGTATTGTTACCTCCATCGGCATTTGCGATGGCGAGATGTCTCAGGGCAGCATGCGCTTTGACGTCAATGTCTCGGTGCGTCCCACTGGCACCACTGAGCTGGGCACCCGAACTGAAACCAAGAACCTTAACTCCTATAAGTTTATGGAAGAGGCGATTGCTAAAGAGGTGGAGCGCCAGATTGATCTGATTGAAGATGGCGGCATCATCAAGCAGGAAACCCGTCTCTATAACGGTGACACCAAAGTCGCCCGATCTATGCGCAGCAAAGAAGAAGCCAACGACTACCGCTACTTCCCCTGCCCTGATCTATTGCCGGTGATTGTCAGTGATGAAACCATTGCAGAGCTGCGCCGCAATTTGCCAGAACTCCCTGATGCTAGGCAGGCACGCTTTATTGAACAGTATGGTTTGTCCCATTATGACGCAGGGGTGATTGGCAGTGATGCGGCAATGGCAGCCTTTTTTGAAATCGCCGCTGAGAAATCAGGTAATGCCAAACTGACAGCCAACTGGATCATGGGGGAACTGGCTGCGCGTTTAAACAGTCAAGACCTGAGCATTAGCAAAAGCCCGGTCAGTGCTGAGCAATTGGGCGGACTGGTGGCGCGGATTGCCGACGACAGTATCAGCGGCAAAATGGCCAAGCAGGTATTCGAAGGTATGTGGGCTGGTGAAGGCAGTGCCGATGAGATTATTGAAGCTCGCGGACTCAAGCAGGTTTCAGATAGCGGTGCGCTGGAGCAGATGGTTGTCGATGTATTAACGGCTAACCAAGCTATGGTGGATGACTATATTAGTAGCGATGAGGCCAAGCGTAAGAAAAAGCTTGGCGGTTTTATGGGCAAGATTATGCAGGCCTCTAAGGGCCAGGCAAATCCCCAGCAGGTAAATCAAATTCTCGCGCAAAAACTTAACGAACTACTTTAAAGATTAGGGAAAGTCATGTCACTGAAGAAAGATAAAGAGAAGGTCCTCGGCGAAGTCTTTGATGATGAGCGGGTAAGAAGCTTTTTGAATTACGAGGCGCCTACAGGGGTGAACAATGACTTTCACACTCTGGAAAAAGCCTATCGCGGGATGAATATCGATAATTTTGTGACTTTTTTAGGCTTCTTTAAAGAGGCAGGGCGCGATCTTAATGCCACCAATTCCGATGGCAAGACGCTGGCGGAAGTTGCCGGTGAGCATGGCCATGGGGTGGATTATGTGGATGCGCTTAGGGCTGTGACTGCTGGGTAGGGTTTGAAAGTTTGCTGTGCTGTGGTGCTGGTAGAGTTGAGCGGCGGGGACTTTTTTTGGTTGGGTGCGGCAAACCCATACAGACCCTTGGCGATCGGTCCCATGAGTTTGTCATGTTCAGCGTTCGCGCAACTCGCTAACGCTCAAACAGGGCGCTCTCTCAATCTGAAAATGACAAACTCATAAACGGGCCCTGATTGATCGCCAAGGGTCTGCATGGTTTTGCTGGTAGATTGAGTGGGCTGCTTGCTCTTTTCGACTGACCTGGGTGCTAGCGCGGCCACTCAGCCGGATATCCTATCTATCACTGTCATCCCACCTATATTGTCATCCCGAGCGCAGCCGAGGGATCTCCATAGCGACGCTGCAATACTGTAGGGCGCACCTCAGCCTCTAAGTATTGGAGAGACCCAAACTGACTCTGCCGACCGCTTCTCAGCGCGACACAGCCTCTTCAAAACACTGCCCAGCCCGATTCTTAACCACCCTGTCAGCGGCAAAAACCTGGCCATTCATGACAATGTAAACGCCGTCTTCCACCACCTGAATAGCCCCCACTGCACAGCCAATATTAAACACCGCATCGGTATCGGTAAAAGCCGCTGGCTGCATCGCACCGGTGAAGATAATTTTCTTATTGGCAATTTCACCCAGCCAACCCGCGGTCTCAACCATGCCGTCAGTGCCGTGCATAATCAGAATATACTCAGCATCTGAATCACTGACCCGCTGCTGAATAATCTGGCGGTGCTCATCAGTCATATCCAAACTGTCGAGGCGCATCAACTCATCGACACAGAATTCAAAGCCAACATTCATGCTCTCTAAAATCGGCCCCACCACTGGGTCACCAATCTGAAATTCGCTTAGGGCATCAAAATAAATTTTATCCAGGGTGCCACCGGTGGTGAATATCTGTAACTTTTTCATTAACTTATATCCCGAAATGCATCTCGCGTCAGATTCTCTAATGAGCCATCGCCGTGAACCACTATATTGTCTTCAATACGAATGCCGCCGAAGGGAATAAAGTCCTCCACCCGCGACCAGTTGACACTGTTGCCATGTTCGCCCTGGCGCAACTTCTCCAACAGCGCCGGAATAAAATAGACACCGGGCTCAACTGTATGGATCTGGTTGGCCACCATCAGTGCGCCGCTGCGCAGCTTGGGGTATTTCTCTGGAGCGGGCAACAGGTCACCCTGAGCATTGGCCAGGTTGCTGCCTCGATCATGCACATTACAGCCGAGATGATGACCGAGACCATGGGGATAAAATGTGCCGGTAATACCTTTATCGAAGGCCTCTTCTGGAGAGACAGTCAACACATCAAATTGGCGCAGTATCTGGGCGATTTTTAAATGGGACAGTACATGTAAGTCCACTGGGCTCTTGCCTATGCCACCCCCGGCTACAAGCTCCAGTTGCACCACATCCATGGCAGCAATTAGTGCGGCGAAATCAGAGCCCGAATCATAGGCGTAGGTGCGGGTAATATCTGAGGCATAACCATTCATGGCCACGCCAGCATCAATTAAAAAGCTTCGCGGTGTGCGGCGCTGCTTATCCAGGTTGTGATGGTGCAAGACTGCGCCATGCTCATTGACCCCGGCAATAATGCCGTAGGGCATTTCATTTTCACTACAGTCGCAGCCACGCAGATAGGCGGCGGCGATCTCAAGCTCGGATGCACCGGCCATAAAGGCTTCATAGGCGGCGCGGTGGGCTGGCACAGCAAGTCGGTTGGCCTGGCGCACGCAGTCCTGCTCATAGGCGGTTTTGCCGCGACGCTGGTAGTCGATCTGATC
>CAJQKW010000094.1 GCA_905478975.1 uncultured Pseudomonadales bacterium | reverse complement strand
CGCAACAGTTAAAGTGTCTGCAACTGGCTCTGGCCGAGTTTGATAAACAGTCACTGGATATAGCCCAATATGAAGCCGCTCTCTATGAAATAGAAGAAGGTTACACAGTGATTTTTGCAGACCCAACGCTGCCAGCCTCCCATCGCGGCGGCTCTGCCAAGGTCCCTGGGTTTGAAGTTGTGTTGGATAAGCAGTGTCGTGTGATAGATTCTAATTTTTCTCGTTAGGAGCATGGAGTAGTCTTAGGGCATATTACCCCTTAACAGCCGTACCTCTTCAATCGCTTTCTGTTCGAGTTCTACTGGACAGCCCCAGTAGTCAAAAATACCACCTCGCCTTGAGTTCTGCCCACAGGTGACAAACACACCGGTTCCCAACTGCATTTTTAAATGGTTCGCGAGCCAACCAACAAAACCGCTGTTGTCGTTACAGCCGTCAAAGTGGAAAGAAAAAACAGAAAACAGTTCTCGGGATTTGTCACTAGAGGGAACCAGCTGGCTCCATACTTCATCATCTCGAACTAATGCCATCGCATCTTTTCTGGCCTTGGCAAAATCCTCAAGAGGGAACTCTTCAAAGGCAAAGGAACCTTTATATATTTTGAAATCTGCTTGGGCAATAACCCTACGTAAGCGAACATCAGCTGCCTCGAACGTCTCGTGACTAATCTGTACCATGCAACCTCTCCCTTTTCCTTTAATGCGAAATCCTTCGCGGCTAGTAACAAATAATAATTTAGCAGGAGGCCGCTTCCAGCGCCTCGGTCACCTTGCGCACACCAATCACCGTCATTCCCTTAATCGGCTGCTTCGGCACATTGCCCGCCGGCACAATAGCCCGAGTAAAACCATGCTTCGCCGCCTCGCGCAATCGCTCCTGACCATTGGCCACCGGACGAATCTCACCGGCCAAGCCAACCTCACCAAAGACCACCAAATCCTGAGGTAATGTCTTGTCGCGAAAGCTCGAAATCACCGCCAAAATCAGCGCCAGATCAGCACTGGTTTCAAGCACCTTGACCCCGCCCACCACATTGACGAAAACATCCTGATCGCCAACCGAAATACCACCGTGACGGTGCAGCACTGCCAGCAACATAGACAGACGATTCTGATCCAGACCCACAGTGACCCGTCGCGGATTGCCCAGATGGCTATCATCCACCAGTGCCTGTAATTCAACTAGCAATGGTCTGGTGCCCTCCCAGATAATCATCACCACACTGCCCGAGGAAATCTCCTCGGCGCGCTGTAAAAAGATTGCCGAGGGGTTGGGCACTTCGCGCAGACCTTTATCTGTCATGGCAAAAACACCCAGTTCATTGACCGCACCAAAGCGGTTTTTATGACTGCGCAATGTGCGGAAATGATTGTCGCTGGAACCCTCAAGCATCAGCGAGCAGTCGATCATATGTTCCAGCACTTTGGGGCCAGCCAGAGAACCATCTTTGGTCACATGACCCACCAAAATCAATACAGTGCCGCTCTGCTTGGCAAAGCGCACTAACATAGCAGCACTTTCACGAACCTGGGAGACACTGCCCGGTGCCGAAGTCACCTCTTCCAAATGCATCACCTGAATCGAATCCACCACCAGGATCTTTGGGCGCTTCAGCTCAGCAATAGCGCAGACCGTTTCCACTGAAGTCTCGGCCATCACCTCAAGCTTATTCGTCGGCAGGCCCAGACGATTGGCGCGCATAGCGATCTGCTGGGGCGACTCCTCACCGGTGACATAGAGTGCCGAATGATTTTCAGCCAGCTTGCACAGAGTCTGTAACAGCAGGGTACTTTTACCCGCCCCCGGCTCACCGCCCAGTAACACACAGGAGCCTGGCACCAAACCGCCACCAAGCACCAGATCCAGCTCGCCGGTTCCAGTACTGATACGGGGAACCTCATCCAGAGCAATATCCGCAAGGGTTTTCACCGCACTGTCTACAGCACCGGCAAACCCGGAACGCAGGGTTTTACCACCGCGAGTGGGCGATCCTAAACGTATTTCCGAGAGGGTATTCCAGGCATGGCACTCAGTGCACTGCCCCTGCCATTTGTTGTAGTCGGCGCCGCAGTCATTGCAGACAAAGGCGGATTTAGCTTTGGTGGCCACGCAATTTCTCCTTCAAGATGGGGCTTATTTAAGCTTATTACTGGGGTTATGTACAGTAATAACGCTATTCTCAATTTGGTCTGCGGGAGCTAAGATACAGGATCAAAACCAATAAAATACCGGACCCTGATGAAGCCTTCCTCCAACAGCCCCGAATTTAAAATACGCCCGGCAACCGTTAGCGACTGCTCAACCATCCTGCATTTTATACGCCTGCTGGCGGAGTATGAAAAACTCGCCCACGAAGTGGTTGCCGATGAAGAGAAGCTGGCGGCTACACTGTTTGGCGACCAGCCCAGCGCCGAGGTGATTATTGCCGAGTATCAGGGCAAGCCTGTGGGCCTGGCACTATTCTTCACCAACTACTCAACCTTTCTCGCCCAACCCGGCATCTATCTCGAAGACCTACTGGTGGAAACCAGTATGCGCGGTAAAGGCTTTGGCAAAGCGCTGCTAACCCATCTGGCCAAGATCGCGGTATCGCGTCACTGTGGTCGTTTGGAATGGTCGGTTCTCGACTGGAATCAACCGGCCATCGACTTTTACCATTCCCTAGGCGCCGTACCCATGGAAGGCTGGACGGTTAATCGTTTGACTGGGGAAGCGCTGCAAAGCGTCGCCAAGCAAGCCAATTAAAAGCATTAACGGAGACAGCCAATGAACAGTTCGCAACTTGCCGGCAAGCGTATCCTAGTGACCCAAGCCGATACCTTTATGGGCCCTACCCTCTGCGAGGTTTTCGCTGAGATGGGTGCCGAGGTGATAGCCGACAATAATCTGCTTACCGATCCCGCCCTGCCAGCCAAGATTATTCAGCAGGCTGGGCATATAGATGTACTGGTGATCAATTTGGCGATTCCCGCTCCCTTTACCAAAGGCGAGCTAGTGGGTGACGATGAATGGTCGGCGACTTTCAGTGCTGTGGTCGATCCGATGCCAAGACTCTGCACCGCGGTTCTGCCACAGATGATTGAGCGTCAGGGGGGCAAGATTTTAGTTATGGGCAGCGCCTCGGCACTGCGTGGCATGAAACGGGCGTCTACCTATAGTGCCGCACGGGGAGCACAGCTTGCCTATGTCAAAGCCATGGGTGTGGAGATGGCGCCTCAGGGTATTCAAATCAATGCGATAGCCCAGAATTTTGTCGATAACCCCACCTATTTCCCCGAAGAGACCAAGGCCAACCCCAAGTTTCAGCAGCGGCTGAAGAATGATGTGCCACTGGGGCGTTTGGTGTCACTGCGGGAAGATGCATTGTTTGCCGCTTATCTGTGCTCGGATGCGGCGGATTGTTTTGTCGGTCAAGTGTTTCCGGTGAGTGGCGGTTGGGCGACCTAAATAGATAGGGTTGAGCAAGAATGATATCCTGAGATAGGCTGTAAATACGGTCGCTCCCGGCATCCATGTGCCATGTGCATAGTCCATTTACGCTCTATATCAGCATCCCTGCTGATATAGGCCCTAGGATATCATTCTCACCCAACCCATGTGCCACCATCTCATCCGGAAAAATACGCAGAATAAACCGCTAGGAAAAAATCTTAACCTCGTCCATCCCTGGGCTTTCTGATAAAGTATTAACATGTCTCTGATACCCGAAAAACCGATCACTATTTCACCCACTCTGGCCGCCACCATCGGGCTGGAGGAAACTGTATTGCTGCAACTTTTGCAGGAGTGCCGCAGTCATGGCACGCCTGAGCAAAACCAAGGTTTTGAGTGGTTTACGGTGACCGCAGAAAAATTGCTGAGTCTGGCACCCTTTTGGCGCGAGGAAGATATTCTGCGTCTCTCGGCGGGATTGCATGAGAAGGGACTGCTGTTGATTGGCGGCGCGCCCTTTTCCTCACAGCGGGACTTTCGCTTTGCCTTTAATGATGGCGTGGCGGCAAGTACTGCTCAGAGCTCTCAATCAAGTGCGCTATCAAGCTCTCAGCCAAGCCCTCAACAGAACAGTAATCAGCGCCAGCAGCCCCCTTATAACCACAGCGCCTCAACCGCCGCGCCAGCCAATGGCATGCCGACCTCAGCCAAGACCATGGGCAATAGCTGGCAGCCGAGTCAGGATGCGGTGCGACAACTGAGTCAGCTGGGTGTGACCCAGGCCTTTGCCCAGCAGCAGATTCCCCAGTTTGTCACCTATTGGCGCGAGCGCAATGTGCCGCGCCATAGCTGGGAGTCGAAATTTATTAAAGAGGTTTGGCGTCAGTGGCAGCAGGCTGAAGCCACCTCCCATCGCCGTCGTCAGGAGGTGACTCTCACCGACGATTGGCGTCCCTCGCGAGATGCCCTGCAAATTTTGATTGGTCAGGGTGGTATCAACAGCAACTTTGTCGAAGATTCGGTTCCAGAGTTTATTCTCTACTGGCGCGACCGCGGTGATGTCTCTAACACTTGGGACTCAAAGTTTATCCAGCATATTCGTCGCCAGTGGCAGTTCTTTACTGGGATGATGGATCAGGACAGCATGCCGCGGAAAATTGAAGCCCAGTGGCAGCCCAAGGCCTCGGTCTACGATGTGCTGCAAATGGCCAATATCAACCGTCAGTTCGCCGAGCAGTTGGTGCCGGAATTTATTTTGTACTGGCAAGAGAATGGTATGCCCCAGAGCTCTTGGAGCACTAAGTTTCTTCAGTTCGTTAAGCGCCAGTGGGCGCGACATATTCAACCTTCGTCAACGGATACAGCACATGGCAAACAACAAGGATCTAATCCAAACGGTCGCATCCGAGATCGCAGCTTCGTCGAAGACCTCACCGACCGCAGCTGGGCAAGCTAAAAAGGCTCCAGCTACCCCGGAACTGATTGATGCAATCAATCAGACCTTTGCGTTGTTTCGGGTCAATTATCACAATCAGTATTACGCCGCCTTTGGTGATAAAAACGAATCGGTTGGCATGGCAAAAAAGCTCTGGCTCTCGACTCTGGGTGATTTTGCCCCACGAGTTATTTTATTGGCCGCGGAGAAAATAATTGCCGACAACGACTACCTGCCAACGCTACATAAAATGATCAATGCCTGCCGTGTGGTAGGTATGCCCGACGGTCTGCCTTCACCGCGCAAGGCCTATCTTGAAGTCTGTAATATGCCGAGCCCGAAGGCAGCGCAAAAATGGTCACATCCTGCGGTCTATGCCGCCGGTCGCGACTGCGGCTGGTACTTTTTGGCCAACACCGCTGAGAAACAAGCCTTTCCACAATTTTCTGAGACCTATCAGCAGTATTGCGAGCGCGTAATCGGCGGTGAAGTGTTTACCGTGGAGCCTCCGGCAGCACTGCCTGAGACCTCAATGAAGAAGGCCAGCAAAGAACAGGCTTTAACCGAGCTGGATAATTTAAAGCAGCTGTTGAACTAGAGAGAGGCGCTAACAAAATGCGCTAACTACAAGAATTAATTTAAAATTAATCATCAGCTAACCGGCCGAGACCTGTCCCCATGGCGCAAACCCCACTGATTCATAATTCCACCGCCAGACGTATGGCGAAGACCATTCTCAATGGCTTTCGCAGTTATTTTGCCGACTACTTAAACTCTACGCTCAGTGCCAAAGCGCGCTTTGAAAAAGCCGATTGGCACGGTGTACAGCAGGCCAATGTCGATCGCCTTGAGATGTATAAGGCCAAGGTAGCCCAGACGGTGATGTATCTGGGTATGGTGACCAATAAAGATATCGCTGATCTGGAACTCTGGGCTGAGTCAAAAAAAGCCTACACCCAGCTGGTCTTTAACTTTCCCAATTTCGAAATTGCCGAGACGTTTTTTAATTCGGTGTTTGCCGATCTCCATGATCACGACAAGATCAGCGACGATATTATCTATGTGCTCTCGTCGCATATGATTGAAGCGCCGGCGGCGGAATACAGTATTTTTGTGCGCTATGAAGGCGACGATAGGCGGGATATTTTTCGTCGTATTCTCAAGGAGTCAGAGTTCTCCCTGCCCGGTGAAGATATAGAACTGGATCTGGATTGCATCCTCAGTGTGTTCTGTAGCGAGGTGACACCCAATCTGGTTGGCTCGCCCGATGACCTCAAGTTCGACCTATTGGAATCGACCTTCTACCGCAGCAAAGCAGCCTATATGGTCGGCCGTGTTATCGATGGGGACCAGACTTTCCCCATGGCCATAGTGATCCTAAATAATGAAAAGGGTCAGCTCTATGTGGATACGGCGATCTTTAACACCGACGATCTCAGTGTTATTTTCAGCTTTACCCGCAACCACTTTATGGTGGATGCACCGCTGCCCTATCAGTATGCGCACTTTCTCAAAACGTTGATGCCAAAGAAATTGGATTATGAAATCTATAATTCTCTGGGTTTCCCAAAACATGCAAAAACCGAATTTTATCGCCAGCTGGTTCATCATCTGGATGATTCTAGTGACCAGTTTGTTATTGCCCCGGGTATTAAGGGTATGGTGATGACAGTGTTTACACTGCCTTCATACAATATTGTGTTTAAAATCATTAAAGATAAATTTGCCCCGCCAAAAGAGGTTACCCACCAAATCGTGCGCGATAAGTATCGTTTGGTTTCGCGCCATGACCGTATTGGCCGTATGGCGGATACTCAGGATTTCGATAATCTGGTGTTCCCTCTGGATCGTTTTTCACCGGCACTGTTGGAAGAACTGCAAAAAGTGGCAGCTTCAACCATTGAGATTCGCGGCGATAAACTGGTGATCAAACATCTCTATACCGAGCGTTATATGACGCCGTTAAATATCTATTTGGAGTCGGCCAGCGATGACGAGATCCACAGTGCTATGGAAGAGTATGGCAACTGTATCAAGCAGTTGGCGGCAGCCAATATTTTTCCCGGCGATATGCCCTTAAAGAATTTTGGTGTTACCCGTCACGCCCGTGTGGTGTTCTATGATTACGATGAGATTGCTGCACTCACCGACTGCAACTTCCGCAAAATCCCGCAGCCGCGCACAGAGCAAGAAGAAATGCAGTCCGGCACCTGGTATACCGTGGGACCAGACGATATTTTCCCAGAAGAATTTAGGCTGTTCTTTTCCGGTAATACTAAAGCACGGAAGATGTTCGAAGAGATGCACAGTGATCTTTACGACGTGGGTTTTTGGCAGGGCTTGCAGGAGAAAATTCGCGATGGATTTGTTCTCGATGTGTTCCCCTATCGTCGCGCCAAGCGTTTCGATCGTGGCAAAGAGTCTGTTCTGGAAGTGTTTTCTGACTAGGCTTTTTATTAAAGGCCTAGCAATTAAACGGCAATTAAAAGACAATTAATTAACAGCTAATGTAATTAGCGCAGTGGCAGCTCTGTGGTCTGAGTTCCTGAACGGAGCTCTAGGCTGTCGCTATTAATTGATTCAATCACCCAATTTCGATCGAGTGTGTCGCCCACATGATAGCTGCGTTCGCCGACAAAGATTTGATTGAGACGCGATCCTGCACGAATAAATATATGCCCGGTAATATTCACCTCGGGAAGTGAATTATTCTCTACAGTGACAGGGGTTATTTGGTCGCTGCTGGGAACCGCGGGGTTGTCTACAGCCGCGTTCTGCTCCAGCAGATTTCCCTCAACCACTTTCGCCTCAACCGCTTTATCCTCAACCGCTTTATCCTCTACCGCAGCAACTGAATTCTGCTTAGCTTCAGGGGTTTCAATCTCGGCGACAGGCGCTGGCGTCTCAGGTGTTAAGCTTGAGAAGCCGTAAAATAAACCTGCTGCAATCACAATAATGCCAATCGGTAGCCAGTATGTTGCAGAACTCTGGCGAGTATTTTCATAGGGATCCCAACCGCTGTTAACAAAATCATCGAGATCCTCTGGCGCTTCACGCAATCGATCATGCTCAGCTTTTTTTAAGGCATTGAGAATATAAGACATTAATCAGCCTTCCTGAGCAGGGGAATACTGTTATCGCTCAACTGATTCAAACGCATCAAGGTGGCGCGCCCCAAGATACCATCGGCGACAAGATCCTGGCTCCGCTGAAAGCTCAGTACCTGTTGTGCAATTGCAGGGGTGTAGCGGCCACCGCTAATAATAATGTCGCTGCTGTTATCTAACCTGGCGAGCTTTGCCTGAAGCCAATCGACCACCTCTGGATTGCTGATATTTTGGGCGCCGTTTTTAGCGGCGATCAAAGGCGCTATATAGGCCTCTGGTGGATGCCATAAATAGAGGTAGACGCCATTCCAGCGCTGTTGGAATTCCTCCGCACTTAGAGACAATAGACCCTGCCTGTCCTGCAATCGAATCTCCCCGTCAGCCAACTGCTCTAAAACATAGGATTTTAAATAGCCGCTCGGTTGTGACAACCAGACAATGCCGGGACGGTTGACTTGCTCGAGAGCCGCCATATCAACCGAACTAATTTTTTCGGCGCGGAGATTGGCCTGACTGGCCAACGCGGCAAGTTCTTCTTCGCTGTAGACATCCACAGCCTCGGCGCCCCAGAGTGCCAAGAGACCGACAAATGGATTCGAATGAGCTGTTGGCTGGTCAGGTTGAGCGTTAAGTACTTCGTCGTTTGAAATATCAGTGTTCGGCTCAGGCGTTAAAAATTCCGAGGTTGGTGGCTCGACAGTGACTGGCTCTTCTACCAAAGGTTCTTCTACCAGGGGCTTTGCTATCAGGGGCTCTGCTATTAACGGCCTGGCAGTTAATGGATCAACCGAAGTATTGCCGGGACTCTCCAACAGCTCAGTGGCGATATCCAACTGCGCCTCAGACTCAAACACGGAATCCAATATGTCTGGCGGACCCAGCTTAATCACCACTCCAGCAATTAATACCAGCCCGGCAATAAACCCCAGCAGCGAGGTTTTTGTCACCAAGGGTTTTTTCGGCTCACTGAGAATTTCAGTGGCGGCCTGCTTCACCAACTTAGGGGAAACGGTCTGGGCTCCGATGGAATAAGCCGCCACCAGTGACTGATGACTAACCAGATTGATCAGTCGCGGTACGCCGCCAGTAAGATTAAATAAAGCCGCCGCGCAACCAGCATCAAAGATGGGTCTCTTGGCGCCGGCCCGGTGCAGACGGTGATTGATATAGTTAGAGATATCATCTTTATCCAGTGGTGACAGATGGAATCTGGATACCACACGCTGGTTTAACTGACGCAAATCTTGCTGCGCCAGAATATCCAGAAGTTCTGGCTGACCGACCAATAATATATGCAGCAATTTATCGGTGCTGGTTTCAAGGTTGCTCAACAAACGTAGAGTTTCCAGCACTTCCGGCGTCAGGTTTTGCGCTTCTTCGAGAACAATTAAGGTCTTCTTACCCTGAGTGTGGGCGGCCAGCAGATCGCGGTTGAGGGCATCGATACACTGTTTGGTAAAAGACTGTTTGGTGAGACTCAACTCTGTCGTGTTTGGCAGAGCTATATCCAGCTCATCGCAGATACTCGCCAGCACATCGGCAATATTGAGCTTGCTGTTGAGAATATAGGCCACCCGCACATGGGGCGGAATACGCTTGATCATGGTGCGGGTCAGGGTGGTCTTTCCAGTACCCACTTCCCCGGTGAGCAAAATAAACCCACCTTCGCGGTCGAGCCCATATTTCAAATGGGCGACCGCTTGGCGATGATAGATGCTGGGATAGAGAAATCCAGGATCAGGAACAATCGAGAAGGGCTCTCGGGCAAGGGCAAAATGTTGCAGGTAGATGCTCATAGCGCCTCAGCTTACTGTTGGTCCTGCCCTTTATTAATAAAGTCGTCAAGCATTGGCTGGATCAAGCCGCTCTCCTGGCTATCCATATCGCGCTTAATTAGATGACGGTATTTGCTGTCAGAGAGTTTGCGCGCGTCTTCTGCGGTGCGAATAATCGTCGGGCGGATAAACATCATTAACACCGACTGAGAATCCGTTTTAGTGGTTGAACGAAACAGTCGCCCCAGCAGAGGAATATCACCCAGCAATGGGACTTTAGTGGCGGTGCCACCGGTCTGATCTTCAATTAGGCCACCGAGGATTAACATCTCACCATCCTGAATCAATACATTGGTCTGCATGGTGCTCTTGGAGGTGGTCTGCAAGCCTGGCACGCCACTTTTAACTTTCGACGACTCCTGTTCTATCTCCAGACGCACCGAATTGCCTTTGCTGATCTGCGGCTTTACTTTTAGCTTTACGCCAACCTCTTCACGATTAATCGTGGTGAAAGGATTATTGCTGCCATTGTTGCTGCTGGTAAAGCTGCCGGTCTGAAATGGCACCTCTTCGCCCACTGACAGGGTCGCCTCTTCATTGTCGAGGGTAATCACCGAAGGAGTTGAAAGGATTTTGGTGCTGCCATCGGTTTTCAACGCTTGGATTAATAAACCAATGCCTTTGCCAGTTTCGGAATCAAAATCCCCAGCCACGGCTAATACTTTATTCGGTATTCCACTCAGCTGATCAAGGGTTGGTTCAACACCAGAAACTCCTATTCCAGTCAATGTCGCCAACAGCCCATCGAAATTAGTCAGATAACCACCGCGATTTTTACTGCTGTAAGCTAACTGAGAACTCAATTCTTGGGCTTGGTCTTCTGACAACTCCGCAATCACCGCTTCAATCAATACCTGGGGTCGCGAGCGATCGAGCTGTGTTACGACATTTTTAATTTCGCGAATAACCGCGGTGGGAGCGGCCACAATCAGGGCGTTATTAAGTTCATCAATTTGAATTTGATAGGCATTTTTAGCTTTCTTATCGGCAACCGCTTCACCTGCAAGTTGCAAGAACACATCTGACTTCAACATGCCTTCAACAATCGGCTTCATCTCCGCGGCGCGGGAATAATCCAGATAGATAACTTCGACACTGCCCTTTTTAGTCGACGGCTGATCGAGGGTTTTTAGCATCGCCTTAAAGACGCGACGGGCAGCACTGGGGCCACTTATGATCACGCGATTGTTCATGCCGTCTTCAACTAGGGACAGCTCCTGCTTTTTCAGCTGCTTTAACTGGCCCGCGATATACACCGCCTCACCAGCTGAAATATACTCAAGGGTAATCACCTCGACAGCACTGAGACTGGCGTCGTCGAGCTCGGCGATCAGTGACTCCAACAGAACTATATTGGACTGCACATCGGTGACCACCATGGAGTTGCTCTGGGCAAAGGCATTTAAGCGCGCACCGGAACTCATCACTGGCTTAAGCACAGGCACCAACGTGGCAACCTGTACGTGCTCGATTTTAATCACCTTGGTCATCAGCTTATTGTTACCGGCACCGCCGGCAAAGTTAAAGGCTTGGTTAAAGGGCACAATACGTGTCACCACACCGTCTTCGATGGCCTGAAAACCCTGCACCTGAATCGCCGAGAGCACTGCCTGATAGAGCAGGTTCGAATCGATGGCTTCCGGGGCAATAATCGTGACCTTGCCTTTAACGCGCGGATCCAAGACAAAGGATTTGCCGGTAATTTCGGCAACGCTTTCAATCACCGTGCGAATATCCGCATCGCGGAAATTAATCCGCACCACTTCAGCGGCACTGGCCTCAGCGACCATACTCAGCACAATACCGAGGGCGCCCAGTAAGCGGATAATTCTTGTGGCAAAACCTTTCTTCGGGCTTGTCATTATTTTTCTCATTTTATTAATTACTTAATTTAATTTTTTTAATTACTTAATCCGAGCTTAGGTAACATTTTAGCCGACAAACTGGCGGCATTAACATTCACTATGACTTCTTGACCATTGCGTATCACTTTTACTGGCAGACTAGTCTGGCCGCTGTATTTGATCCACTCTGCGGGATTCGCCATCAGCGACTGAACATCGGTGCCGCCAATATCCACCACCACGTCACCCTCTTCTATATCGGCAAAGCTTTTCATTTCACTGGAGAGCTTATTGAGCTTAAAGCCTCTGCCATATTTGCCCGCTCGAACTGGCAGAGCGCCAAACATATTGGCCATGGCAAAGCCTTCATCTGGGGCTTTTTTGCCAGAGCTGTTTATGAAGCCATTACCCGAGGTATTGCCCACAGTCTGCTCGGTCTGTATCACACTGTCGGCCTTCTCCAGTTTGATTTGACGCCTGGCACCATTTTGCTCAACGATAACGCGGAAGGGTTGGATCTGCTTAATCACAATCGCCGAACCGAGCTTATCACCAATATGGTAAACCTTTTCCGGGCGACCATTAAAGGCGATGGTGGCCGATGAGGTGCGCTCGCTGAGCACTGTCCCGAGAAGCTTGGCTTTGATATCCGCATCCGCCAGATCATTGAGATCCACCTGTTCAACAGATGCCGCGACCGCGGCCGCGGTGCCGTTAAACCAGGTCCAGCGCAGGTTGGTCACCGCCCCAGTGGATGTTCGAGCAATGCCTTTAACAGCGGATTTGTCGCCAACAAATAGCAGCGCCATAGCCACAAGTAAAACAGCCATGGCCACGGCCAGCACCAGGTTGCTCAGCAGCAGCAGTTTTTGCCCTGGGGAAGCTGACATGCTGCGCTGCACATAGGCTTTTATGGAAGCAACATTACTTGGCATATTGAACCTCCAGGCGCGCTGTATAGTTTGTCTCGGAGGCCTTCGCAGGGCTGATGTTGAGGGCATTTACACTGAGTCCCTGACAGGCCAGCTGGTGGGTCAGCTGTAGTATGCGATTGGCGCTAGTACTGTCAAGGTTAAGCAGATACCGGCCTTGGGATTGCTCGGCAAGAGTCTTCATCTGGAGTTGATTGCGTCTAACCAAACGCGTGATCACGTCTTTAGTCGCGCCTTTTTGAATACGCTCAGAGACACAGTTGTTCGCCAATCGGCTGACAGTTTGACCCTGTTCACTCAACCATTGCAGATCAGACTGCAATGTCGCGTACCGCTGCTCCAGCTCGGTGGCTTTACTAAGGCTCGGCAGCAGCGCCATATAGATTGCGGCAATAACAACGATAACCGCACCAGCGCCAACAATTACCCGCTCTCGAGGCTCACGCTGGGCAAACCAAGTGCTGATACCGGCTAAAATATTTGCTCCACTCATCGTTGACTCACCTTGCGCAATGTCAGAGTGGTGACGCCGTCAGCGACTTTTCGATCAACCTTAAAGCCAGGCAGAGTCGTCGCCTGGGCCTTGCCTCTGGCAACATTTCTAAGTGCCAAAGTAACCGCTGAATCGTTGGCGACCAAGCTATCTAAGTCACAACCGCAGCTGTTCATGGCTGAATCTAAACCGGATAGAGCGCGCATAATCGGCGTCTGCAAGCTCTCACGCTGCTTAAACATATCGGCCAACAATTGCTCGCCGCTGCTGCGAATATCCTGTGGTTTGGCGCGCTGACCCAAAAATACATTACTGAACCCGGCGCTGGCCTGAGCCTCAAGTTCGGCAATGCTCTCTTCGAGGTGCATATTGGAGAGTTGCAGATATCCAAACCCCAGTACCAGAGCCAATACCAGCAATGCGGCGCTGGACAGCCATGATGAGGAGGATAGCTCTGCTGACTCTGGCTGAAACTCAGCGGTTAATAGGTTGGCCGAGAGTGGTATAGGGGCAAACTGCCAGTCGATTTCGGCGGCATTAATATCCGCAATCTCACGCAGGTCCTCGGGGATCAAAGTCTCATCGGGCAGAGAAATAGACAGTCGCGGGGCAATATCGTCGCGAGCCATAACTCGGCGCACCATTAACCAAGCCAGATCTGGGGGCGCGGAAAAACCACTATCAGTGGCGGTGCGGACCAGAAACTGGCCCTCACGCCAGGCCATGCTGATACGGCCGGACTCAAAGGGCAGCGCCAGATAATCGGGCACCATGGCGGTGGCTGCGGCTCCACCATTGTCGGCAATGCGCAGCCATTCGCGCATATCCTGTTTGCTGATCACAGTGACGGTAAGCTGTTTTTTGCCCTCCACCAGAGAGCTGGCGCCGAGCACAAAATGCATCTCGTCCACCGGCTGTAAAATACGGTCTTCGAGGATCCAGGGAATCAGCTCGATCCATTTGCGCTGTGGCGCTGTGGGCGCGTCAATGACATGCACGGAAACGCGCTGGGACGGCACCCATAGCGCCATCGCTCTGCTTGTCTCACCACCGCCGAGCAGATGCCGGTCGAGGTGGTAAAGATGGTCAACAGATAATGTCATTGTTACGATTTCCTAATTATTACTGGTTGTATTAGCTAAAGTGTTTGGACTAATTTGTTCTATTTACAGTATTTATAGCGCTCGGTGCCGTACTGCGATTGCTATAACTATCGGCAATTTCACAGAGTGGACGCAGGTAATAGGCCTCATCATCTTCGCCTGCTGTATCTTGGTCCGAGAATCTATCTCTCCCAGAACCACCAACAGCCTCGGCAAACGCATCATCAGTGACGGATGGTACAGTTGCGACGCCTGCGGGCACAACCGTTATCTCCCGGCGAATCACTGCTAAAGGCCCAGATTGCCTGCGGTGCATTATACTTTTTACCTCGAGCTTTGACTGCCCCAATGTGACCTCGAGATTAAGTTGAAAGAAATCTGACTTCACATCCACCAATTTGGCTGGCCAGCGCGCGGCCACTACAGTCTCCCCCACCCGCAGCTGAATATCCAAGGCCTGATGAAAATCCGGTAGGGTTAAAAAGGGTCTGCCATCTAATACTAACTCGACAAAGTCACGACCCATGCCATCGCTCAGAGCCATCAACACCTCCACGGGGGCGGTGTTAACATTGATCGGGGTCTGCTCGGGCAAGGCGCTCATCCAAGGCATTAAGCGCTGCACTTCGGCTAGGCTATAGCCAACCATAGCGGCCAACTCGGCGGTGTCGGCAATCATTGTGTTGGCGGGAAAGCGCGGTGGGTCAAAGCTGCTGTAATCAGACTGCTCAGCACCGGCGGGACTGATTAAACTGTCACCCTTGTCGAGCCAATCAATAATCACTGGCACCCTTTTTTGATCCGCCAGAAAACCCCTCTCCCGAAGTAGCGTTTCCCACAGTTTCACTAGGCCCATAGCATTGGATTGGCGCTCGGTTTTGAGGCTAGCGCTGCTGTAATTGGCAAAATTATTCAGATTAATCCGTGACTGTAGATCCACCAGGCAACCGGCAAGCACGCCACCATTAACCGGCATCAGAGGAACGGCTTGGGCCCAATTCTCGTCAAAATGATCCGTGGTAATATCGTCATTGGCCGCAGACAAAAGATCTCTGGCCCAGCTCTCACCACTAATCGCTAACAGCACCGCCTGATCACCGTGCAGTGAACCGGTTGCCTGTGAGACATCAATCTGGTGGCGATAGAATATATTGCCCAAAATCAGTGTCAGCGCCAAGATCAGAATCAGCGTTGCCAGTAGGGCCACACCGGTCTGCTGGCGGGGGCGGGGACGTGGGCAATACCGAAAGCACGGGCCATTTTGTGCTGGGCGCTTAGTTTGCATTTGCACTGCCCCCCGGATCTGAACCCGCAGCAGATCCAGTGGATCCAGTTTTAAGGTTGGGGTCAAAATTGAGCCCCGGCAACAGCCGTGAAGTCTCAGAGCCATTTTCCAGCTTGATGGTAATGCGAATCATTTTTGGCAGGCTGAGGGTATGGTGATTTTGATTCAGCGGCGGCCAGTCGGGAGAGAAATTATTGTCCCGGGACAGCTGTTCAATTTTAACCTCGTCCACATCATGAACCAGGATCAGGCGATTGCCTTCGCTGGTCAGTGAAGAGGCCGTAATCGGCCAGGACAGGCGTTCCAATTGATTGTCGTTATTCAGACGGTACTCAATGCGACTGATACCGGTTGGGTTCGAGCGCACCATGGGCCCGCCACCGCGGCTAAAGCGCAGACCAAAGTCACTGGGATCAGTGAGATAAGCCCGTTCAGTTCCCCCCAGACCATCGGCAAAACCCCGCGGCCGCAGATGCATAATATCGCGGCTGATTACCTGCCAGGCGCGATGTAATTGCGACTCGTCCTCAAGCTGCCCACGACTGCGTTCGTTAGCGCCGAGAATCACTTCCACCGCCTGATAAGACATCACCGACATCACTGCCAGCAACATCAGCGACACCACCGCTTCAATCAGCGTGAAACCGCTTTGTCGATCCCGCCGAGATACTGGCATCGCCTTTCGCTTGAACTTAAGTTTAAGTTTAGCCATCAGTTTCTCTCCACCAGATAGACAAACAGTCCGGCGCTGTCGCGCTCGGCGCCATCCAGCGCCACTTTTGCCTGATAGCGGTAGAGATCATTGCCCATGGCTTCTGTGACATTTATGCGCCACTGCCAATCCTGGCTGCCCTGACTGGCGACACCTTTGGTTTGGCGATTGGAGGTCTGTTGCTTGGAAATCCACTTCTCCGAATTCTGGTAGCGTTCCAACAGCCGATTCCAAGACACCTGAGAGGCATAAAATTGCTCGCGCAGGCGAATCCGCTCATCGGCGTACTGCTGCACTAAATAGAGCGCACTGCCCATTACCCAACCAAGAATGGCCAGGGCAACGGCAACTTCAATAAGGGTAAAACCACGAGCACGGCGCGAGGAGGCTAATCGCTTCATGGCGCCGACTTGAGCATGGTCATAGCACCGCTCTCTTCGTCCCAGCTGTAGCTGTAGGTCAGGGGACTTGAGTCAAAGCTCAGTAAAAGCTCGCCAGCTGGCTCCATATAGCCATCGGGCAACATAGCCACTATAGGCACCAGCGCATCCTCTACGTCGACCAGAGGGTCTTCGACATCATCGTATTGACTGCTGTAAGTGATCACCCACTCCGCCCGAGCCTCATTATCTAGTTCAAAGGCTTCTGGGTAGCTGGTGACAAACCAGTGCTGGCGAAAATAGGCCACTGGCTGCAGCGTCTCGCCCTGCTGAGGATCCTCGGCATCGCCGACTATCCCGTAGGCAACCCCCTCAAGGGCAGCCTGTTCAGAGAGTTGATTGAGCCAGACGAGAAGATTTTCCGCCTGACTCTGGTAGCGACGGTCAAAAGCCTGATTGATCGCAAACAGACTCATCCCCGACATGGTGGCGAGAATAACCACCACCACGGTAATCTCGATCAGCGTAAAACCAGCCTGGCGACGGGGAGAAAAACTCATACTACTTTATGTTCCAGTTGCCCCAGTCCGCCTCAGAGCCTTCGCCGCCCTGCTGGCCATCGGCACCCAGGGTAAAGACATCGACATCTTTGCCATGCTGACTCGGGCTATTGTACTGATAGGGTTCACCCCAGGGATCATTTGGCGCTTTTTCCAGATAGGGGCCATTCCAATTATCCGCATCCCCAGGATTGGTCATCAGTGCATCCAGCCCCTGACTCTGTTTCGGGTAGCGATAATTATCCAGCCGATAAAACTTCAGCGCCCCCTCGATCACACGAATATCCTGAGCAATGCGCGTGCGTTCCGCCTGTTGCACCTTCTTAAACAGCGTCGGCCCAATCATCGACCCCAGCAGCGCAATCACCACCACCACAACCATCATCTCAATCAGCGTAAAACCCGCCTGCCTATTCCTAGATACCATTTCCAACACCCCTTAAAATTTATTCCACACCGCCAATAACTCACCAGCAGAAAATTATATTTATAACCACCCAACCCAACCCAATTCGATTTAGAACGATTACGAGCAGGGCTTTTGTTCTGTGGCAAGGCGAAATTTCAAATCACGAGGGAGTTTACGTTTAGTAAATGACCGACTGATTTGAAATTTCAACGCCGCCACAGGACGAAAGAACAATCGTAATTAGATCATGTTGTTCATGTCCATTATTGGGAGCATCACTGCTGCTACGACGGAGAGAATTATCACCCCCATAAAAATAATCAAAATCGGATTAATCAGCTTCAAAAACACCTCCACCGCATTATTCAGCCGCAGAGAATAATAATCCGACACCCGCAGCAGCATCTTATCCAGCTCACTCGACGCCTCACCGCTACCGACCATATGCACCAAAAACCCACTGCCCACATCACTGGCCTGCAATGCGCTATGAAGAGTGCTGCCCTGACGCATAGCCTCAGTCACCCCTTCCATCTTGCTGCGCAAATCGAGGTTGGTCACCACCGATGAGGATATTTTTAACGCCGCCAATGCCGGCACACCATTACTTAACAGCACGCCGAGACTGCGTGACCAATCGGCGATATTGGCCATGCGAATCCAGCGTCCAAGACCCGGCATGGTCAACATAAAGCTATGCCAGTGCTGCTTGCGCTGGGGGTCTTGCATGGCCCGGGCAAAACCCAGATAGAGACCCACCAGAACGATTAACAAGAACAGACCATAGCTCTGGGTAAATTCGCTGAGATTAATCACAATCCGTGTAACCAGCGGCAGCTCACGGTTAGAGCTGATAAAAATGGCGGTAATTTTCGGCACTACCCAGACCATCATAATGGCCACAACAATGATTGAAGTGCTGATCAGTGTGGCGGGATAGATCATGGCGCGGCTGATGGTCTTGCGGTTTTCTGCGCTGCTTTCGAGATCTTCAGCGAGGCGCATCAACACTTTGTGCAGATGGCCGCTCTCCTCGCCAACACTGATGCCTGCAATAATGCTCTCGGGAATTTTATAGGGGGAGCGGCGCAGGGCTTCGGAAAAACTGCGGCCCTCAATAATCTCACTGCGCCAGCTCTGCAACATGCGTCGCTGCTTTTCAGTTTCGGCCTGTTCGATGGTCATGCGCAGAGCGTCTTCCAGGGGCAGGCCGGACTCAATCAGAATCGCCTGTTGCTGCAACAGTAGTGATAGATCGAAATTGTTGACTCGCGCTTGACGACGTCGGGGGCCAGACTTTTTCGTTGCTGCCGTCTGGCTCACTTCAGAAAGCTCTGAGGGCAGTAGCTTTTTATCTTTTAACAGGCGCCGGGCATGGCGTTCTGAGTCGGCGGAGATAACACCGCTGACGCGTTTGCCAGAGGGGTCGTAGGCGGCATAGTCAAAGGCTGGCATGATTTGGCCCCGGGTTAAACGCTGGTAACACGAAGCACTTCTTCGATGGTGGTGACGCCGCGGCGCACCAATTCGAAGCCGGCATCGCGGATACTGGGGACGGTTTTGCGAATGGCACTTTCGAGCTCTAATTCGCCAGCATTTTCGTGGATCAGGGTCTGTAAATTGGCATCGACCGAAACCAGCTCAAAGAGTGCCTGACGGCCTTTAAAGCCGGTGTTGTTGCACTCAGTACAACCGGAGGACTGGAAAGTCTCTTCGCCGGGCTGTAGTTGTAGCAGATTACGATTAAATTCGCTGGGCTGTTCCGCGACGCGACAATCGGTGCAGAGTTTACGCAGCAAACGCTGAGAGGCAATGCCGCGCACGGTAGAGGCGAGTAAAAAGCTGTCGACGCCAAGATCCTGTAACCGCGTGATGGCACCGGCGGCGGTATTGGTGTGCAGGGTTGAGAGCACTAGGTGGCCGGTCAAACTGGCCTGAGTGGCAATCTCTGCGGTTTCGCCATCGCGAATTTCGCCGATCAGAATCACATCTGGATCCTGGCGCAAAATAGCCCGCAGGCCGCGAGCAAAGGTCATGCCGGCACGGAGGTTAATCTGCGTCTGGCTAATCCCGGGCAGATCATACTCCACCGGATCTTCGACGGTCATAATATTGCGCTGCCGACGATCCATCTGTTGCAGAGCGGCATAGAGAGTTGTGGTTTTACCGGAGCCTGTTGGGCCAGTGACCAAAATAATGCCGTGGGGCCGCGACACCAGATCAACCAACTGCGCCTTGGTCTCCTGGGGCATGCCCAGATCATCGGTCTGTAGCTTGCCTGCGTCTTTGTCCAGCAGTCGCATCACTACTCGCTCTCCATGACTGGAGGGCATGGTGGAAACACGCAGATCGATACTGCGGCCTCCGAGGCGCACGCTCATGCGACCATCCTGTGGCAGACGGCGTTCGGCAATATCCAATTTTGACATCACTTTGATACGGGAGATTAACAGCGGTGCAATTTGAATTGAGGGGGACAGCACTGTGCGCAAGACACCATCGAGACGAAAACGCACCAGCGCTTCTTTCTCGTAGGGTTCGATATGGATATCGGAGGCATTTTCTTTTAGGGATTCGGCGATAACGGCGTTTAACAGACGCACAATCGGCGCATCATTCTCGGCATCCAAAAGATCACCGGCGTCTTCTAGATCTGCGGCGGCAGACTCCATATCGACAAAGTCTTTCATATCGGCCATAACCGATTCAGAGGAATTCTGACGGCCGCTGTAAAGCTGACTCAACTGAGTATCAAATTCTTGGTCAGCAACAGTCTGCACGGTCAGGTTAGACTGGCTCATGCGAACCACTTCACTGATGGCCCAGTCTGGCGCATCGGAGGTCAGCAGCAGATCACTTTCTGCGGTGCGCAAAAGTACGCGGTTAACCCGGGCAAATTCGTAGGGCAGTAAATCCAGCGCTGCGTCAGTCATTGGCACCTCTGTTTTTTTATTTCGCTATCAGCGGCAGTATTGGCGCTTTCTGGCGAGCATTTTATGGCGCAAAGTCTACCATAACGAACTCTAGCGATACATTGCTCAGCCTGTGTGTAAACCCCTAAAGCATGCCCAGTACAACTACCAACCAGGC
Organism: uncultured Pseudomonadales bacterium; assembly: GCA_905478975.1. Classification (GTDB taxonomy): domain Bacteria; phylum Pseudomonadota; class Gammaproteobacteria; order Pseudomonadales; family Porticoccaceae; genus HTCC2207. The sequence goes on along the minus strand of CAJQKW010000094.1, from coordinate 6,599 downwards.
TAGCTCGTTAGTCTTTTGAGGGTTTGTTGGAAGCCATCGACGGAAACGGAAATGGACGTACATTGCCACCAGAAACGTTTGCGCTGGCCTCAGTGATTTTGCAGGTACCCTCTTTTTCGACTTCATCGATACGTACTATCGACTGCATGGGAATAAAGCTGCGCTTGATCCCCGAGAACTCATTTTTAAGCTTCTCTTCGGCGGGATCGACGATCATTTGCGAGCGCTCACCAAAGATAAATTCTTCCACCTCGAGAAAGCCCCAGAGATCACTCTGAAAGACATGCCGCGCATAGATCTCGTAGACCTGTTCCTGATTAAAAAAGGTGATTCTATAGATGGGTTCACTGGACATGAAAGATTTGCCAATTCGGTGCGTTTAAAGGGCATCAATAATAGCACAGGATGTTTTTAGATAGCGCCATTAAATGACGACCGGAAATAGCCGCTTTATGTTGCCAATTGGACGTTCAGGGCTATAATGCTCGACCTCTTTAATTGATCAAAGATTAACCAACTCCATGACCGAAATCGCGACTGAAGCTACCAACCCGAGCAAGCCGATCAAAAAGCTGCATATCGTCACGCATGGCTGCCAGATGAATGAGTATGATTCTGCGCGCATGCGCGATCTGCTTGGGGACAGCCACCAGATGGTCGCCACGGATAATGCGGCAGAGGCCGACGTTATCCTGCTCAATACCTGCTCTATTCGCGAGAAGGCCCAGGAAAAAGTCTTTCATCAGCTTGGTCGCTGGAAACATCTGAAACAAGCTAACCCGGATTTGATTATTGGTGTCGGCGGCTGTGTCGCCAGCCAAGAGGGCGCGGCCATTGCCAAACGCGCACCCTTTGTGGATCTGGTCTTTGGCCCGCAAACCTTGCATCGCCTGCCGGAAATGATGGAGACCAGCAAAGCCGATGGTACTGTGGTCGTGGACATCAGCTTCCCGGAAATCGAAAAATTTGATCGCCTGCCAACGCCTGAAGCCGATGGCGTATCCGCCTTTGTTTCGATTATGGAAGGCTGCTCCAAGTACTGTTCTTTTTGTGTGGTGCCCTATACCCGCGGCGAAGAAGTCAGTCGCCCCATGGCCGATGTGCTGGCCGAGATCGGCGCCCTGGCCGAGCAGGGTGTTCGGGAAGTCAATCTGCTGGGTCAAAACGTCAATGCCTACCTGGGTGAAATGCCCGACGGGTCAATCTGTGATTTTGCCGAGCTGCTGCCCTATGTCGCCGATATCGACGGCATAGATAGAATTCGTTACACCACCTCGCATCCAGTGGAATTTTCCGACCGCCTGATTGAGGCCTATGCCCATGTGCCCGAGCTGGTCAGTCACCTGCATCTACCGGTACAGAGTGGCTCCGATAAAATATTGATGGCCATGAAGCGCGGCCACACGGCGATTGAGTACAAATCAAAAATCCGCCGTCTGCGCGCAGTGCGTCCGGATATTAGTATTTCTTCCGACTTTATTATTGGCTTCCCCAATGAGAGCGAAGAGGATTTCTCTGCCACCATGAAGTTGATCAGTGATATTGGCTTTGATACCTCGTTTAGCTTTATCTACAGCGCCAGACCCGGAACACCCGCTGCAGATCTGCCGGACAGCACACCGGAAGCGGTGAAAAAGCAGCGTCTGCAAATCCTTCAGGATCGCATCAGCCAGAATGCCGCCGAGATCAGTCGACGCATGGTTGGCAAGCAGGAAACACTTCTGGTCACCGGCATTTCAAAGAAAGATCCGGGACAGCTGCAAGGGCGTACAGAGAACAATCGGGTGGTTAACTTCCGCAGCGATAATCACGCACTGATAGGCACCTTTGTGGAGAGCATTGTCACCGAGGCACTGCGCAACTCACTGCGTGGCGAATTAGTCTAGCCAGTCTGTATAGAAGTAAACAGGTTAAGAGATCAAGTTGTTATACTATTTGGGCAAGATAAAGGGTTTACCCTGCTTCACAGATCGCGCTATGCTAGTCTTAACTTCTCTTAATTAAGGTACAAAAGCACTCATTGAAAAGATCGGATAATCAACCATCTGCCTCGACGCTCACTCTCGAGCCCAATGATGCTCGCCGTCTAGCCGCACTCTGCGGCCAATTTGATGAAAACATCCGTCTTATCGAACAGCGTCTCGACGTTGATATTCGCTCGCGAGACAATTTTTTTGCCGCCTATGGCGATCTCGCAGCGGCCAATCAAGCCACTGCGGTGATTTATAACCTCTATCAACAAACCGCACATTACGCTGAGCTGTCCCCCGAAGAAGTACACCTCAACTTGCGCCAGAGCCAGCCACAGCCTGAGCAGCAATCTGAGGAGCAGCCTTCCAAAAAGCCCTCGAACAAGCACTCCAGACAGCACTCCAGACAACAAACTAATTCCACCGGCACACCATCTCGTAAAGAGGCGTCGTTTATGCAAACACCCCCACTGAGTAGCCCTAAGCCTAAGAACAGCCCTAAGCCTAAGAATAGCCCTAAGCCTGTCAATAGCTCTAAGCCTGCTAGCGGCCCTGAACCTATAGAGAACGCCGAGAACTTCAGCGTTATTCGCACCAAAAAAGGCAATATCAAACCCCGCGGTATTAATCAGCAGCGCTATGTGCGCGCGATTCAAACCCACGACGTTAATTTTGGTATTGGCCCTGCCGGTACAGGTAAAACCTATCTCGCCGTTGCCTGTGCCGTGGAGGCACTGCTGCGCGACGAAGTCGAGCGCATCCTGCTAGTTCGTCCGGCAGTAGAAGCCGGTGAGCGACTGGGCTTTCTGCCCGGGGATCTGGCTCAGAAGGTCGACCCCTACCTGCGACCCCTCTATGACGCGCTGCATGAAATGCTCGGCTTTGAAACCGTGGCAAAACTGCAAGAGCGCAACGTAATTGAGATTGCCCCGCTAGCCTATATGCGCGGCCGCACGCTTAATGGCGCCTATATTTTGCTCGACGAAGCCCAGAACACCACCCGCGAGCAGATGAAAATGTTTCTCACGCGCATAGGCTTTGGCTCAACCGCCGTTATCACTGGCGACATGTCTCAGGTTGATCTGCCCCGGGGCGTCAATTCCGGACTTGTTCACGCCTGCGAAGTACTGCAAGATGTGCAAGAAGTGAGCTTTACCCACTTCATATCACGGGATGTTGTGCGCCATCCTATTGTTCAAAGCATCGTAGATGCCTATGATGCCCACGAGAAAACTGAATAAATAACCCATAAATGAATCTATCCATCGACATTCAGAAGGCCTGCGCCTCTGAAGACTCACCCGACGAAGACAGTATTAAGCGCTGGGTAAGCGCTGCCATACGTGACGAGCGGGATGAATGCGAGTTGAGCATTCGTATTGTCGATGAGCTGGAGAGTGCCGATTTCAATCAGCGCTACCGCGGCAAAAGCGGTGCCACCAACGTTCTCAGCTTCCCCTTTGATGCAGTCACCCCAGAGCCCTTGCCGATTCTCGGCGATCTGGTGATCTGTGCCCCGATTTTAGTCCGCGAAGCCGTTGAACAACAAAAAACAACCATCGCACATTGGGCACATATTGTGATCCATGGCGTATTGCACCTGCTCGGTTACGATCATATTGAAGATCAAGACGCCGAACAGATGGAGAGTTTAGAAACAGAGATTATGCTGGTTCTAGACTTCCCTCCCCCCTACCGGATTCTCCACGAGTCCTCCGACGACCCTATTGAAGTCACGAGCAGCTAACAATGAATGAAGAAACAGCCAATGGCACACCCGAAAAATCCCTTTTTGAACGGATTGGTCGGGTCTTTTCGCAAATGCCACGCAACAGCGAAGACGTTGCAGACATGTTGCGAAGTGCAGAAAATGAATCGATTATCGATGCCAGTGTGCTGCAAATCATGGAAGGGGCGCTAAAAGTATCCGACCAGCAAGCCCGGGAGATTATGATCCCACGCTCGCAAATGGTCATTATTGACGATGACTTTACCCTCGAGCAGGTGCTTGAAGTGGTAATCAGCTCCCAGCACTCACGTTTTCCTGTAGTTGGCGAATCCTCCGACGATATTAAGGGCATCCTGCTAGCCAAAGAAATGCTGCCACTGCTGCTGTCGGGCAACGACTCCTTTGACCTCAAATCTCTACTGCGACCCGCCACCATTATTCCCGAGAGCAAACGCCTCAATGTGCTGCTGCAAGAGTTTCGCGAACAGCGCTATCACATGGCCATAGTGGTGGACGAATACGGCGGTGTCTCCGGGCTGCTGACCATTGAAGATATTCTTGAAGAGATTGTTGGCGAGATTGAAGATGAGACCGATGAACATGAAGAAGCACCGATAATAGCCGCCGCAGATGGCAGCTTTAACGTCGAAGCGATCGCCGAGATTAGCGAGTTTAATGAGTTCTTTGATGTGGGCTTGGTCGACGATGAGTTTGATACCATCGGCGGTCTGGTGCTGCATGCCTTTGGGCGACTGCCCGAAATTAACGAGAGCATCGACTTTGATGGCTTTACCTTTAAAGTCACCGATGGTGATAACCGTAAAATCAGCAAACTGGAAGTGACCAAGCTCAGTTCATGATGCGCTCAGCCCGCGGGCAAACATTTCTCCTCTTATTTGCCTCGGGGGCCCTGCTGCCACTAGCGCTGGCGCCGTTTAATTTCTGGCCCATCGCGATTCCCTGTATAGCCATACTATTTTACAAACTTCAGCATCAAACAGCCAAGCAGGCCTTAGTAAAAGCCAGCGTCTTTGGCTTCGCTATGTTCTTTGCCGGGGTCAGCTGGGTCTACGTCAGCATTCACGAACACGGCTTTATTCCCGCGCCTCTAGCGTTATTGGCAACCACTCTTTTCTGTCTCTTTCTGGCCTTACTCTTTGCACTGCCCTTTGTACTCAGTGCATTAATTCCCCAGCGATCCAGCGCTTGGCTACTGGGACTGCCAGCAATCTGGGTGCTCAGCGAATGGTTTCGCAGCTGGATATTTACCGGTTTCCCCTGGCTCTATGCTGGCTATATTCACACCGACACCTGGCTCAGCGGCTGGGCACCGGTTGGCGGCGTCATGTTGCTAAGCTTTATTACTGCGCTGGCAGCGGCCACTCTTGCTCAGCTGGCCCAGTCATTCTTAGCTAATAAAGGGCATTCAAAAAAGCAGCCTCTTCAGACAAGCACGAAAATTTCATTCCTGATATTGCTGCTATTAACGGTAAGTGGGTACTTACTTCAGAGTACCTCATGGACTCAGGAAACTGGTAAGAACCTCTCTGTGGTATTGATTCAACCCAATACCGACCAAAACAAAAAATGGTCTCCCAACGAACGGCAGGGCATCCTCGAGCAACTCCAAGCCCAAACCGAACCGCACTGGGGGGCCGACCTGATTGTCTGGCCTGAAGCCGCAGTTCCCGCCACACAAAAACGGGTTAGCAACTACCTTCTCGACCTGCATATGACCGCAAAAGTGAACCAAACTGCCCTCTTAACGGGTATACCCACTCAAGACCCGATGGACGGCAAGTATTACAACTCGGTGTTAGCCCTAGGTGCGACCAAGGGGCAATACGACAAAACCAGACTAGTGCCTTTTGGAGAATATGTGCCCCTTGAAGGCATTCTGCGTGGCTTGATTCGATTTTTTAACTTGCCCATGTCATCGTTTTCCCTCGGCGCCAAAGATCAGCCACTGCTGATAATAGCCGGTGAACCCATGGCCACGGCGATTTGCTATGAGATTGTTTACCCGGATCTGGTCGCCCGTATTAGCCGCGCGGCAACGCTGCTATTAACCGTGAGCAATGACGCCTGGTTTGGCAACTCCTTCGCGCCACAGCAACATATGCAGATGGCTCGAATGCGCGCCATTGAAAATGCCAAGCCCATGGTGCGCGGCACCAGCAATGGCATTACCGCGATAGTCGATCATCGTGGCAAGATAGAGAAACAGCTGGAACAGTTTAGTGCTGGCGAACTCAGCGGCAATATAAAGCCAAGAGCCGGACAGACATTTTTTGCACAGACTGGCTCATGGCCGGTGGTGATCATGGCGCTGCTAATTTGCGGTGGCTTAATAGTTAGAAGACACGTAAGAAAAACAATGGGAATCAAAACATGAGCTTTAAAACACTCATCTCAGCAATCACATTTAGCCTAGCTGCCAGTACTGCCACAGCACTAGAAGTTGGCGATCAGGCACCAGACTTTTTACTCGAAGCCACCGATGGCAAGTCATATAGTGTCAGCCAATTTAACGGCAGTGAAGCCGTGGTGATCGCTTGGTACCCCAAAGCCTTTACCGGCGGCTGTACCATTGAGTGCAAGTCTCTGGCAGACAATGGCCACCTACTCAAGAATCTTGAAGTCGCCTACTTTATGGCCAGCGTCGATCCGATTGAAAAGAATATTGAATTTGCCGAAGCCTATAAAGCCGACTTCCCGCTGTTGAGCGATCCGACTAAGAAAGCGGCCAAAGCCTATGATGTGCTTGCTGTTTATGGCCTGCCCAAGCGTCATACTTTCTACATCGGCAAAGACGGTAAGATTCTGTTTATCGACAAGAAAATTCGCCCAGCCACTTCGGCTGAAGATATGGCGGCGAAGTTGAAAGAGTTGGGTGTGCC
>CAJQKW010000093.1 GCA_905478975.1 uncultured Pseudomonadales bacterium | reverse complement strand
AAGAGCCCGATAATATCGCCGAGCAGGCCAATATTGATGTGTTTCGCGATCAGCAGCTACAGTATCAACAGCAGTTGGAGCGTGGTGAAATCAGTGCCGAGCAGCAAGCCCAAATGTTGGCTGAGGCCGAGCAGTTATTATTAAATAACACCGCGGCTACACAACAACAAGCTGCTCTTAACCCTAGGGCACAGGGCATCTGGCTGCTGCCGGTTTTGATAGTGGCGATTTCTCTGGCGAGCTTAGGGCTGTATCGCAGCCTCGGTTCTGGGGTTGATCAGCAGATTGCCGAGAGCCTTGCTGAGCGTCTCATTAATCAGCAGTCACAAATGACACCAGAGCTGATTGCCAGCGTCGCTGAGCGGGTAAAACAGCGCCCGGATAATCTCTACTACTGGACTATTTTGGCCGAAAATGCGATGGCGGGTAATAATATGTTGGCCGCCTCCGGCTATTTTGCCGAGGCAATCCGCATTCAGCCCAATGAGCCCTATCTCTTGGGTCAGTATGCCCAGGCGTTATTTTTTGTCGATGCCAATCGCTTTTCCGATCGTGTGATTGCCGCGGTGGATCGTGCTTATGGCGCCGACTCTCAGAATCAAACAGTACTGGGTCTCAAGGGTATTCAAGCTTTTCAGGAAGCGGATTATCCCCGGGCTATCAGTTACTGGCAGGGTGCATCTACAGGCTTGAATCCAGCAAGTGATAGCTGGAAGGCGCTGCAGGGTGGCATTCAGCAGGCACTGCAATTAGCCGGTGAAACGCCTGAGGCCTCTGCTGAGGTTCTGGCAGATATTGATGGTGTAACTGTGAGTATCAACCTAAGCCTAGATCCGAGCATTGAGTTCACTCCAGACCAGCTGGTGTTTGTCGCCATTGTCGAAGCCGATGGCCCGCCCATGCCTCTGGCGGCGCGCAAACTGGTGGCCCGTCAATTACCCCTTGAGTTGACGCTCAGTGACCGCGATGGGCTAATGGCCGGCCGCAGTCTCGCGGATAAAAACATCAGGGTCGTAGCGCGCCTGTCCAGCACCGGTAGTGCCACACCTCAGGCGGGTGATTGGCAGGTGATCAGTGATGCTGTTAAGAGCAATTCCGATGCCCTAAAATTCTCTCTGGAGATCGCCTCGCCCTACGTTCCCTAGGGCGTTTTACCTTTCTATTTTAAAGCTCTGCTGAGTGCTCCTGCGCCTTAGCGGATAGAGTTTTTATTTCTGTTTTGTGTCAGTGCCTGAACGTGTAGAATAACCAGCAATTATAGGCAGTCATCGCGGCTAAAATAGTCGGCTCTGATTGCTCGATAATGGTTACACTTTATTGAGTGGCTTTTTGCGCGATTTTTTACACGACTTATTACAGAAAAGACTGACTACCTATGCGGCTTAAATCGATAAAACTGGCTGGATTTAAATCCTTCGTTGATCCGACATCAGTCCATTTTCCCAGTAATCTCTGTGCCGTCGTCGGCCCCAATGGCTGCGGCAAGTCGAATATTATCGATGCCGTTCGCTGGGTGATGGGCGAGAGCTCCGCAAAGAACCTCCGCGGCGAGTCCATGACCGATGTGATCTTCAATGGCTCCGGTGGTCGCAAGCCTGTGGGCCAAGCCTCTATTGAACTGATCTTTGATAACTCCGAAGGCCGCATTGTTGGCGAATACGCCTCCTACTCGGAAATCGGCATCAAGCGTAAAGTCACCCGGGACGGTCAGTCCAACTACTATTTAAACGGCAGCAAATGTCGCCGCCGTGATATCACCGATATATTCTTGGGCACCGGTCTCGGGCCACGTAGTTATGCGATTATCGAACAGGGCATGATCTCCCGCTTAATTGAAGCGCGTCCGGAAGAGCTGCGGGTTTATATTGAAGAAGCCGCCGGTATTTCCAAATATAAAGAGCGTCGCCGTGACACGGAAAACCGTATCCGCCGCACCATGGAAAACCTCGAGCGCCTCACCGATATCCGCGATGAACTGGGTCGCCAGTTAAACCGCCTTGAGCGTCAGGCTAAAGCCGCAGAAAAATATTCTGAGTACAAGAAAGAAGAGCGTCAATTCTCTGCCGAGTTACTGGCCCTAAAATGGCGCGGCTACAATGTCTCCGCCACGCAACAGAATCAGGTTATTGGCGAACTGGAAATCGAGCGCGAGCGCATTGTCACAGAGCGTATCGGCTGTGATACCTCCATCGAAAAATTACGCACCCAGTCCACCGATCTCAACGACACCTTTAATGAGGTGCAGGCGCGCTTCTATAAAGTCGGCGGCGATGTTGCCCGTATAGAACAGGCTATCGAGCACGCCCAACAGCGTGCCTCCGAGCTGCACAAAGATCTCGAGCAGACCGAACGCAACTTCACCGAATCCGAACAGCACCTTAACGCCGATATCCAGAAGGCCACAGGCTGGCAGGCGGAGTTTGATCAGCTGGCACCGGCTCTGGAACTGGCCCTTGAAGCCGAGACGGTATCAACGGAAACCCTACAAGCCGCCGAAGAATCCATGCAGCAGTGGCAGCAGGCCTGGGACGAATTTAACCAGACCTCTGCGGCACCGCGTCAGCAGGCTGAAGTGCAGCAATCCCGCATTCAACATCTAGAGCAGCTGATGCGCCGCCTTAGCGAGCGCCATGAAAACCTTGCCACTGAAGCCAGCAGCTATTTAGCCAGCCCAGCTGAAGAAGAGATGGCACTGATTCAAGAGCAGCTCAGCGACGCCGAACAGGCCCGCGAGAGCATCGAAACACAGCGCCTGGAAAACAGCACAGAGATTGAAACTGCCCGCAGCAGCGTCAAACGGTTCGCTACTGAACTGGACCAGGCGCGCAGCCAACAGCAGAGCCTCAATGGTCGTCGCGCTTCTCTCGAAGCCTTGCAGCAAGCCGCCATGGGCGACGACGCAGAGAAAAAATGGCTCGATTCCAAAGGTCTGGGCTCCAACCCACGCCTAGTGGATTCGGTTAAGCCGGACGAGGGCTGGGAAGTGGCCGCCGAGACCGTGCTGGGCAGTTATTTACAAGCCGTTGCAGTAGATGATGTAGTGGCTAATATTGGTCTGTTGGATGATTTTAAAAAAGGCGAGTTACTGCTGATTGGCAAAACCGGTGAAGCGGCTGCCAGTGGTAGCAAAAGCAACAAAGCCAAGCTGCTTAGCGATCTGGTTAGCGGCGATGCTGTGCAGGGTCTGCTGGGCAATATTTATGCGGCTGAAACACTGGCCGAAGCGGTTGCCCTACAGCCATCCCTATCGGCGATTGAATCAGTGGTTACTCGCGAGGGTATCTGGCTGGGTAATAACTGGCTGCGTGTGGCGCGAGACAAAGACGCCACCGCCGGTGTGCTTAAGCGCAAGCAGGAATTGCTCAGTATTGGTGAGCAGAAGCAGGCTCTAGATGCACAGATTGACGAATTGGAAACTCAGCGCCAGAGCAATGAGAATCAGCTTCAGGAACTGGAAGCCCAGCGTCAGGAAATTGCTGGCAGTGTTGCCCAGCAGCAGAGTACCTATGCGGAGCTGCGTTCCAAACTCAGTGGCTTCCAAGTTCAGATTGAACAGCTTAAAGCCCGTAAAGAACGTGCCGATAAAGAACTCGCTGAAGTTCATCAGCAACAGCAGCTGGAGCAGGAAAATTTAGCCGAAGCACGGCAGTTGCTGCAACAGTCCATCGAAAAAATGGAAGCTGATACCGAGCGTCGTGAAACATTGGTCGAGCAGCGTGAAGGTTTCCGCGAAGGTCTGGATACCAGCCGTCAAAAGGCTCGCCAAGATCGTGATCAGCGCCATGATCTGGCGGTGCGCGAAGGTTCACTGAGTACTCAGCTAAGCTCTATTCTCGAAGGCATTGAACGACTTAAAGTGCAGGTGGCAAGACTCCAAGAGCGCCGCACCCAACTCCGTGAAGCCTTTGATATCAAAGATGATCCATCGGACAAATACCAACTTGAGCTTGAAGAGAAGCTTGAGTTGCGACTCACCATTGAAGGCGAGCTGAATACCGCCCGCACGGAAATGGAAGAGGTCGACCACGAAATGCGCAAGCAAGAAAAGCAGCGCAGCGAGCGGGAAGAACAGTTGCAGGAAGTGAGTGGTCGCTTGGAAACTCAGCGTATTGCTGCCCAAGAAATCACCACCCTGAGCCGCACCATTGAAGAGCAGATCGTCGAGAAGAATGGTGATCTCGAAATTCTGCTGGAAAATCTTGCCGAAGATGCCGAGATGGTCGACTGGGAAGAGCAGCTACAGTTGATTGGCAATCGCATTAATCGTCTTGGGCCGATCAACCTGGCCGCCATCGACGAGTACAAGATCGAGTCTGAGCGCAAAGACTATCTGGATACCCAGAACGCTGAACTCGAAGAAGCTATGGAGGCCCTGAGAACGGCGATCCAAAAGATTGATCGAGAAACCCGTACACGCTTTAAAGAGACCTTTGAATTGGTCAATAAGAATATCCAAGAGCTGTTTCCGAAACTCTTTGGTGGTGGCCATGCCTACCTTGAGTTGACCGGCGACGACTTACTGGATACAGGCGTTACCCTTATGGCGCGGCCGCCGGGTAAAAAGAATGCCTCGATTCAGTTGCTCTCAGGTGGTGAAAAAGCGCTGACTGCCATCGCCATGGTGTTTGCCATCTTCCGCCTTAACCCAGCGCCGTTTTGTATGCTTGACGAAGTGGATGCACCCTTGGATGATGCCAATGTGGGCCGCTATGCCGCTATGGTTAAAGAAATGTCGGACCAGGTGCAGTTTATCTTTATTACCCACAACAAGATTTCCATGGAAGCGGCCAATCAGTTGATGGGTGTGACCATGCACGAACCCGGCGTCTCCCGCTTAGTCAGTGTTGATGTCAATCAGGCCGCCGAACTGGCAGATGCCTGATAGTAGATTGAATGTTAATGTGAATTTGAAAGCAAAAGACTAAAGATTGAATGGAGTTGTGAGCTGGGCGGATTAATTCCTGAAAAGGGATTTCCCGGCATAAAAATTTGATATATTTTGAGTGACCGTCTGTATGGATGTAATTGGCCCAAGAGAAGTTTTAATCGCCGTAGGCTTGCTGGTATTGGTGGCTGTGGTCTTGGATGGTGCGCGGCGCATAAAGCAGCATCGCTACGAAAACCTTCATATGTCGTCACGAAAATTGCAGAAAAATTCACGCACCGGCGAAGCTGACGACCCTTTAAGCGACAGTCAATTTCCCTCTGGTGGATCACGGTTGGTGGGCATCCGCGACGAAAAAGATATTCTCCAGGTTGAAGAAAATTTGCGCCGAGCGCTGGAAAACAAACCCGACTTTGGTATGAAAAAACCGCAGCAGGAACAGTTTGAGCTGGACGAGCAAGCTACCACCAGAAACGCCTCCAAACCTGTTACTTCTCAAGCCTCTGACCCCAAACCCTCTAATCGAGCAGAGCCAGCACCAGCAAAAGTTGCCCCGGTGCAGCAGCAGATATTAGTCATGCACCTGATGGCCCCCAAAGACCAACTGCTCAATGGTCAGCAGCTGCAAGAGGCGGCATTAGGTGTCGGCCTACGCTATGGCGAATTAAAAATATTTCAGCGTCATCTCAGTGAAGATGGCTCCGGAGAAGTGCTGTTTAGCATGGCCAACCTGGTCAATCCCGGCACCTTTGATCTGAAAACCATCGAACAGATGACCACCCCTGGTGTGACCCTGTTTATGGCCCTGGATGATATAGAAGACCCGGTCTCAGCCTTCGATATTATGATCGCCTCGGTAGATAGCATGGCTGCAGCCATGAGCCTCAGCGTACTGGACGAAACTCGCAGTTCGATGACGCGCCAGACCATCGACCATTATCGACAGCGCGCCCGCGACGTCGCTTTTCGCCGCAGTCACGGTCAGTGATTTAAAGGATAGTTAAATGGCAAAAATTCTCGAGCAGGTTCGCGTAGAGTATGAACAGCTCAAGGATGAGTTAAACCAGCACAACCACCGCTACTATGTACTTGACGAACCCACTGTCCCCGACAGTGAATACGATCGCAGTATGCGTCGGCTTCAGGAAATGGAGCAACAACACCCCGAATTACTCAGTGACGACTCTCCCAGCCAGCGGGTCGGTGGCGCAGCCTTGCCGTCGTTTTCACAGGTCAGTCACGCTGTGCCCATGCTCTCTCTGGATAACGCCTTTAATGAAGAAGAGCTGGAAGCTTTTGATCGGCGAATTAGCGACCGCCTCAACTACAAAGAGGATCAGCAGATTGATTATGTCTGTGAGCCCAAACTCGACGGCGTGGCCGTCAGTCTGCTCTATAACCAAGGCTTGTTAGTCCGCGGCGCCACCCGTGGCGATGGCAAGGTGGGTGAAGATATCACCGCCAATGTGCGCACTATTAAGAGTATCCCACTGAAACTAAGCGGCACCGGCATACCCGATCTGCTGGAAGTGCGGGGTGAAATCTATCTGCCCCGGGGCGGCTTCGACAAGATCAATGCCGCGGCAATCGCCAAGGGCGACAAAGCCTTTGTCAATCCGCGCAATGCCGCCGCCGGCAGTCTGCGTCAGCTCGACTCAAAAATTACCGCCAGCCGACCCTTGGAAATGTGTGCCTACAGTGTCGGCCAGTTTAAGGGCGGAACAACTCCTGACAGCCATCTCAGTATGCTCAACGCATTGGGTAGCTGGGGCTTTAAAATTAATACCTATGTCGAAGCCGTGCAGGGCATTGCTGCCTGTGAAGCCTATTACGAGCGCATGGAAAAACGCCGGGATAAGCTTGGCTACGATATCGATGGCATCGTCTACAAGGTCAATGATCTGGCCCTGCAACAGCGACTGGGTTTTGTTGCCAAAGCCCCGCGCTGGGCCATTGCCCGGAAGTTTCCCGCTCAAGAAGAAATGACCCAGCTGCTGGATGTGGAGTTTCAAGTGGGTCGCACTGGCGCATTGACGCCGGTTGCCCGTCTGGCACCAGTCTTTGTCGGTGGTGTTACGGTGAGTAATGCGACATTGCACAATGGCGATGAGATTGCTCGTCTTGGCATCTGTATCGGCGACACGGTGATTATTCGCCGCGCCGGTGATGTTATCCCCAAGGTGGCCGCGGTGGTCATAGATCGACGCCCAGCCGATGCTCGACCAATTGTCTTTCCCGAAAACTGTCCAGTTTGTCAGTCATCGGTTAGACGCGTCGAAGGCGAAGCGGTAGCCCGCTGTTCCGGTGGCCTATTTTGTGGCGCCCAGAGCAAGGAGGCGATTAAACATTTTGCCTCGCGCAAAGCTATGGATATAGATGGTCTGGGTGACAAGCTGGTTGAGCTGCTGGTAGACCGCGGATTGATTTATTCCCCCGCGGATCTCTATGAGTTGAGTGCCGAAAAAATAGTCGATCTTGAGCGTATGGGAGAAAAGTCCGCACAAAATTTAATTGATTCTATTGCCGTGAGTCGCCAGACCACATTGGGTAAGTTTCTCTTTGCCCTGGGTATTCGCGAAGTAGGGGAGGCCACGGGGCAGACCCTGGCGCGGAACTTCGGTTCCCTCGAAGCGATTATTGAAGCGGATCAGGATGCGCTGCTAGAGGTGGACGATATTGGCCCCGTGGTGGCCTATTATATTCGCGACTTTTTCCGCAACCCGGATAATCTGTCTATTATCAATGCATTGCGTGAGTCCGGTGTTAGCTGGGACGATATAGATATCAGTGCTCAGGATTCCCAGCCCCTAAAAGGCCAGACTTGGGTGCTGACTGGCGGTATGGAAATTATGAGTCGTGCCGAGGCTAAAGATCGACTGCAAGAGCTTGGCGCCAAGGTGGCCGGCAGTGTTTCGGCAAAGACCTCTCAGGTAGTGGCGGGTCCCGGAGCTGGTTCGAAGTTGACCAAGGCCCAGTCGCTGGATATCCCAGTATTCGATGAAGAACAGTTTTTGGCTTTTTTAGAAGGCCATAAATAACAGTATTAAAGCGGTAATAGTGATTTAAGGAGATAGAGATGAACATAGATGTTCGCAGTGAGTCAGTGGTCTACGGCTGCATAAAATATATTGCCAGCGAAGAGCTTATTAAGCAGCGCCGCAGCAACCGCGATGCCATGCAGGCACTGCCCTCAGCTGAGACCTGGAGTCTGGTCAATCGGGAGATGTTTTCACTCACCGAACCCGGTGCCACAGATCTGAGCCTGGCCACCGAAGTGGTGCATTTTGGTGCCTCCTATCAGGGTGTTGAGCACGAATGGACCTATTGGCTTGAACAGTTTGAGTCGCTGCTGCGTAAGATGTACTGGGTCAGTGCCACTGTGCATTTAGAAACCGAGACGTCTGGCCTGCACAGCTTTGTCTTTGCCACCGATGGTTTCTGTCATGAGCCGGAGCGGTCTGATATTAAGATTCGCTGTGAGTGGGTTAAAGACACGGCCTAAAACGCCCTTAGTAAGTTACCGAACTAAAAAATTAATTAAAAGAATTATTGAGAGAGGCACAACCTTTGAAGGCAACGGCAAAAAAAGTAATCAGGCAGCGCTCGGCTTGGCTGGCGTCTATGTTTGGCTGCGCAGCCTTCTTGTTGATGGCGGTGAAACTCTACAATGTCTCCCTGAGCAGCCTCGCCTCCAACCTAGTGATTGTACTGTTGATGCTGGCTGTGATTGTCGGCGTCGCCGCTGGCCTTGGCTGGGTGATCGCCAACCTCAGAAAGCGTCGTAAATAATTGTCCACTCAAGGTGCATCTAAGCAAACTTTCTCCTTTCGTCATTATCTCGCGACCATAGGCGCTAGCAATTTGGCCATGGGCCTCCATGCGGTGCTCTATCCCTGGCTGGTTGTTGGCGTGCTGAATGAATCCCCCAGTCGTTTGGGATTGGCTCAGTTAGCGGTACTGCTGCCCAACCTACTGTTTATTCTTCCCGGTGGAGTGATCTCTGATCGCCGTCATCGCGGCAGCTGGCTGTCACAGCTCTATATGCTCTACACCTTGCCGATCGCGCTGCTGCTCGGGGCGATTATCTACGATCAGCTGACTTTTACGGTATTGATACTCTTTGGAATGGTTTTTGGTACGGTCTCGGCTTTTGTACAGCCAGCTCGAGAGAGTCTGCTCGGTTATGCCTCCCAGGCACTGATGCACCAGGCGGTGGCCAAAGTGGTGATGATCCAGTTTATTGCCCAGGGCATTGGCTTTGCCATCGCCGGTCAATTGGAAGGCTTGGGGCTGGCGGTGATGTTGGTTTTACAGCTGCTGATGTTTTTAGCTAGCTCAGTGCTGATCAAACGCAGTCATCCGGAGATGGCGCCTGTAGAGCCTTTAACTGGAGAGCCCTCAGCCGGTGAAGAGCCCTCAGCTGGTGAAGAGCCCTCAGCCGGTGAAGAGCCCTCAGCTGGTGAAGAGCCCTCAGCTGAAGAGCTCGCAGCGAATGAAACACCGTCCACTGAGCCCATGGATAAACCGGCGCCGCGCGAAAGTTTAAGCGAATTGCGTGCTGGCTTTGCATTGTTTACCTCGGACAAAACCTTGCTGCACCTTTTACTGCTGGTTTCAGCCACCGGGTTTTTGGCCTTTGGCGTTTATCTAGTGGGTATGCCGCTGCTCGCGCGCGAGGGTTATCAGGGTGGGGCAGGGCTATTCGCCTTAATGCAGGTGAGTTTTACCTTAGGAATTGTTGCGGCTAATTTTTCCGTCAGTCGCCAGAAGGACACTTTTAAGCGCCCCGGGCGATTGATGATTATCAGCTTTTTGGGTCGCGGCACACTGGTGTTCTTTATCGCCTTGCTGCCAAATTTTTGGCTGCTATTTCCGATAATTTTTGCCTGGGGAGCTTTCTCTGGGCTGTCCATGACATTGGGTCGAACCATCTTGCACAATCAGGTTCCCCACTCCCATCGCTCCCGTGCTGCCTCGGTATATCAACTCTGCCTGTTTGGCGGAGCGCCACTGGGTGCCTGGGTCTGTGGTTACGCCATTGAGCACACTGGTCTGGCGCCGACCTTTGCAGTTATCGCTGTTCTAACCTTGCTGGTCTCGGTACTGGCCGCGGCCTTCTCACCGCTCTGGTCTCTCAAAGCTAAAGAGCCATCTATAAGCCCACCAACTACAGACCCAACTACAGACCACTAAACGCAATTAATGCGGCGGTAATAGCCACATTCAGTGACTCAACCCCATTGGCCATGGGAATACCCACTCGGTGTTTGCTCAGGGCCGCAATCTCTTTACTGACGCCCTCTGTTTCATTGCCCAGCACATAGATAATCGGTGCCTGAGGCTTAAACTCCGCTAGGGGTGTCGCCTGATGGGATGACAGAGTACAGACCTCAAAACCCTTTTCAATAAAGGCTGGCAGTGCTTTAGCCAGTGACTCACAGCGCAGAATATTACCCTTAAAAACCGTCCCGGCACTGGCCTTGATCACCAGGGCCGAGATATCGGCACAGCCTTTACTGGGCAATAGCAGACCATAGGCTGGGCTGGCGGTGATACTGCGAATAATCATGCCGAGATTCTGTGGATTGGTAATGCCATCCACAGCAATCAGCGGTCGCTGATTGGCACTGGGCAGCTGTTCCAGAGCCTGCTTGTAGGGCTGATAACCGGCACTGTGAATATCGCAGGCAACCCCCTGATCCTGTTTACTATTGCGCGAAATACGCGCCAGCTGCTCACGGCTGTGATAGCAGATTTCGATATTGCGCTGGGTGGCCAGGGTTTTGATCTGATCGACAATGCCACCGCCGCGGTTCGATTCAGCCAGATGCAGGCGAAAAACCTCCAGTGAGCGATCGGCTAAAATCTCATAGACCGGCTTGCGGCCATAGACGGTAATCAGGCGATCATAGGCGGACTTGCGCGCCAGATATTCGGGGCTGTCGGTTTGGTTCATAAGATTTTATCAATCACTTGTGTGAAAAAGTTTTAATAGTCAGTGGCTCTGGCTAGCAGGTCGGATATTTTTTCTAACTGATCATCAGAGGCGTAACCCTGTTGCTCTGCAAGGCCAACCGCCACCTCACCCAGTGCGGCGTAAGCATTGCGCCATTGGCTCAGGGATGAGAGGGCATCGAGATGAGCCTCCACAGTGTTGTGATCACCGCGGGAAATTGGGCCGGTTAAAATGGCTGCTGGATCAGTATTATTCAAATAGTTATCGACGGTCTGGCGAATCAGCGGGTTGAGAATCTGATCCTGCTGGCCCTGATCAATATCCGCTTCAGCGAGCATCTGCTTACTCATGGCCAGCAGTGCCACCAGATTATTACAGGCCATTACCGTGGCAGCATGGTAGAGCGCTTTTTGAGCGCTCTGTATCGGGAAGCAGTTGCCGCCAATCGATGAGAACAATTGATTTAACAGCCCAGTGGCCTGGTCGTCGCCCTCTACTGCACAGCTACTGCCGGCGAAGGTTGAGAGGGAGATTAGCGGGTCGGCAAAGCTGTGAATTGGATGTACCGACGCACGGTAACATTGCTGGTCAGGCAAGCGGATAATTTTCGAGCTTAGCGAGCCGCTACAGTGCAAGACAATATTGCCCGGCGCTAAAACGCCAGATTCAGAGAGCGCTTCGCAGACTTCTTGAATTGCGTTATCCGGGGTGGTGATCAACCAGAGATCCGCAGGTTTGAGTCGCTCTCTGTCTTTGACGGCACTGCCATCACCGATAAATTCCACCGCCTTGAGGCTGGATTCAAAGCTGTTATTGAGTAGCTGACCAATAGAAATACGGATATCTGATTGCTGTTCCAGCAATAGCCGACAGAGCGTGGTGCCGAGATGTCCACCACCTATGCAAGAGACTGTCAGATGGGTGGTCACAGCAGGGCTATTTACAGAAGAGCTTTTCACAGAAGAGCTAGTCATGGCTTACCCGAGCAGCGCTTTGTAGCTCTGCACCGTTTTCGCCATGCCCAGAGTCAGTGAGTCAACGGTAAAGGCATGGCCAATGGAGACTTCTAGCAGGCTCGGTATGCTGGCAAACTTGCCCAGATTATGAAGATTGAGATCGTGACCGGCATTGACTCCCATCCCCAAGTGGGTCGAAAGCTCAGCGGCTGCCAGATGTTGCTGAAACAAGCTCTCCTGCTGATCAGTGCCCCAGGCCGCGGCATAGGGGCCGGTGTAGAGTTCGATGCGGTCTGCGCCAATCTCTTTGGCCAGCTCGATCTGTGCTAGATCCGGATCCATAAACAGGCTGACGCGGATGCCTAGCGCATGTAACTGATCGATAATCGGTCGCAGCTGCTGGCCAGACTGGGTCAGGTCAAAACCGTGATCCGAGGTTAGCTGGTCATCGCCATCGGGAACCAGAGTACATTGGTCGGGCATAGTCTCTTTGACCAGCTCAATAAATCCGGGATAGCTGCCGATTGCGGGGGCGAAGGGATTGCCCTCAACATTAAATTCCACATTGGCCAGCGGTTTAACCAGAGCCGCCAGACGGCGCACATCATCGGGCCGAATATGGCGCTGGTCGGGGCGCGGGTGGACCGTGATGCCATCGGCACCCTGGTCGATACAGAGCTGGGCAAAGGCCACTACATCCGGATAATTACCCTCGCGGGAATTGCGAATGAGGGCGATTTTATTGAGGTTAATACTGAGATCGGTCATATCATAGCTCGTGTATAAGGAGGCTCGTAAAAAGAGCCCGCTATCGGATAGGAATCGGCTTTTCAAAGGCTGGCAGTGTTTTCGGTTCCGCAAGAGGCGTCCAAGCTTCAGGATTGACCAACCGCGCCGTAAGAATGCGTATAGCGGTCACCGGGACATTCTGATACATCCCCATAGTCGCCACCTTAGTATCAGCGATAGCATCCACCACATCCATGCCTTTAATCACTGAACCAAACACCGCATAACCCGCCTTTGAGCCTCTGGCATTAAGCGACTTATTGTTGCGGTGATTGATAAAGAACTGCGCCTTGGCACTGTCAGGATCACCGGTTCGGGCCATAGAAATGGTGCCACGGCCATTGCTTAGACCATTAACCGACTCATTAATAATCGGCGCGCGATCCGATTCCCTGGGGGTCAAATCAAAGGTATGACCACCGCTCTGAATCATAAAGCCCTTGATAACTCGATGAAAAATTAAGCCATCATAGTGGTAATCATTGGCGTGCTTAATAAAGTTATCAACTGAGACTGGGGCTTGCTCGGGATAGAGCTCAAGCAGAATATCGCCCATGTCGGTTTGCAGTTTAACCTGTGGGTTCTCAGCGTAGGCAGCTGTGGAAAAAGCCTGGCACAGCAGTACCATAGGAACCAACAACAGGCGGCTGAATAATCTGTAATGGGCGTTTTGCATGCTGCCTCCGAGTAATTTTATGTGGAAGAATCTTATTCCAGTGAGCGGCTATTGCCACTCAGAGAAACGTTTGCGACCGCGCAGTTTAGGAATCAGTATCACCAGAATAGCGCCGAGAAATACGGTTAAGCCGCCATAGAGAAATGATTCATTGCGTTGATCTTTTTGCAGATCATCGACATTGGCCTTGAGGGAATCGTTCTCCCGCTGGAGCATATGGTTGTTTTTCACCAACTGCTGGTTCTGCTCACTGAGAGTAATGGCATCGGCAGAAATCTCACGGATTTCAGCCAATTCTGTTGCCAGGCTCTTTTGGTTATCTTGACTGCTGTCGAGTTCGCCGCGAACAGCCTTGGATGCTTGACTCAGTTCGCTGACGATCTTATCCAGCTCGCTATTGCGTTTTTTCAGGGCCGCCAACTCTTTCTGCTGCTG
>CAJQKW010000092.1 GCA_905478975.1 uncultured Pseudomonadales bacterium | reverse complement strand
TCAGCTTGATAGCAATCAATCCCTCCCATTCAACACACCAAACCATCGCAGATGCGGGGGATTTTTTTTGCCGTCGAACGAAGGGTGAGACCCCTAGCCGGTTCGACTAAACGCGAATGCGTTTTGGGCGCCACAGGCGGTCCGCAGGACTAGATCTCAGCCCTTCAGGCTGAAATCTATCACTAAACGCGAACGCATTTTGGACGCCAAAGGCGGTGCGCAGTACTTGATATCAGCCCCTAGGCTGATATCAATCAATCCCTCCAGTTCGGCACTCCAACCTATCAAAGATGCGGGGGACGGTATGACGAGGTACTTTGTTTGAGCCCGGTGTACAGGATACTGGTTAAAAAATAAGCGATACGGCCCCAATTTCTGGATACTGGTTAAAAAATAAGCGATACGGCCCCAATTTCTAAATCGTCCGAAAAAGTATGGCAACCTCAATACGGCCCCAATTTCTCAGGGTTTCCTGAACTCGTTTGAAATGAAGAGCCCGGCTCTATTCTGGGTTGAATCAAAGAGTTGAGAGAGACTGTAAAATCGTTGAAACCCCTGAAAATTCTGGGGTTTTTTCATTTTTGGTGTAGAAAATCTGACCAGAGTTAGAGTTAGAGTTACAGTTGTAATCAAAAACGTACTCTTATTCATACCTCCCTCCTGAAAACCACCGTTCTAAATATCTATATGCCCTCCGCAAAAAAAATCCCAATGACTGGCTAAAAAAAATAAGTTAGGATTTTGTGAAACCAGAGAGGCACAGAATGAAAAGACTAATGATTATCCTAATACTGATAAGCCCCTTTAGCTTTGCTGATATGCCAAAAGCCGAGTGTAAGCAGTTTAAAAAAGAAAATAAGATGGTCTTGCTCGATATGACTAGGGACGAAGCATTCTGTATCGTAAAGAAAGCCAAGCTAGTCGCTCAATATAGGGCTAAAAATCCACCGTATACTGGCCAGACTGTCGAGACATACCAGTATGTTCACTGGCTCTATTCTGGAATAAGCACTTTCACAATAATAGGGGACAAAGTAGTTCAGAGCAGTAAGATATAAAACTAAGGCCAGATTGATGGCTAACCAATCCCCCAAAGGATTACTCGACTTAACTACACAGCTACCCAAAAGCTTGCTTGATGTTAGCAGGGAGAAACCTGCTGAGGTAGAACCTTTTACTAACAGTCTCCCGCCCTGATTAGTCATTTCGCAATTTTGTTGTGGGCCTCAGATTAAATTTCGCACAATTACCACCGACGATAAACCAATCCAAAGGGTATTAAAGGCCACCATTGTAGGCAGTAACTTGCGTTCAGAGACCCAGATCAGCAGGCCGGAAGTAAACAGCGTAATCACATGTAACTGCCATATTTCTTTCTGCCAAATAAGTCCGGGCAGAATAACAGCGGCTTTGGCAAGCCAGGCCCCAGCCTCTACTATGTTGTAATTCACCCAATAGCCCTCTTGGAACCACAGGCGATAGCTGTTGGTAATATTTCCGTAGCCGACTCTAAAGTAGACAAAGGCAGTTATGCTGAAAAAGGCTATAGAAGAAACAATAATGTCCAAAACTCACTCCGATTATGATTTATCCGCAGAGGCACTTACGCTGTCGAAAGGAAATAAGATTTAACTTGCGGCTTATGCAATTAAGCTATGCCTTTAGAGTCGTGTCTATAGCTCTAAATAATCTGACTACAAAGAGTGAATGGCTAAGCTGAAGGCTAATTTAATAGGTCCATAAATTCTAAGAATTGTACCAGTAACTGCTCTACGCTATCAGCAGTATCGAGCCTTAATATTGGTACTTCACTATCAAAGGGCTGCATCTCGGCAATTTGGCTACTGAGCAATTGTGCAGGCATAAAGTGGTCGCTCCGGCTAACTAAACGCTCAGTTATTAAATCTGGATCAGCATTCAATAAGACCCCAGCGGTATGCTTATAAGCGCTAAAGATAATTTTCCGGTGTTGCTGCTTTAATCCGGAGTAGGCGAGGACGCAGCCGTCATTGTTTGATTCATATTCACATAGTTGGTTGTATATGCGTTCTATCCAGGGTGCTCGCTGAGCATCAGTTAGGGGTATGCCCTGTGACATCTGTGCGATCGCTTCGGCACTGTGAAAGGAGTCCGCGTCTAGATAGATCAATCCAGAACGTTTTGCAATTTCATTGGCCAGGGTTGACTTGCCGGTTCCCGACACACCCATAACGACCACTAATAAGGGCTGTAGTTTGTGTTGAGCAAGGTTTTCTAATGACGACATTATCAGTCTCTATGCAAGTTTTTGTTTGCGCAATCATTTATGGTAAGAGAGGGCCAACCTTTTCACTTGTAATACATTGAGCGGTGGTTGTAACTGGACCCATTGTTACATAGAATGATTGCGCAACCAATGATCCGTTGAGATTAACTGACTCCTGTAGGCCAGGGGAAACTCTATAACAAAGGCATTTTTTATGAACTCTGCTATTAAAAAGCTGCTCCTGTCAGCCTGTTTGATTGCTTCATTCGACAGCTTAGCGGCTACGGCCTCCTACTTAGACGCCAGTTTATCTTCAGATAAGCGTGTTGAGCTGTTACTTGAAGAGATGACTCTGGATGAGAAAATTGGCCAAATGTGCCAGTTTGTCGGTGAAGCGTCGGATATCGATTTTGATAGCAAAGATACTAAGACAGATTACACCTTAGCCTTAGGGGATAGAGCAGGACTGATTAAAGAGGGCAAAATTGGGTCATTTTTAAAAGTGTCTACTTTTGAAGAAGCCAATATTTTACAAAGTTTAGCTGAAACCTCTCGCCTTAAAATTCCACTACTTATTGCCACTGATGCGATTCATGGGCACGGCATGTATATGGATGCCACCACTATCTATGCCACTCAGATTGGCTTGGCGGCATCATTTGAGCCCGAATTAGCCGAGTTAATGGCCGAATATACCGCCAGTGAAATGCGCGCAACCGGGTTTCACTGGGCTTATTCTCCCAATATTGAAGTGGTGCGCGATGCCCGTTGGGGCCGTATCGGTGAGACCTTTGGTGAAGATCCCTACCTAGTCACGGAAATGGGTAATGCCATGGTGCGGGGTTATCAGGGCAAAGACTTTGGCTCTGAGTCGAATGTGATAGCCTCTGCCAAGCACTTTGTCGCTGGCGGCATTGCCTACAATGGCGTCAATGGCGCTCCGGCAGATGTTTCCGAGCGTACCTTGCATGAAATATTTTTTCCCCCGTTTGTTGGCTCAATCGAAAGTGGTGTCTACACCATCATGCCTGCTCACAATGAAATTAATGGCATTCCAGCTCATGCCCACGAAGGCTATTTAACCGATTTAATTCGCAACGAATGGGGCTTCGAAGGCTTTTATGTTAGCGACTGGATGGATATCCAGCGTCTTGAAACCGCGCATAAAATTGTCGACTCAGAAAAACAAGCGGACAAGGTTGCTGTGCTGGCGGGTATGGATGTACATATGCAGGGCCCGGGGTTTTTCGACAATGTAAAAGCCTTGGTCGAAGAGGGTGAAATACCCCAGAGCCGGATTGACCATGCGGTAAGCAAAATTCTCTACGCGAAGTTTCAGTTGGGGCTATTTGAAAACCGCTATACCAGTCAAGAGGCAGTGGATAATACGCTGCTCAGTAAGGCTCATCGGGATCTGGCACTAAAAACCGCACAGAAATCCATGGTGCTGCTGAAGAACAATGGCGTATTGCCTCTTAAGCCGGGCGTAGAGCGTATTTTAGTTACCGGCCCCAATGCTGATCATCAGGCGCTTTTGGGGGAATGGGCTAGAGTGCAGCCAGATAACAACGTGATTACGGTGCTAGAGGGCATTAACCAGCAGTATGGTGCTGGTTCAACCATAGAGCATGTGGCTATTGCCCGGCACGAGCTTATTTCCGCTGTCGAATTATCTGCAGTGAGCCAATCAGCCAAGCAAGCTGATGTGGTGATTGCGGTGATGGGTGAAAACTCTCTACGCTTTGATACTAATAAAACCAGTGCTGAGAATGTTGACCGCCCGACACTAGACTTAGTCGGCAATCAAATTGAGCTGCTTCAAAATATCAAAGCCAGTGGCGCCAAGTTAGTGGTGGTGTTGGTGAATGGGGGGCCGATTGCCTCGGAGTGGTTAACTGAAAATGCTGATGCCATTTTAGAGGCCTGGGAGCCGGGCATGTATGGAGGCCAGGCGATTGCTGAGACCCTAGTGGGCAAAGTTAATCCCGCTGGCAGACTGCCGATTACGGTGCCGCGCTCGGTGGGTCATCTACAGAGCTTTTATAATCATAAACCCTCAGCGTTTCATCGCGGTGGCTTCTATCTAAGCTCACGCAAGCCGCTGTACTACTTTGGGTATGGGTTGTCTTACACGACTTTTGATTACCGCAATCTCACTGTGCCCGAAACCATGACCACGAAAGACAGTCTCACCATGACTGTTGATATTGAAAATACCGGTCAGATGGACGGCGATGAAGTAGTGATGATTTATATTAATGACAAAGTCAGCACAGTGACTACGCCGGTGAGAAAGCTGGTTGCCTTTAAGCGCATACATTTAAAGCGTGGCGAGCAGAAGACATTGAGCTTTACTATTGATAACCAAGACTTTGAGTTATTAGACCGTCATATGAAGCCGGTTGTTGAGCCCGGTGAATTTGAAATTATTATTGGCGACCATGTAAAAGTCGCAACAGTGATAGCTCGAGATTAACGGCTAGAACCAGTGATGCGAATTTAATATCGCCGAGGATTTGATATGGATTTATCGCTATTTTTTGTTGCCGGAGCCGGCATTGCACTGCTGTTGCTGTTGGTGGTCAAATTGCGTCTGCCGGCTTTTTTGGCGCTGCTGATCACCAGCTTATTGGTGGGTCTAAGTTCTGGTTTAGAGCCGCAACAGGTAATAGATTCGATTAAAAATGGCATGGGCGGAACCCTAGGTTTTGTTGCCATAGTGGTAGGTCTAGGGGCTATTCTCGGTCAAATACTCGAGAGCTCTGGCGGTATCCAGCGCATTGCCGACAGCCTAATTCAGTCATTTGGCAGTGGCAAAATCCAGTGGAGTCTTGGGGTAACCGGTTTTATTGTCGCTATCCCAGTATTTTTTGATGTGGCCTTTATTATTTTGGCGCCGCTGTTGTATGGCTTGGCTAATCGCTCAGGTCGGTCGCTGTTATATTACGCGATTCCGCTACTGGCGGGTCTGGCTATTACCCACAGTTTTATTCCGCCTACGCCGGGCCCTATTGCCGTGGCCGAACTGGTCAAAGCCGATCTAGGTTGGGTGATTTTATTTGGCGCAATGGCTGGCATACCGGCAATGATTATCGCCGGCCCCTGGTTTGGCCAATTTATTGCCAGCCGACTATTTGTTCCAGTACCCGAAGCTCATAGAGATCAGGTCACAGCAGCAGATGTGTCCGCTCCGAGCTTTGCTTGGATGTCATCGATTATTTTGCTGCCGCTACTGTTGATTATGCTGGCCACTACAGCGCCCTTTGTGTGGGTTGCAGACAGTACCCCGATGGCTGTGGTGAGCTTTTTAGGACACCCATTTGTCGCACTGACCATTGCTACTATTTTGGCTCTATTCATTGCCCATAAAAAATGTGATCTCAGCCGAGAGGCGCTGTTAAATATTGCCAATAAAGGTCTAGAGCCCGCCGGAGTTGTGATTTTAATTACCGGTGCCGGCGGGGCATTTAAACAGGTGCTAATTGATTCCGGTGTTGGGCAAATGTTGGCATCGGTCTTTGTCGAAGCACAATTCTCGGTGTTTATTTTGGGGTTCTTAATTGCGGCGATTACCCGGGTGGCTCAGGGTTCAGCGACGGTTGCAATGATTACCGGGGCAGGGCTGATGGCGCCGATTTTGGAGTTGCAGCCTATGTCAGCGCCAAGCTTGGGTCTGTTGGTGATTGCCATTTCCTCTGGTGCGACTATTCTCTCTCATGTAAACGATTCGGGCTTTTGGCTGGTGAGTCGTTACCTGGGTATGAGCGAGAAGGACACA
Organism: uncultured Pseudomonadales bacterium; assembly: GCA_905478975.1. Classification (GTDB taxonomy): domain Bacteria; phylum Pseudomonadota; class Gammaproteobacteria; order Pseudomonadales; family Porticoccaceae; genus HTCC2207. Next base: position 38,609 of record CAJQKW010000092.1, on the reverse strand, counting down.
TTAAAAACATGGACAGTGATGACAACACTTATCTCTTTGGTTGGGTTGGCCAGTTGTCTGGTGATAGCGCTGTTTTTGTAAGTCGATCAACTTAATTCTGATACTCTGCGACTGTTGTTTTTCTATATTAAGTGAAGAGGTTGTATAGCTAATGGTAATTTTCTCCCGATGACTAAGCCCCAAGCTGGCAAGCGACTTACCCTAAAAGACGTAGCGGAAAAAGCGCAGGTCAGTCCCATGACCGTATCTCGCGTGGTGAACGGCTATGAAGGGGTTCGCGCTGATGTTCGGGACAAAGTCCATGCAGCCATTACTGAGTTGGGGTATATCCCGAATCGCTCGGCATCTGTGCTGGCATCATCAAAATCAAAACTAATTGGTGTACTTATTCCGTCCCTTTCAAATGTCGTGTTTAACGATGTCTTGCGTGGCATCTATGATATTGCGATTCCGGCTAATTATCAGGTGCTACTGTTTAACACCCATTACTCTCCGATTGAGGAGGAGCGGGCGATTAGAACACTATTGGGGCAATCTCCAGAGGGGCTAATTATCACCGGTGGTGGGCAGACTTATGCCGCCAGAGCCATGCTAGAAGCCTCTGGCGTTCCTGTGGTTCAAATAATGGGCAAGGTCGACGACCCCATTGATATTAATGTTGGGTTCTCACATTTCGACGCTGGAGCCGCTGTGACCCAGTCATTGGTTGCCAAGTCATACGCTAAAATTGGCTTTATCGGCGCCCGAATGGACACCAGAGCCTGCGATCGGCTAGCGGGATTTGAATATGCTTTATCCGCTGTTAATGGCCTGGATAAAAAGCGCGTGATCACAACCCCCCAGCCATCTTCCGTGTCCATGGGTGCATCGCTATTTAGAGAGTTAATGGCCAATACTGAGGGCGACTGTGACGCGGTATTTTGCTGTAACGATGACTTGGCTCTAGGGGTTTTGCATGAATGTAAAAAGATGCATATTAATGTGCCCGAAAAGTTTGGGGTCTGCGGTTTTAACGATATTGAAATGGCCGCCTATGCCGAGCCTGCATTGTCCAGTGTCAGCGTTAATCGATACAGCATGGGCAGTAAAGCCATGAACATTATTTTCCAGAAAATCAATCAACAAGACGACAAGGTCTTAGCCTTACCGGATTATATAGATACTGGATTTGAGCTGGTTATGCGCAAATCAACCCGATAATCTCAAATCAAAATACGAAATCTATCACTAGGGTGCCTTCATTGTTTGCGACTAAATTTAACACCAAAAAAACCTCACTTATGGCCGTGGCTTGTTACTCTATTCTGGCGGCTTCATGTGCAGATATAGAACCCCCTAAGCTAGCCAATAATGTGGAATCCATAGCTCAGGCCAATGCCCAATATTGCTCTGCAGGGGCAGAAAATCTAAAGCTCGATTTGGCCAATGTAGTCCTTACACGTGAACAAAATATTCCGCTGATGTATGAGGGCTATAACAATATCGAAGGCCCTGTATGGCACGATGGCGCGCTCTATTATTCCAATATGGGCACAGTGGACCAAAACGGCTTTCAGTTAACTAACCAAACTACCATCTGGCGCTGGGTTGAGGGTCAAGAACCGCAGGTCTGGCTAAATGACAGCGTTGCCGGCAGCAATGGTTTGGCACTGGATAGCCAGGGCCATTTAGTGGCAGCAAGGCAGCTAGATGGCTCTCTGTCTTATATTGACTGGGAAAGCCAAGAGGTTACGCCAATTGTATCCAGCTACAACAATAAGCGATTTAACGCGCCCAATGACTTGACCATTGGCCATGATGATACGGTTTATTTTACCGACCCGAATTGGAACACCCCTTCCAATATTAACTTAGAGGGGGTACAGGGTGGCGGCCAACCTGGATCAACCGAACCGGGGCAGCGTATTTACCGGGTCACCAGTGAGGGTGCAGTGAATGCCACCGCCGTGACTGAGCTTGTACCGGCTCTGCGCGATAAACCCAATGGGATTATCCTGTCACTGGATCAACAACAGCTGATTGTGGGTGGAATGCAGGGATTGTGGGCCTTTGATTTAATCGCCGGTGAAGTATCGAATCCGCAGAAAATATTAGAGACGCCAATTGATGGTATGGGAAAAGATTGCAGTGGCAATATTTATGCGACCACCACCAGAGAACTCGCCTCCAGATCTGACGGCCAAGTGGTGGTGGTAATCGATAAAAATCACACTGAGCTGGGTCAGTTAAACGTTGAAGGAATCCATATTGTCACCAATGTTGCCTTTGGTGGGGAGGATGGGAAAACATTATTTGTGACAGGCTTAACCGATCTTATGGACGGGGATAGCCTCCGTCAGTGTGGCGCTGCTAATTGTTTAGAGGCGGGAATTTATACCGCGCAAATGAATGTGCAGGGTTTTCCGTTTTAGCTGGTATAGGGGCTCTAACAGCGGCCAGATTAAGTGCTTTTTTCTGCTGCGCTAAAATACAGCGCCTTATCCGACTCTATGGGCAGCCTAAACAGCGCCCGCTCACTGCGAAAATCTTGGCTATTTACCCAGGGTGCCTGATTGCCCTGTTTAGGCTGCAGATGCATAGCCCGCTTTAGGTAGCCAGCGGGGAAGTCGGCAATCCAGTCTTTGGTGGGCATATCTTTTAAGGATTCTGGAAGCACTGGCACTACTTTGCTGGTCTCAGTTTGACGCATATGGTTTAAGGTTCTGCAAACCCATTCTGAGATCAGGTCTGCACGCAATGTCCAAGAGGCGTTGACATAGCCGAAGGTCGACACCATGTTGGGCACATCCGAGACCATAAACCCTTTGTAGGTGGTTAGCTTCGCGAAGTCCACGGCTTGGCCATCAACACTAAAGGTCGCACCACCCATCACTTCTAACTCAAGCCCCGTGGCACTGACAACAATATCTGCCTGAAGATGCTGTCCCGATTTCAGCTCAATACCAGCCTCGGTAAAACGCTGAATGTGGTCGGTTACGACGGTCGCGCTACCGCTGCTAATGGCTTTAAATAAGTCATCGTCGGGCACTAGGCAGAGGCGTTGATCCCAGGGATTATAGTTGGGGGTAAAATGCTTCTCGACGTCATAGTCTTTGCCAAGCTGTTTGCGTAACTGTCGGATTAAAAGACGCTTGGCCATTGCCGGATATTTGCGTGCCTGCTTAAAAAGAAATTCTTGGAATAGCGTATTTCTAAAGCGCGTTACTCCATAGGCCCAGGCCGACGGTAAAATTTTTCGCAGACCGTTGGCAAACCAGTCTTCGGACGGCCTTGAGAGCACATAGGTGGGAGAGCGCTGAAGCATTGTCACCTGCTTGGCTTTTTTAGCCATGGCCGGAACCAATGTCATAGCGGTCGCACCGGAACCAATTATCACCACAGTCTTATCTTGATAGTCGAGATTGTCGGGCCAAAATTGCGGGCGAATGACTTGGCCTTTAAAGCTATCCACTTCTGGGAACTTAGGATTATGGGGTGTCTCGTAGCTGTAATAGCCGGAACACATATAGAGAAAATTACAGGTCATCTGCACCGTCTGATCGCTGTCGGACTGACGTACCGCTAATGTCCATATTGACTGTTCTGAAGACCAGCTGGCTGAGACCAGGCGGTGGCCGTAACGAATATGCTGGTCGACACCACTTTCAACAGCGGTTTCACGAACATAATTGAGAATAGAAGGGCCGTCGGCAATGGCTTTGGCACCTTCCCAGGGTTTAAAGCTATAGCCCAATGTGTGCATATCGCTGTCACTGCGAATGCCGGGGTAGCGGAACAGATCCCAGGTGCCGCCCATGGCCTTGCGTGATTCCAGCAATAGATAACTGCGGTCAGGGCATTTGTCAGCGAGATGGCAGGCGGCGCCAATACCGGATAGGCCAGCACCGACGATAATCACATCTCTATGTTCTGTGCTGGTTACTGCTTGATCTGGGCGCTGCGGTGAAGATTCCGACACTGTTATTTCCCCTAGGTCACTTTTGCTAATTCAGATTTGTATTGTAATTGACCGCTCAATATTGAAGGGCTTAAATACGGTCAATTAGCGATTCATATACCGTCATATTTTGCTATACCAGGCTGTTCTTAGCTTAGAGACTGGGCCTAAAGACTAGGTAGGCCCTTAATCGGTTTCTTATTGCGTAAAAAGGTCAGGGGCACAGTGAAAAAGGGGAATAACTTTTCATAGTGGATGGGCATCAGGCGCTGACAGAGATCCATCAGTTTGGCATCGGTGCCAACAAGAATTCGGGGGCGATTGTTCAATACGCCATTGAGCATAATCTGCGCCGCACGGCTGGGATGCATACCATTTTGCTCAAAGAAGGCAGCCATGGATTCCTGATCATCACCTATGCCCGCAAGCTTGCCCATCAGGCGCTGAAAGGCGTTTGCCGATTCCTCACTCTTATTAATCCGCGCATTGCCGAGAATATTGGTTCCTATATGGCCGGGATGCACGCAGTGTATCTGTACCGAGCCACCTTTCATTTCTTTGGCGAGGCTTTCAGTAAAGCCGCGCACGGCAAATTTTGCGGTGTGATAAACCGACTGTCGCTCAACCACAATCATGCCAAAAATAGAGGAGGTATTGATTAGAGCGGCTTCAGGTCGCTGCTTTAAATGGGGCAAGAAGGCACGGCTGGAATTGATCACGCCTTGCAGATTGATATTCATCACCCAGTCCCAATCGGTCTCAGACAAATCCTCAAAGGTGGAGTCAACGGTAACCCCGGCGTTATTGAACACCAGGTCAACGTGGCCGTGTTGGGCAATAACCTGTTCCGGCAGGGCTTCGATGGCAGCTTTGTCGGCTACATCGAGTAGATGGCTAGATACTTTTACAGGGTAGTCTCGAAGCATCGAAACGGTCTCTGCTAGTGCCGTCTCACTAATTTCACAGGCGGCTATATTGGCACCAGATCGTGCCAGCAGTATGGCGAGATAGCGGCCTATACCTGAACCAGCACCGGTGATCACTGCGACTTTGTTGGAAAGTGTTTTCATTAAAGTTGCCTCTTTTCTAATTTTTATTATTGGCTAGGTCTGAATGTTGCACAGTGGCGATTAGCCCTCTAGGCCAAGCGCAAAATAATAAAGCCTCGGTTTATTCTGTTTGCGAACATCCTAATGAACCTATTGTAATTGACAGACCACTAAAGGCCAGTGTCAAATACGGTCAATGAACAGCTCATTTGCGGTCATTTTCGGGTTTTTCAACAATTTCTTTGAGGTATTTATGCTTTCTCCTGTGTTACCTGTATTGATCGATCTACTCGCTGACCAGGGCATATCTGAAACGCAGCTACTTGAAAAAATAGGCTTGAAAACCCTAGATTTGGGCGCCACGACGTTTTTCAATTCCCAGCAAGCGGATGAAATTTGCAGTAAAGCCATCAAGCTTTCTGGTGATCGATTACTGGGTGCTAAGCTGGGCACGAAGCTCGATATAGTCTCCCTGGGCATCCTCGGTTACGCCCTGATGACCAGTGCCACGGCAGGGGATATGGTCAAAATATTAGTACGTTATAAACGTGTGGTACTGCCCAGTGTGCGTATTGATTTAATACCCGGGGCTGGCACTTTAGAATTGCACTGTTCAGCTGCCCATTTGCCCGAAGCCTTAGAGCAGTTTTATAAAGACTCACTGTTTGCTGGTCTGGTCACTAATCTAAAATTACTCACAGACAATCAGGGCGCCGCGACCCGCCTGGAGTTGGATTATGGTCAGCCAGAGGATATGAGTTTTTATCAATCCATATTTGGTCCCAATGTCCGTTTTAACGCCGACCGTTGTTGCCTGGTGTTTGATGCCGCCAGCCTAGCTGTGCCGATAACCTCTTCTGACCCTGTGGCTCAGGATATTTTTCGCCGCGAGTGTGATCGTATTTTGGCCAACGATGATTACTCTGGTGTTGTCAGCGAGCGGGTTAAACAGGTGCTGCTGTTATCGCGCTCAGAATTCCCCACCGGTGCCGCTGTAGCCGAGCAGATGCATATGAGTGAGAGTACTTTGCAGAGACGACTGGCCAAGGAGGGGACTCGCTTCCAGCAACTGCTCGATCAGGTGAGGTACCGACTTGCGCTTGAATATTTAGAGGGCACAGAGTTGCCCGTCGCAGAAATTGCCGCCTTAGTGGGCTTCAGTAGTTCAGCTAATTTTCGCCGTTCCTTTAAACGATGGTCGTCAACAACACCGGCGGGGATTCGACAGGCTAACTAGGCTGTTATGGTCATTTAGTTGGCACCCGGTTTGACAATTTTACGCCTCAGGGCCAGCTTAATTGAGGTATTACAGCTGTTTCTTTGGTTGAAATACCATAGACTCTTTACATAATCCTATAACAATAATAAATCGATTCTTATATGCGAAATACATCCTCTAGCCGACTGTGGCTGCTTCTCAGTTGCTGTCTATTCTGTATATCCAGTGTTTCTGCCGGCATTGTTATTGATGGGGTTCTGGATGAAGAGGAGTGGGCTGATGCCAAGGTATACAGTGACTTCGTCACAGTAGAGCCACTCACAGGTGATTCGGCAAAATACTCCACTGAAGTGCGTGTAATCACCAATTCTGAAGGCATATTTGTTGGTTTTAGCAACTATCAGCCGGCTTCAGTAAAGCGTGTCAATCGGCAATTTCCCCGTGACGCCCAGATTGAAGCAGATCGAAATGTCGTGAGTATCGACTTCGATAGCACTGCCCTTGCAGGCTATGACTTTACCGTGGGGTCGGCTAACTCACAGCAGGATGGCATTGTCACGCCCGGCGACTACTCCGGAGATTGGGACGGCACCTGGTATTCCCAAACCTCGTCGAATAAGGATTACTGGTACAGCGAGATGCATATTCCCTGGACTGTAGCGCCGATGACCGATGCCGGAAATGGCCGTAAGAAAATTGCTCTGTGGTTCTCCAGAGTGGTGTTTGATGAATCTCTGCGCTTCGCCTTCCCCAACGCCTATTATTCGCGGCCAACCTTTATGGAAGATTGGCAGCCATTAGAAGTGGAGCAGGTGTCCACCTCAACCTTGGACTGGTTTCCCTATATTAGCTACAGCAGTGACCTGCAAAACAGCACGCCGGGAACCACTAGTGAGGAGTTTAATGGGGGGCTGGATTTTATCTGGCGACCCAATAGCAGCAGCCAGCTGACCGGTGCGATTAATCCTGATTTTGGCCAGGTGGAAAGTGATAATTTGGTGGTTAACTTTTCCGCGTTTGAAACATTTGTTACTGAAAAACGGCCATTTTTCACCGAGAATCAATCGCTGTTTAGCAGCAATATTCGCAATGGTGATCAAACTCTCTACACTCGGCGGATTGGCGCTGGCCCAGCAGGTCAGGGCGGCGGTCTTGTGGATATTGATTTGGCCGCCAAGGTGACCCATTTCGGCGAGGCCACTGACCTGGGTCTTTTTGTTGTCAGAGAAGATGATTCTAAAGGCAGTTTTGGCGGTGATTTTTTATCCAGTAGGATTCAGCACAAGGTTAATGGGCTGACCCTTGGACATCGTCTGACCTATGCAGAGAGACCTATTCTCGATAGAGAGGCGACAGTTCAGGTGCTGGATATGATCTGGCGCAAAGATGAAACCACAGAATTTCGCGGGCAAATTCTCCGTGCCGATGTTCAGCAGCAAGGGAATAGCGCTAATAGCCAGGTGTCTGTCGACGATCAAGATTTTGCTGGCTGGGCTAGTTGGTCTTATGCGCCAAGTGATGAGTGGTACCACAGTGTCTATTTATCCCATTACGGTGATAAATTTGATATGAACGATATGGGCTTTATGAAGCGCAATGATTTTAGAGAGTTTTCTGGCAGTAGTCGCCATGATCGCCTGGAGTATGAGGCTGACTCTAATATTCTCTCAAGCAGCACCGTATATGAATATGACATTGTCGAGAATACACAGGGCGATCGTCTCAAGTTGCGCGCTAACTGGGACCATACCTGGACCTATAAATCGACCCGTAAACTGGCCTTAAGAGCTGGAGCCTCTGCCTCTAGCTGGGACGATCGACTGTCTCGAGGTAATGGCATGTTTGCCAAGCCCTCTCGTTACTGGCTAGAGACGCGATACTCAAGTCCTAGAGGCAATGATCTGACTTTTAATGTTGAGGCCAAGATTAAATATGATGAGATAGAAAAGGTCGCCTTAACTCTTGAGTTTAGTACTCAGATATATCTTAGTGAAACAGTCACGCTGGCCGGAGACTTCAGTTATAAACGCCTACAGGAATGGTTGATATGGGATTTCGATACAGCCCAGTTGGCGGGTTTTGACGCTGACCGCTTTAATGCCGATCTGCGTTTTGATTGGTACCCCTCGGCGAGGCAAGAAGTGCGCTTAAAATTCCAGTGGGTGGGTATAGACGCAGAGCAGGTCGATAGTTATCAGCTCAATAGCGATGGCACTCTGGGCTTATCCGCTAGCTCGGCTGATGACTTCAGCCTCAGTGATACGGCGTTGCAAGTGCGTTACCGTTATCAGCTCGCGCCGCTGTCCGATATTTTTCTGGTCTACAGTCGCGGTGGTTACTTCTCCAGCGATGATGGTGATGAGGGTCCGGGAACGCTTATTAACGAGGGCTGGGATGGGGTTCAGGTTGAATCGGTTATTGCTAAGATTCGCTATCGTTTTTGAGGTTCAGGACGCCACTATGGGCTAGGTGTTCAGCTTATAAATAGTTATAAATAGCTTATTAGCAGCCTATAAATAAACGATTTATAGGCTGCTGATTGAGAGCTTATTCTAGGCCCTTAACTAATATGGAGGTCACTGTGCTTCCTGCATTGCGATGGGTCGCAATCGCTTGATATTCATCAGAGGTCATCCAGGTTAAAGCACTTTCCTTTGAGGGAAACTCAATGATAACTGACCTAGTGGCCTGCCAATCTCCCGCCAGTACCAGTGGCTCTTCGTCAACGCTGAGCATCTTGCCATCAAACTTCGCGAACACCTCGGCAAAACCACTCTCGTAGATGTCATATTCACTGCGATCGTGAATGGTGAATTTAGCAATGATATAAACGGTCATCTTTTCTTTCCTGTGTTTAAAATGATAAAACAAATGGCTTAAAGGCTCTTTCGGGCCTTAGCCTTGTTGAGGGATTTCTTGGCTTTGGCCATATTGCTCATAGGTGGCTTTAAGCTTTGAGGGCAGTATATTAACCTTACTCAGGTCACCATTGATATGGGGCAGGGCCAACACGCGCTTATCCATCACTTTAAACCACAGCCACGGAATATAGGCCAGTAGATACATGCCGTAATAGCCATTGGGTAGTTCGGGGATATCATCAAAGTTGCGCAGGCTCTGGTAGCGGCGAATAGGGTTGGCATGGTGGTCTGAGTGACGTTGCAGATGAAACAGTGCCAGGTTGCTCATAATATAATTAGCATTCCAAGAATGGTGTGGCTGGCAGCGCTCGTAGCGACCGTTGTCGTTCTTTTTACGCAGCAGACCATAGTGCTCAATATAGTTGGCCGAGGTCAGCTGATACCAGGCCCAAAAGTTATGTACCGCCAAAAAGGGCAGCATAATCCAGCCAAACAAATAAACCAATGTGCCCTGCAATACCAGACTCATTAGGTAGGACTGCAAAATATTATTGCCCACAGACCAGGTGGCTTTACCCTGTTTATTGAGCCGGGTTTTTTCTAGATTCCAGCCGCGTACAAAAGTGCCGGGAATTTCACGCAGGGTAAAGGCATAGATGTTCTCACCCAGTCTTGAGCTGGCCGGGTCATCCGGCGTGGCTACCAGTACATGATGGCCGCGATTGTGCTCGACACAAAAATGCCCATAGGCGGGAACTGCCAATACTATTTTGGCCAACAGCTGTTCTATGGCTGTTTGCTTGTGCCCCAGTTCATGGGCGGTGTTAATTCCCAGACCGCTGTAGCCGCCGGCAATAATTGCCATCACCAAAACTGTCCAAGGACTCAGATCATTGGTGCCCACCACATAGGCCATTACGCCGAGCACGGCAAAATGCAGAGGAACGGTGAGCATGGTCAGAATACGGTAATACCTATCAGCCTCTATCTGAGGCACCAGCTCTTCCGGGGGATTGTTGACATCGCTGCCGACGAAATGATCGACAAAGGGCAGAATCAGGTAGTTCACCGCCAGAGGCAGGGTCAGAGTCCACTGAATGCCAGTCTGATAAAAGATAGCCACGCCCATCAGCGGGAAAGCTGGCATTAACATGGATATCAACCAGAGGTAGCGCTTCTTGTCGGTGTAACTAATCAAACCTTTGTCTGGGTGCTCTAGGGTATAAGTTGCCACTGTGATCTCCTTAATGTTGTTTGCGGAAATTCTGTTTTGAAGATTGTAATTGACAGTGGGCTGGTAAAGAGTGTCAAATACAGTCAATCAGAAAGTCAAATACGGTCAATTAAAAGGTCATTTACCGTCAATTTTATGGCTTTCCATCTATGGCTTTGAGGTATTTATGAATTCTCTTGCGTTACCTGTATTGATAGATCTGCTAGCAGAGCAGGGTATTTCTAAGACTCAACTACTTGAAAATACCGATTTAGACGGCGTTGACTTGAGTCGATCACAGCTTTTTAACGCCGCCCAATCCGATGAAGTTTGCGGTAGAGCGATTGCCCTTTCCGGTGACAGGTTGCTGGGTATTAAGCTGGGCACTAAATTGGATATGGTCTCTCTGGGTATTTTGGGTTACGCCCTGATGACCAGCGCCACTGTGGATGATGTGCTCAAATTAATGGTGCGTTACAAGCGTGCGCTGCTGCCGAGTATGCGTATTGAGCTAATACCAGGTGAAGGGTCTGTGGAGTTGCGCAGTGCCGCGCCGCATCTCCCGCAAGCACTGGAACAGTTTTATAAAGATGCGCTGTATGCCGGGCTGGTGACCAACCTGAATTTGCTCACCGACAATCAAGGGGCCACGCCAGTCCTTGAGTTGAATCACGGGCAGCCAGGAGATCGGGCATTTTACGAGTCGGTGTTTGGTTCGACGATTCACTTTAATTCGAACCGCTGCGGACTGACCTTTGATGCCGAGAGTCTGGCGGTGACTATCTCGACATCGGATCCTATTGCTCAGGGTGTGTTTCGCCGCGAGTGCGATCGGATTTTGGCCAACGACAATTATTCTGGTGCGGTGAGTGAGCGGGTTGTGCAGCTGCTGCTGTTATCGCGCTCAGAATTTCCCACCGCTGCAGCGGTGGCCCAGCAGATGTATATGAGTGAGAGTACTTTGCAGCGGCGGCTGGGGAAAGAGGGCAGTCGATATCAGCAGCTGCTGGATCAGGTTCGCTACCGACTGGCGCTTGAGTATTTGCAGGGCACAGATTTGCCTGGAGCAGAAATTGCCGCTCTGCTGGGGTTTAATAATTCAGCCAACTTTCGCCGTTCTTTTAAACGTTGGTCGGGAACCACGCCGTTGCGTATTCGACAAGCAAAGCATGCAGGCAGCAACCTTTGATCACATTTGCAGGGAAGTATTTTTGCTACTGACAGCTGACTGAGTTGGTGGCTCTTTATTGTCGCTTATGGATGCTATAATCGATCAAAAAAATAGGCGAACCTACTTTGTATATTCCTCTTTTGTATAGCACTATTTTGTATAGCACTATTTTAGTGTTGGCCATGGCGCTATTCACCCCTAATGAAAAGGCTTTCGCGGACTCAAGCAGCCAATTAAAAGCCCCCACTCCCTCCGCTAACAAAGCGCTGCTAGCTCATCAACAGAGGTTTTCTGAGGCCGAAATTATTCGGGTTCAGGACAATATCTATGTGGCTCATGGTTTCGATATGAGCAATATCATCTTTATTGAAGGCCCTGAGGGGCTTGTGGTGATGGATACCGGCTTTCGGGTTGAGAAAGCACAGCTGGCCATCGCGGCGATCCGGGAGATTACCGACAAGCCGATTGTTGCGGTGATTTATTCCCATGGTCATGGCGACCATGTGGGCGGTTCCGCGGCCTTTAAAGCCGCCGCACCCAATGCAGCGTTTATTGCCCACAGTAACTGGCAGCGCAATATCAACTATGTTTCCAGTGCGGTTATGCCGATCGTTACTTTGCGTGCCTTTGCCCAGCTGGGTATGGTTTTGCCCGAAGGGCTCTATGGAACCGTGGGCTCCGGAGGCGGGCCAGTGTTGCGTGCGGAGGGAACCCTCTCTTATGTGACACCCACTATGACTGTTGCCGACGGCGAATGGCTTGAATTTGCCGGGCTTCGATTTCAGGCGCTATACACCCCAGGGGATTTAGATGATGGCCTATCCCTGTGGTTTCCCGACAACCAAGCTGTGCTGACTGGAGATACAGTCACCGATAGCCATGTCCATGCCATATTGTCCACACCGCGCCATGAACCGGGCCGAGATGCTCAAGCCTTCGTGGACAGTATGACGCGCATTGAATCACTGAATGCCGAGGTGTTAATTGGCGGTCACGGTGATGTAGTGGAGGGCAGGGCAGCAGTGCGTCATATGACCCGAAATGATCGCCGCTCCGCGCAATTTATGATCGATGAAGTGACCAGGTATATTAGACAAAACCGCTCGGGCGAATATGTCCAAGATGTATTTGCCTACCCGGAGTGGTTTTTACAGGGTGAAGATCGCGGCGATTACTATCACAAGCTTAGCTGGATCACCCGGGGCATTTATGCTCAGTTAATGGGATGGTTTGGTGGTGAGGCCGCGGGTTTAGCGCCGGTTTCACCCTATACTCGGGCGGTCAGAATTGTCGATGGCTTTGGTGGTATCGAGAATGCCATGGATAAATTGCGTGAGGCCTATCAGGGGCAAGACTTTAAATGGACGTTGGAACTGGCCGGTTATATTCTCGCTCTAGATCAACAGCATCCCGAGGCGCGCCAGCTTAAGTCATGGTCGATTAAGGCTCTGGCCTATGCCAGTGAAAGTGCCAATGAGCGCAACTATCTACTCACTCAGACATTGATCATGGATGGCCATATTTCTCTTGGGGCTATAGCCAGAGCGGCTGCGGCACGGGGCTTGCCCGAGACCTATAAGTCAGCGGATGGGGTTGGGTTTTTGCATACGCTGGGTGCGCGGCTGAATGTTGAGGCGGCAAGAGAGACCGATCTGCGTTTTAAGATTGTATTAAATGATCGTCCTGGAAACTATGTTGTGGATATTGATCGGGGTGTTTTGCTGACATCTGAGTATCGTGCTGAGGATGTGGCTTTTAGTTTGAGTATCAGTCATAGCAATTTGGCGCTGGTATGTGAGGGTCTGGTGACTTGGCAGGGGCTTTATAACGCGGGTGTTCTTGAGTTGGCTGGGGATAAGGGCAGCTTTGATGAATTTGCCGGGTTATTTTGAGACGCTGGCGTCTTTTAGGGTGGAATATTTCGCTGTTAAGTATTTAAATAATTAAAAATATCATTGCTGGTGAACTTTTCTGAAAATAGGGGTCTTACTTTATGTGCATGATTCTTCCCCAAAGAAAATACACGTTTATATCCCCCTCTAAAAGGCCCTGTTAACCCAGGGCTTTTTTTTGTTTGGGGATTAGTGGGTGGGCAGTTTTGTGCGCTCTGTTGGGATGACATAAATATAATACGGTGCTAACCCCCAGACTTTTGTCTTTAAAGCAATAAAGATACTCATATACCGGCATTTACCCCAGGCTTAAACAGAGTGATAATACCTCGCTTTAAAGTAACTCCTATGCCCCTGCGCCTAGTGAATAATAAAAATAACCATAGGTGGAAGATGAAACCCAACCGGTTTCAGCCCAGGAGAGCGCAATGCCCGCGAGCAACAATCCGATTATTAATTTCCTAACCCGAGTCTCAAAAATCGAAGCGTCGGAGGCGAAAGCCGTCTTCAGCTCATTTTTGTTTGTCGTGGTATTGATGTCGGCCTACTATATTCTGCGGCCAGTGCGCGATGCCATGGCCAGTGACTGGAGCGATGCAGAAGTCAGCTGGCTGTGGACACTTAACTTTTTTATCAGCACCGCAGTGGTGGCGATCTATGGCATAGCGGTTTCACGTTTTCGCTTCCGGTTTCTGGTGCCGGCTATGTACGCTATTTTTGCTCTGACCTTTGTGGTGTTCTATTTGCTGGCGTCAAACTCTGTGGAGCGCACATTAATAGATAAATCCTTTTATGTCTGGGTCAGTGTCTTTAGCCTGTTCCATATCTCAGTGTTTTGGAGCTTTATGTCAGACCTGTTCAGCAAAGAACAGGCTGGCAGGCTGTTTAGCATTATCGCCGCTGGCGCCAGTGTCGGTGGTCTTATTGGTCCCTCCATACCCTCGTTTTTCTCCGCCTCTCTAGGCACCGATAATCTGATGCTGATCGCCAGTCTAATGCTGCTGATCCCAATTCCAATTATCTTCTATCTACAGTGGTTAAAAGTGTCAGACTTAGGTAATCAGGATGCAGAGCTAAAATCCCCTAGGGGGGCTATTGGCGGCAATCCTTTCGCCGGTTTCAAAATGTTTTTCTCCAATCCCTACCTGCTCGCCATCGGCCTGTTTATTTTTCTCTATACCGGTATCAGCTCCTTTGTCTATTTCGAGCTCAAGAATTTACTCAGCGAATTGAGCCGTCCAGAGCGCACGGCGGTATGGGCGCAAATGGATTTGGCGGTGAATATCCTCTCCATCGCCACCGGCTTATTTGCCACCAGTCGCATTGTCAGTAAATTTGGTATGCCCACTACTATCGCCCTGGTGCCGGTAATGATTTGCATTGGTTTGCTGGTGTTAGCGGTGTCGCCCTTTTTAGGGGCAGTGGTCGCCCTGCAGGTGATTCGCCGAGCCGGCAACTATGCGGTGACGCGACCGGCGCGGGAGATGCTGTTTACCCGAGTTGATCGGGAGACTCGCTTTAAAGCTAAACCGGTTATCGATATTGTCGCCTACCGCGGTGGCGATATGCTTATGGCGTGGTTGTTTACCGGTCTGACGCAGGGGCTTGGTCTAGGATTAGCGGCGGTGGCTCTAGTGGGGGCAGGTATAGCGGCGCTCTGGTCTCTGGTGGGCATCTATCTGGGTCGCTGGTTTGAGCGGGATGAGAGTGGTGAGGTGGACGAGATAAAAGAAACAATCCTTCGAGCACCTGAGAACAGCCCAGTTTAAACCTCGCTGATTACAAAATTATCAACAAGCGCTAATGCCGGTTAGTCGGTATTAGGTTTAACCAATAAAAAAAGGTAATGGATCAAGATCATGAAAAATTTCTCAATCAGTACAATTTTGGCGCTTTTATTAGGCGCCACATCTTTCGCTATTGCAGGGGCAACGCAAGAGGGTCTGAAGTATGTCGAGTTTAGTCAGATGGGTAATCCTGCCGAGGTATTGGAGGTCAAATATCACAGCGCCGAGGTGCTAAACGCGGGTGAAGTGAGAGTCGCTGTATTGGTTGCGCCGATTAACCCTTCAGATCTTTTACAGATTGCCGGCAAGTATGGAGTCGATCCAGTGTTGCCCTCTAATCCCGGCAGTGAAGGCGTGGGTCGAGTCTTGGAAGTGTCTCCCGAAGTGAAGCATCTGGTGGTTGGCCAGCTGGTACTACTGGCCGGTGGCAGCACCTGGCGTGAGCAGATCGTCGCTCCAGCCGCAGCTTTCCTCCCATTGCCGGATCTCGGACCTGTGGGTGCAGCGGTGATTGAACAGCTGGCTATGTCAGCGGTAAACCCGCTGACTGCACTGTTGATGCTAAACAGCTTTACCGACCTTGAAGCGGGTCAGTGGATTGTTCAGAGTGCGGCGAATTCAGCGGTGGGTGGCTATGTGATTCAGCTGGCCAAACAGCGTGGTATTAAGACAGTCAATGTGGTGCGCCGTGAAGGTCTGGCGGACGATCTGATGGCCAAGGGTGCGGATGTGGTATTGATCGATGGTCCAGATCTCGCGGCACAGATCGCGCTTGCCACAGATAATGCTGGCATTGCTCTGGCACTGGATCCAGTGGGTGGTGAGACTTTTACGCGACTGGCGGATAGTCTTGGTTATGGCGGTACGATTGTTACCTATGGTGTGCTCTCGGGACAGCCCTCAAGCGTGAATACCGGCAAGATTATTTTCAATGACATCAGCATACGGGGTTTTTGGCTTTACAAGTGGTACCAGAGCGCTGATATGCAAACCAAGCAGGCGGCTTTTGGCCAGGTTATTCCTCTGGTTGCACAGGGTATTTTAAAAGCCAATGTTGACTCGCGCTTTACTGTTGATCAGATCAAGCAAGCTGTTACTCGTGCCGCTGAGCGCGGCAGAAGCGGCAAGGTTTTGATTGTGCCTAATGCGCTCTAATAGTTGTTATCAGACTTAAATAATAGAGTCTAAGCGTTGTTATAGGGGTACTCAGTGATCTGGCTTAGTATCCCTTTTTTATTGTTTTGAGGCGAGCGGGTGAGAGCTTCTTTGGATTGAGTGCTTGAGCCATCAGCGGATGGAAAAGCGCGCCACTAAAAAATCCACTGCGACCTTCACTTTCGGCATCAGATACTGCTGCTTTTGATAGAGCAAATAAATCGCCAGACTCGGATTTTGGCTGACTCTCAAGGTTGGTTCGATTAACAGTTCCTGTAATTCGCCGCTGTCTAAGTAGTCCTGCACCGACCATCTCGGCACCATAGTAATGCCCCGTCCGGCAATCGCCTGTTGACCCAACCATTTGCCATTATTAGAGATCGCCAGAGGCTGAGCTGATACATCTAGCCATTCGCCATCCAGCTCACAGAGCCAAGGGCTGGGGCCGTTAGGTGTGCGAAAAAATAAGCCCTGGTGTTGTTTCAGTTCAGTAGCCTGCACCGGTGTACCCATGGCGGCTAAATAGCTCGCCGCGGCTACCGGAATAAACTCATTGTCCATCAGGCGCACCGCCTGCACTCGCTCGTTAGGGGCATAGCCGCCGCGGATGGCAATGTCCACATCGTCTCGTGACAGGCTGGAGAGTTCGTCGCTGAGGCTGATATCCAGAATAATCTCTGGATAGAGAGTTTTAAACTCTTCTAATAGGGGTAGCAGCAGGCGCTCGCCAAAACTGACCATAGCGCTAATACGCAAAAACCCGGTGGGCTTAGCCTGATAGCTGCGCACAGTTTCATCGCTGTGCTCAAGCTGGGCGAGAATCTCCTGTACCTGTTTGAAATACAGCTGACCAATTTCGGTGACCTGAACTACTCGAGTACTGCGTTTTAACAGATTTGCGCCGAGGGTTTTTTCTAGGTCGGCGATACGTCGAGACAGTGAGGAGGGGGGTACTGAAAAGGCTTCGGCGGCACGGGTAAAGCTGCCGGTCTCCACAACTTTGCTGAAATAGCGCAGTGCTCTTAGCTTATCCATATTAAGAAATACTCTTGTTATGCAGTCTATTATTGTTATTAAGACAATAGAATAGCGCAGTTTAAGGTCTATTTCTGCTTAAAAGCTCGGTTCTCAGCCGATGGAATTGAAGTGCACAAATTGAATATGCACAAATTGAAGTGCACAGGTGACCTATTGCCATTATGCAATTGCCCCGAGAGCTTGGCAGTAAGATCAAAGACTATCTTAGTTTTTCAATAGCCAGTGGCAGTAGTCGCTCTACAAACTGGCTGTAGGCAAGTTGCGAGGGGTGCAAGCCGTCATCTGCAACCAGGGCTGGGTTGTCTAATCCCTGTTGGGTAATATCTGTTATATAGAGATAGGAAAGGCCGTTGTCTTCACTGTATTGCTGGGCAAAGTCGTTATACAGCTGCAGCTCTGCGCTAATTTTCTCTGGATTGCCGCCCTGACCGAATCGCGTATAGGCATAGTCGGGAATCGAGATAATAATGAGCTTGTTGGCGTCACCACCGACAGTGGCAGTTGCGGCGTTTACCAGTTCGACAAAGTCCGTTTCATAGAGGCTGAAGGGTCTGTCTTGGAACTGGTTATTGACCCCAATAAGCAGCGTGACTAAGTCGAAATCCTCTGCCGGCATTTCACTGCTAAGTTCATTTTTTAAGATGCTTGTGGTCCAGCCCGTCTGGGCAATAATCTGTACTTCAATGCTATTTTGTTCAAAGCTAATCTGTTCAAAGCCATTTTGTTCAGAAAAAGCTAATTCCAACCTGTTTTTAAGCTGCATTGGAAAGCTGCATGCATCACAGACACTTTGGCCGATGGTATAGCTGTCACCAAGGGCTAAGAGCTTAAAATTTTGTGGTGCGCTATTCTCGGTGGATTGGAAGAATGACCATATTGCATTATACAAATTGAAATCGTCGCCGAAAGCGATGCTGTGTCCCGAGTCTCTGGCAATCACGTAGTCAATCTTTGTATTTTCGAGGCAGCCACTAAAGGTGATTTTATCAACGGTATAGTCACCCCATATCTCGACCCTGTTGCTCGGGGTCATATTGCAGTTGGCATTGGATGCCCAGTTCTCTGCACTGTTCTGAGCCGACATAAATAGACTGTCGGCAACCCCAGGGCCGCCATTGACTGGCACCTGACTGTCATCTGCGCCGCTGACTTGGAGAACGGATACCGCCCGAGGGGCAACTACCTCACCGAGAGTCGCGGTCTGTTGGCTGATCAGTGGGGCTATGGCGCTAAAAATTGTTGTCTCTTTGGCAATTTTATTGACCAGTCCGGCGCCATTTGAGATACCGATGCCATAGACCCTGGTTAAATCAAATAACCCTGCGGGATCGAGGCTGTTGATAATAAGGCTGACAAATTCCACATCATCGGCATTGGTTTCACTATTGACATTCCAACGCTGCTGGTAGCCCTGGGGGAATACACCAATAAATTCGCCAGCATCGATTAGGTTGGCAATGCTGGGATTTTGCTCCAACCAATCGGTTCTGCTACCACCGGCTCCATGGAAAAAGAACACCACCGGATAACTGTTTTCCGAGGGATTCTCTGGGTAGCGTAGTTGGTAGGTGCGACTGACAAGCTCACCGTTGATGCTCTGGGTGATTGTCTCTGCTTGGTCGGCTGAGGTATCAGAGGTTGGCTGGGTCGGTGTCTGTTCTTGCGGTAGATTTTGATCGCCGCCGCCAGTGTTGCCGCTGCCACCGCCGCAGGCGCTCAAGACAAACAGACAAATTAAAATGGCTGGTTTCATAATATTTTTTCGTTCGACATCTTGATACACCAGGTTGTTGGATTCAGCTGCTTAACTGTCTTTTTTCTTGCGTACCAGAGTGGTTTCAACAGGGCCCTCTGTCAGTAATTTATCCAGTTCTTTCAAGGACAGGTAATCTAAATCCCAATGGTTACAGATATCGTGTCTGTAGCGGGTATGATATTTATCCGTAGAATCTGATTTCTTGCGGTTGAAGTACTTGAGTAGTCGATCGCTAATGGCCATGTCTTGTATACTCCGAAATTATAAATTTGGATTAGGCTCTGATTGATTGTCCCGCTTGCGCTGCTGGTGCAACGCGATAGTGATAATAGGCTGATATTAAAGCGCAAAGGGTATCTTTGCTGCTCACCAGTAGGTCAGTTTTTTTATATTTATTGGGCTCTGCTGTTTTAACTCTATTTTAACTCGGTTTTCTGAGTTAGTATTTTCACTTTGCTGCTGCGAATGGATGGAGGCATATTTTGGAACTATTAACCTTTGAGCAACTGCGCCTGGTGATTGTTTTGTATACCTCCGCCTTGGCACCGCTGATTCTGATTCCTATCTTGCACAGTCGAAAGTTGATTCCATGGTGGGTGCTAAGGTTTTATATGGCTATGTTTGTGGTCTGCGCACTGGGCTGGGAGCTATGGTTTAACTATGGCTTGGTGGCTGGTGACAGTGTCACGCTTAGGCGGGTGGATATCGTAAATCAGATGATCCCGCTGCATATTAATGGCTTGCTCAATTCACTGGCTGATGCGGGCAGCATTTGTTGCGGCACTCTGCTGTTGGTGTGGCTGCTTATGGGTCGTCGAGCGGCTATCTATAGAGAGTGGGACTGGCGGGTGGTAGGGCTGCTGTTGGTTATTTTTGTCGGCCAAAATATCATCGTGGAAATATTTCTTTATCATGATCAGCTGGCTGAGGGAAAGTCGCTCTCCTGGGCGCCACTGTCTCCGGCGGGGCCCTGGTTTGATCCGATTTTGTATCAATTCGGTGAGCGCAGTATCAGGCTCAGTAGTCAGCTGCCCTGGTTGATACTGACGCCGCTGTTATATTTCGGTTTGATTCGCTTTTTGACGTCCCCAAAGTCGGCGGGCCGCAGCCACTAAGACTGATATTAGCGCTAGGCCGGCGGATAGCTGGAACAGTATAAACTTGGTGGGGGTCAATAGCGCTTTAACCCCCAGCAGGCTTTCACTGCCGCTAAGTGCCAACAGTTGGATGATGTTCTCGGTTATATCGACGGGGATGACCAGCAGGGCTGGCAGCACCAGCCATTTTCCATAGGTTTGAAAATACCTTAGGGTAAGGCCGGCGAACAGGCCGCCATAGGCTAGTGGGAATAGCATGTCGAGCCACAGGGTGAGTCTAAAGTGGGCGAGCTTTTGTGCTTCAGACATCGACGCGAGCAGGGCTTGGGCATCTGAAACAGGGCCGATAGTGTCGAGAATAATTCCCCCAGTGGCCTCTGTGAAGATACTAAAGCCAAGGATCAAGGCCATAAAGGTGAGTAAGAGAAGGGTAAGTGTCGACGTCTTGGTAAGCCCGTTATTGATCATTGATCTACTGTCCATTAGGTCATTTCCTCGATCATTATTAGTGCTTGGGCGGTCTTTGTAACTCAGCCTACCAGAGGTCGCCGTGAGCTGCATTGGAATATTTTTCGGTGGCAATGGACTTGATCCCTCTGTGTTAGATGTCTTTTAGGCCGTCTTTGGGGGCGGTAATAAGGGCCGGCGACTTCAGATTAGGCCGTTGATTTACAGGTTTTTTCTATGCCGTAGACTGGGGCTTGATGTTAAAATATCTCGCAACCTTACAGGATAACAACCCTATGCAAAGCCAATTACCCTTCAGTGATAATGTCAGTGTCAGGTTCAGTGATCTAGATGCTCAGGGGCACCTCTATTTTGCTAACTACCTGGTTTATGGGGATGAGGTGTTGGGTGCTTATATGGAAGCGCTGGGGTTAGATATTATGGATCCCCTTGTGGCTCCCTGCCTGATTTTTACGGTGAATATTCACTGCGACTACATTAGTGAGATCGGGGGTAGCAGTGAGGTTAGGGTTGCTGTGGGATACTCGCGGCTGGGCAAGTCCAGTGCTGATGCGGTTTTTGAACTGTATAACAGTGCCGATGGAGTGCTGTTGGCGAAGGGCGGGCTGACTCAGGTATTTGTTGATCCTAAGACGCGTAAATCGATTCCGATTCCGGCATTTTACAGGGCCAATATACTCCAGAGACAGCCGCTGTTAGATTCTCAATAGCGCTGTTTTAAAGGGCGGTAATATCTTTCCAGACACTGTCGGCGGTGTACTCTACCGAGACGACAAATTCATATGCTGTCCAGTTTTCAATCATGCTGAGTAGGTAGTGCCCATCGGTTTTTTTGTAGAGATGATAGGTTTGCCCGACGCGGGGCACAAAGTTGTATGAGGCGTTGTAGACAAGTTCATTTAGTGCCGCAAGACTTCTTATAGCCTGGTATTCTCGGTTGAGTAGCTCAACTGCGTTGTCAAAATAGTTTTTCGTTAGTGAGCCGCGCTCGGAGAGGAAAAGGGCAGTGTCAGGCAGGACTATGGGTGGCGAGCTGGATGTGGTTCCGTAGGGTAGTAGCGCTTTTTTCAAGTTGGTCATAGCAAGTACCCTGTAGAGTAGAGATCTGTCATCACTACGTGAGCAGTTGCTGCTTTGGATCTTTGCTGGGTTGTAATCTGATACCGTCGCAGCCACGACTGTCATCGCGGCAGTGGTTTCTTTTAGCTGGTGTAATCCCGGCAGCTGGTTTTCTACCTACTTTTATTGCGACAGAGCCTTTTATTTATCATCCTGACAGGGCATGCGACGAGGGATCTCTTGTTTGTGCTTGGCAGGAAGGTTGGTTGGGTGCGCATAGACCCTGGGCATACCCTTGCGATCGGTCCCATGGGTGCCATCTTTTTCAGCGTTCGCACAACTCGCTGACGCTCAGACAAGTGCTCTCTGTTTCTGAAAATGATGGCTCCCATAAGCGGGCCCTGATTGATCGCAAGGGTAAGCCCAGGGTCTATATGGACTATTGCAGTATTCGATTAACTTTATTCTGGTATGCCGATGTTTCTGACTTTACCCACTCTTATTCGGCGGTACTCACTCTGTCATTCGGCCGCACCCACTCTGTCATCCCGACCGCAGTGGAGGGATCTCATCCAGTTGGCACAAGACTCTTTTACTTCACTCAGGCTTACAGGTTTGGGTACTAGTCTGCAGGAGATCCTTCGGCTGCGCTCAGGAGACAGGCTGGGGTGCCATTCCGGCCGCAGCCGTACTTTCATTCGGCTGCACCCACTCTTCCATTCGGCCGTACCCACTCTGTCATCCCGACCGTAGTGGAGGGATCTCATCCAGTTGGCACAAGACTTTTTTACTTCACACAGGCTTGCAGGTGTGGGTGCTAGTTTGCAGGAGATCCTTCGGCTGCGCTCAGGATGACAGACTGGGGTGCCATTCCGGCCGCAGCCGCCCTTTCATTCGGCTGCACCCACTCTTCCATTCGGCCACACTCACTCTGTTATTCGGCCGCATCCACTCTGTTATTCGGCCGCATCCACTCTGTCATTCGGCCGTACCCACTCTGTCATCCCGACCGTAGTGGAGGGATCTCATCCAGTTGGCACAAGACTCTTTTACTTCACTCAGGCTTGCAGGTTTGGGTGCTAGTTTGCAGGAGATCCTTCGGCTGCGCTCAGGATGACAGACTGGGGTGCCATTCCGGGCGCCCTTACTTTTTTATCCTGTGGGTGGCTTTTCGCGCCGCCAATCAACTTACCAGTTCCGACTCGGTAGTCATTAAAGTTTTACTGTCGCTATTTTCTGCAGGCATTATCTTTAATGGTCTGACGGTTTCAGCGTTACTGGCCCTAAACCTAAAAGCCACGGCCTATTCATTGACACAAGTCGGCGCTGAGAGTGCCAGCGCACTGCGCTTTATCAATGACTGGGGCACCGGTGCAGCGGCTGAAATGAGCCTTGTGGGCAACCCTATTATGGCTGCTTGGTGGTTAGTGGTAGCGATTATGCTGTTTGGTAAGATTTGGCAGAAAAAAGCTTAGAGCTTTAATGGAGTAGCCTTAAGATTGAGAAAGCCCCCAGTTGGGGGCTTTTTTTTGTTCCATCAGATTGGGTAATGGGGCAACCTTAGACGCTATTTTAGTTTATTTGGGCGACGGCCAAATAGTAGGCTGAAGCTGAGTTTTAGTGATTTTTTCAACCAATACTATTTTCAACAGTCCATATCATTAAATATTCTGCTACTCGGTCAACCCTCTCTAGGCTTCGGCGTTGTGTCGGTCAATATAAAAATCATTATTAAACTGCATAGCAAGGATATTCTATGGTTACCTCAGCTCCCTTAGTGGTTATTTTACTGTCTTTATTGTTATTGGGTTGTGGTGGTGGAGGCGGAGGCGGAGGTGGATCTACTGCTGCTGTTGGTGGAGAGGAGCAAACGGATTCCGATTTAGGTGGCGATAATAGCGGCAGTAATATAGACACTGGCACGACATCGGATCAACCTAATATCCTACTGATAATTGCCGATGATCAGGGCCTCGATGCCTCAGCACAATATGCTCTTAGTTCTGATCTTCCAGTTACCCCAACACTTAATCAGCTGGCGTCTCAGGGCATTATTTTTGACAATGCCTGGGCGACACCGGCCTGCACCACAACACGCAGCACGATGATTACGGGACAGTATGGGGTTAATTCTGGGGTGCTTGATGTGGGTGACAAATTACCTGTTGATGCCCTGACCCTGCAACGCTTTCTCTCCAGCGATGAGAGTACCGACAACTACCAGTCGGCTGTGATTGGCAAGTGGCACCTCAGCGGCACACCGGTAGATGCCAGTCATCCCGCTGCGGTGGGTATTGATTACTTTGCCGGCAATCTGCGTGGGGCGATCAGTGATTACTCTGAATGGGATCTCACCGTTAATGGTGAGACCAGTGTCTCGACTGAGTATCACACTAGCGCGATAACTGATTTGGCGATCGATTGGATTGATGATCAGGCTCAGCCCTGGTTTATGTGGCTCGCCTATGTGGCTCCTCACACTCCGTTCCACCTGCCTCCGACAGCGCTGCATACACAGACTCTTTCCGGAACTGCGGCGGATATTGCGGCAAATCCACGAGCCTATTATCTAGCCGCCATTGAGGCTATGGACACTGAAATTGGTCGCCTGTTGGGGACTATGACTGAGGCTGAGTTAGACAATACCATCATTCTTTATATAGGCGATAACGGCACGCCAGGGCGGGTAGTGGATCGCTCAGTTTATGGCAATGGCAGCAAGGGCAGTTTAACCGAAGGTGGGCTGCGGGTGCCCATGGTGGTCTCAGGGGCCGGTGTGTCGCGACAGAATGTTCGCGAAACTGCGTTGATTAATAGCAGTGACTTTTTTGCCACCATCGCCAATTTAGCCGGCAGCAGTGTCACTGCGGTAGGGGACAGTCAGAGCTTTAAAGACTTGCTAAGCAATGCAGACGCTGATCAGCGAGACTATATATACAGTGATTTTGAGGCTGATTCGGTATCTGGCTGGGCAGTCCGTGACGGTCAATACAAGTTGATTACTACTCTCGATGGGCAACAACAGCTCTATGATCTGGTAAATGATCCGCTGGAAACTAATAACTTGATTGGTGGCTCCAGCGGCTATTCAACTGTTGTTGAGCAGCTTGCGGCTGTGGCCACCATGATTCGCGATACCGATAACGGGGGAGAGGGTGAAACTCTGGTGATCGATATTACTGGGGATATTTTTACTCAGCGCAGCGCTAACTGTGAGGACTATATTGCCAGCTACCAATCGACGGCGATGGATGTATTTCGCTCCGTACTATTTTCCGGCAATCTGACTATTTCAACTAGCGCAGGAAAATGCCAGCTGCAGTCAAACGGTGTTCCCAATCATGATTTTAACGATGGGCAGCAGAGCTTTCCGAATAATCTTAGTGAGCAAGCTTATAACTACCAGATAACCACCAGCCCGGTGTTTGCCAGTACCAATACTGCTCTGGCCATTGGCAATGACAATGGGCTTATGTTGAATGGGGTCAAAATTGATCTGCTTGCCGCCGCCTGTTTTGCTGTTGGCGATGAAAAAACCGGCTGTGGCGATATGTCACAGCCATGGCGGTTTGATCCGATGTTTCCGGCCAATGGCTTTAGAGTAGACAGTCACAATGCCCATGTGCAGCCCAATGGCAGTTACCATTATCACGGAACGCCGAATGCGATGTTCGCTGCGGACACTGCGGTCGAGTCGCCACTGGTAGGCTTTGCCGCCGATGGCTTTCCGATTTTTGGCAGCTGGTTTGATGACGATGGCACTGTGCGAAAAGCCCTGCCGAGCTATAGGTTAAAGACGGGTACACGTCAGGCGGTATCCGGCTATACCACACCCAGCGGTGACTACGACGGCACTTATCGGGATGACTATGAGTATATTGAAGGTCTAGGTGATCTCGACGAATGCAACGGCATGCAAGTGGATGGGGTCTACGGATATTTTATTAGCGATGCATACCCTTACATTATGGGTTGCCTAAAGGGACAGATGGATCCGAGTTTTAATTAAGCCACTGTCGCCAATAATGTCTTCGAGCGGGCAGCATTTAAAGATGTTTGCCCGCTTTTTATTTCTGCAATTGAAACTCAGCGACGTTGCCCGCAGCATAGACCGCTAGGGTATAACGATCCTCAGCTGAGGCGGTGGCGATATTGCTGATCATCGCTGCGCGGCTGACGTTATTATCTGCGGCAGCCAGCTGTCCAGCATTGAGGTAGAAATCTAAATAGTCTACCACTGCAGTTGCTTTGTCGTTTTCGGAGCCCTGAGTTGAATTCCAAACGCTTTCCAAGCGGCTAAAGTCCAAGCCTATATTCAGCTGTTCTACGCTGAAATGTATATTGAATTTGGTAAAGGCATTGTTGCGATTAGAACGATTGATGAGCAATAGATGGAGGCTATTAAAGCTATCAAACAGCTGACTTTCGGTGGTCAGCTGTAGCTCCGGTGACACCAGTGAATTACGCGATAGGGCACCAGATGGTGAGAAATCTGGGGCGAAGAAATTAAACACCGATGGCGCCGCGAGAGCTTTCTGTCCAATCGACGCGTTACCCACTCGCATCAGTGTTGCGCCATCGTCAAACTGCTCTGCCTGGGCGTAATTCAAACTGGCTATGGTCTCGTCGTTGGAACTGCCCAGTGGCACCGATGAGCCAACTTGTAACAGTCGCATTAGTGCGCTGAATTTTAAAACCGGTTCTTTGACTTTGCCAAAGGTAATTGAGTTGGCGACTGCGGGGTTGCGTGCTTCTTCATCGAGCAGTATGGCTTTGACAGTGGCCCTGAGATCTCCCTCAGCACCAAAGGCGCTGGCCACCCGCTCTATATAGTCAGGGCTAGGGTTGGAGGTGACAAAGCGCTGAATCAGTTTAAGGGCAATATTAGGTGCGGTGCTGCTGTGAGCCACGAGGCTGGTAATCACTTGATTCAATTCGTCATTGGCAGAGTTGGGATCCGATGGGCTGCCCGGGGCAATGGTGAGTTCGCTGCCATTATCGGAAAACAGCACTTTGGCATCATAGTCATGGTAATCGGCGAAAAATTTCATCGGCTCGGTATAGCGATACTGATAGGCATTGGCATAGTTGCCACGGAAAAAGTTGTTGTTGACGACTTTTTCATCGTCGCCGTTTTTTGCGTAACTGAAAGAGAGGCCAGTAAAGACACGAGCCATATTTTTTATCACGCTGTTGTTGTAGGTGGCGATCGGCAAATTGTTGTCGCCGAGAACAACTGAGCCATTTTTTTGGCGCTGCACCAGTCCAAAAGTGAACAGTTGCATAACTTCTCTGGCATAGTTTTCATCGGGGTAATAGCCGCTTTCAGGATCGGCTTTTTGGTTGCGCAGGTGGCTTAAATAGGCACCCATTACCGGGTGGCGAGTAACCTCTTCGAGGGTTTCGCGATAGCTGCCGAAGGCATTGCTGGCGAGCATATCCCAGTAGTCTGCGGCACCTCTATAGGCATTATTTACATCGGCATTCTCTTCACTGATCACCAAAATTTCACTTAGAGCGAAGGCCATGCGCTGGCGCAATTGGTCGCGGCCATAGAGCGCGATGGGCCAAAAGCTGTCACTGCGAATATTCTGCCCCGGCTCCTGGCGGTCCCGGGCTACGGTAATATCCTCGGTGCCAAATTTTTCTAGGGTGGCGTCGGTCAAGGCCAGCAGGCTGGTCTGGGGAATGCCAATCTGTTGATCGATCCAGTCGCTGTAGGCGTCGATACGGTTGTCGCCTTCAGGGGTTATTGCCCCGCGCAGTTGTTGGTACTGTTCCGGGGTTGCGCCGAAGGTCGACTGGGTTAAAAAACGCAGGATATCGAGATCCACCTGTTGCGCGCTCAGCTCGCCGGGGTTTTCTGGGGTTATCGAGGCTTGATAGGAAAGCGGGGCAGAGATCTCTCCAGAAGGGTAATCGGCGCTGTGAATATTGACGTAAAAGTTGCCATCAAACAGTGTGTCGAGCATTTCCTGTTCAGTTTTGAAGATACCGCCTGGGGCTAAATTCCAAGCGTAGTTAGACAGGTTGCCCATTGTCTCAATATCTTTAATCATCGTGCCTGAGGGCGACAGGTGGATGTGTTGATCAGTCTGTTGGGTGCCGAGGTTGGCAAAACTGTAGCTCAGTAGGCCGCTGTCATTATCGCCCTGGAGAATAAAACTTAGCTGTCCATTGCCGATGGTACTGGCACCGCCCTGAGGGCCAAAGGCGCCGATAAAGACCTTGCCGTTGGCGATGGCATTATCGGCGTCACTGATGGTGACAGTAGCGCTGCTTTGGTCGCTGGCAATGCTGTAGGTGGAATCCACGCTGAGGGTGAACACCAATTTTTCTGGCACCTCGTGCAGGGTATCGTTGACCGGGGTCACTTCGATAATACGATAGGACTGGTTGGCCGCCATCTCAAGGCTAGCCCCTACAGCGCTGTTATCGTCGCTATAGGTCAGCTGGTAGTCATCACTGCTTGCCGAGCCCTTAGTGATGTCGATAGCGCCGCTGATGGCATATTGCACCGTCAGTTGAGCGCTCGAACTGCTGCGTTCAAGTTTAATTTTGGCGATCTGGCTACTCTGTTCGTAAGCCTGTTGCGTGACTGTACTGAGTGACACCGAGGGTAGGGGCGGAGGCGTTTCAATCGGGGGGCTGCTGTCGCCGGATCCCGATCCGCCACCACAGCCACTGAGCAAGAGGGCACTGAGCAAGAGGGCACTGAGCAAGAGGGCACTGGTTAGGAATCCAGATATGGGTTTTATGTTGAGCATTTGGCTATATTCCTAAGTAGTAAAGTCGCGGCGTTTAAGAGCAAGCGCTTAAGTCCGAGCATTTAAGTCCGAGCATTTAAGTCCGAGCATTTAAGCCCGAGCTATAAAATCGAGATTGGTGGTAGCATCAAATGGACTGTCGAAATTGTCCAGAGAGGGGAACAGCGCGTTAAGGTTGGATTGCGGAACCCCCATCCAATGCGCCATAACCGCCGAGCACTGAGAATTACTAGTGGTCGGTATCCAGCGCCCGCGTCCGGTGTCGAGTCCCTGATTTAATTCCAGATCAGGGTGAGTGCCAAACAGTTGGCCGCCATTAACCATGCCCCCCATAACCATACTGTGGCCACCCCAGGCGTGATCGGTGCCGGCCTCTGCGTCTTCGCCATTGGGTGTCATGGTGCGAGCAAACTCAGAGCCGACCACGGTGAGAACCTTGTCGAAGTCACCCTGGGCCACCAACACATCGCGAAAACCTTTGAGTGCGGCATTCAGTTCGGTCATCAATTCCTGGTGATCGGAGAGTAATTTTTGGTGCGTGTCAAAGCCGTGAATTTCAAGAAAATAGACCGGTCGCTGGTTAGTTGTCAGCGAGCGCCCAGCAATCATTTTGGCCACCGTTTTCAGTCGTTGAGTCGATCTGTCGGTCGCCACAGCCCCGGCGGCGGCAAAGATGCCGTCGTAATCCACACCCAGTGATTCGGCCTGATTGAATGCACCCTGGACAACAGTTTGCGCTTTTATAGCAGCGTCAAAGGTGTCGCGATATTTCTGCGCCATTAGATGCGCCTGTGAATCAATCGACTGCATTGAGGCTTCAAGTATCTGTTGTCGCGCTCCGGCAAAGCCATCTAAGGAGGGCGCGCCGCTATCGCCTAATGAGTAGGTGTTGATCAGCCCCTCTTGAGTCACTTGAAAGGAGTTGAGTCCGCCCACGGCGATCAGCGGCGAGACATTGTTGTCGGAATTGTAATCGGCCAATCGTTCGGCCATGCCGCCGCCCCAGCCGTAGCGAAACGGATTGGTCGGTTCACTCTGGAGTTGACGCTGTTGATCGGAATGGGAAAACAGCTGAGGTGGCAGCGCCACCGAGCCATTGTCGAATTGGGCTTTGCTGGTAGGCTGAATTAAATTGCCGGTGTTGCAAATAACCGCCAGTTCACCACTGTTAAACAGTTCTGCCATAGCCGGGCAGGCCGGATGCATGGCAAATTCAGTTGAGTTGGTGGTGGCATTGCCGACTCCGGCGTAGACTTTTGCCGGGCTCGTCAGTTGTAAGCTGTGTAGCTCGGCCTCTGGCAGGGCAACTACGCCGCGGTGGGTTTCATAGTTGCGTCGCAGCTGATTGTCGCCAGTGGGAACCAGCATATTGTAGGAGTCATTGCCGCCCAACAGCATGATATAGACCAGGGCTTTATGATCACTGGCGTCGGAGAGACTTTGGCTGGCGCCGAGCAGTCCGAGCATGCCGATGGAATTGACTGCGGCGGCGGAGGCCAGGGACAGCTGAGAGGATCTTTTGAGAAATCGGCGGCGCGACAGTCTGGCTTTACTCATTTTTTATTCCCCCTGTTGTAAGTTGACGGTAAAGTCATGGCAACTTTATTTTTTTTGTGCTCTTTATAGCTTTTGAAATTTGAAGCTTTGGAAATTTATAGACTGTTGATAACAGCGCCTTACATATCAGCGCGTTAAACGCTCGCCAGTCCTATTGGTTGACGCCTGGAAAAATGCGTTTAAGTACTTCGATTGGTCTCAACCGACAACGGTGCGATGTAATATTCTCTCATAACCTTGATAGCCACCATTGGCTTTGTGCAAGAGCGATCGGTTATCCCACATCACCAACAAACCGGCCTTCCAGTGGTGGTTGTATTGAAACTCTTCGCGAGTTTGCCACAGGTACAGTTCCGTGAGCAGGGCCATGGATTCTTCATCACCCATACCTTTTATACCAATAATATAACCAAAGCAACCATAGAGACAGGGTTCGCCGGTCTCCGGGTGCTGACGAATCAGCGGATGAGGTTGCACTGCATAGGCAGTGTCTGAGCAGTTGATGGTAAAACCTCGGCCGCTATCTTTTTCTTGGTCGCCATAGGCGCCGTCCGGGGCATAGGCTTTCTACGCGGAGTGCAAAGCTACCTTGCCTTGGATGCGACTGAGCAGTTCTTCGGGCATATCGGCAAGGGCGCGGTGCTGATTGATAAAGCTGGTGTGGCCGCCATGGGGTGGGATGGTTATGCCATAGAGGATGGTTGCCGCCGGTGGGGTTTTGCCAAAGCTCCAGTCGGTGTGCCAGGCATCGGCGAAAATGGGTGTCTGTTCGTCGGCGGTGCGGCGCAGTTGGATAATGTTTTGGCGATCCTTTAACGGGCAATGTAGGGGTCGCCGGCGAATTCACCAAAGTACTGACTAAAGCGTTCGAGGTCATCGTCGTTAATATGTTGCTCGGGAAAGCAGATCACATGGTGCTCGAGCCAGACCGCACGGAGTTCTGTGATGGTTGCGCTATCCAGTGGCTGGGATAGGTCTAGGCCTTCTATGCTAGCGCCGCAGGCTTGATCCGACACTGTCACTGTGAATCTCATATGCTCCCCTACAATTTTTTGATTCCAGTGTGCCGTTCGATCTGAGGCAATTCAAGTAGTAATGGCAGGTTGCCTATTGCCATTACCAGCCGCGGCCCTGTCATCCTGAACTTCTACTTTGTCATCTCGAGCGGAGCCGAGGGATCTTATTGCCGCCCGCTGCCAGTTTGCAGGAGATCCTTCGGCTGCGCTCAGGATGACAAAATGGGTGGTGGCAATATGATAATACTGTGGGGGTTGGGCTGAAAAAAAAAGAGTAAAAAAAAGCCCCGATAAATCGGGGCTTTCTAACTGTCCAAGAACAGCGAGTTTTATATACAGCTACCTCAGGGAATTAATCACCCTGTACTACAAGGCTATCTGCCGCACTAGCAGGCTTCAGGCTCATGTACGGATTTTGCTGTTGAATCGCACTTGGGTGAACAACTGAGATATTGATCTGGCTGTTGCTCTCGGCGCCGAACCAACCTGTTGATCCGCCAGCCTTGACGATTTCGATGGTGGCATAGCGACCATCTTTGGTGTAGATCAATACGATCTGCTCAGCAACGGTTGATGAAATCAGTGACCAGCCAGTGCCTAATGTCGCATCACTAAAGAAAATCAGATTGGATGCTGGGCTAACAGGAGAGGTCAGGACAATGCGACCGGCGATGCCAGAGCCTGTTCCGAGGATAACGGTTGGGGCTTTTTGAATCTCTGCATCTTCAGGCAGCGGCATATCGGCCAGCAAGTAGCTAATGATCTTACGTGAATCTTCCTGGTAAGCGCTGGACTGATCAGCATCCGGGAAAAGACTGCATCCAGATAACGAGATAGTCAGTAATGCTAGTGTAATTAGTGTGATTATGTTCTTCATTTTCTGAGCCTCTTGGTTAAGCACCGATAGTAACTCAGAATACTGTTAAAGAAAATAACGACGAACATTTAACCGAGAAAAATGTTCTCAGCTAAGGGTTTTTACTAACATCGGGGTCTCTGGGCTAGTCAGTTGAATAATAAACGGTGGTTAATTAGTCTGAGATAGAAGCATAATTAGGACTGTCAGTGTCAGGTTAATAGTCAGTGTCTTTATTCCGACCGGAGTGGAGGGATCTCCTGCAATTGGCAACGAGCGTTTGGGATTGGGTGGTTTTTTCAGAGGCAGGTGCCGGGGCGAGGAGATCCTTCGGCTACGCTCAGGATGACAGGGTCAGGGTTGTCATCCGGGCCGCTTTACTCTGTCGTTCCGGCCACTTTACTCTGCCGTTCCGGCCACTTTACTCTGTCATCCCGACCGTAGTGGAGGGATCTCCTGCAATTGGCAGAATGCTTTTGGGATTGGGTAGTTTGTTCAGAGGCAGGTGCCGGGGCGAGGAGATCCTTCGGCTACGCTCAGGATGACAGGCTGGGTGGTTCAGGATGACAGGCTGGGTGGTTTAGGACTACCGACATTCCCAAGAACATAAATTAAGCTAGAATAGCCGCACAATTATAATAATCAGTGCCAGGCCAACAAATTGGCCATTAGGGGAATCTATCAATACAACCGACCTGAGCGCAACGCTACTCAGTTGCCTTTTTTTTATGCTGCTGGTGGCGTGGGTTTCCTATCGCAAGAGTAGGGGAGAGGTGGCCACCCGGGACGGCTATTTTCTTGCCGGTCGCGGACTGACCGCGGTATTTATCGCCGGTTCACTGCTGCTGACCAACCTCTCTGCGGAACAGTTAATCGGCCTCAATGGCTCGGCCTATGGTTTTAATCTCAGTAGTATGGCCTGGGAAGTCACCGCCGCAATCTCCACGATCTGCATGGCATTTATTTTTCTACCACGCTATCTGGCAGGAGCATTCTCCACTTTACCCGAGTTCCTAAACAGCCGTTTTGACGACGATGTGCGGCGCCTAACGGTGCTGCTCTTTATGCTCGGCTACGGTTTGGTGACTATTCCCTCGGTGCTCTACTCAGGATCCATTGCCGTGCTGCGTCTATTCGATGTGCCAGAATTATTTAACCTGCCCTACAGTCAGGCGCTAACTCTGACTATTGTTATGATCGGCAGCACTGGCGCTCTATATGCAGTGTTTGGCGGTCTTAAAGCGATTGCGGTGTCAGACACCTTAAATGGTATGGGTTTGCTGCTAATCGGTCTTGCAGTGCCGCTGTTGGGGCTGGCCGCCTTGGGTGATGGCAGTGTTGGCGATGGGCTGCATATAGTGGCTAATACCCATACTGAAAAACTCAATGCCATTGGTGGGCCCACTGATCCAACACCTTTTGGCACGTTATTTACCGGGATGATCTTTGCCAATCTATTTTATTGGTGTACCAATCAATATGTGATTCAACGCACCTTGGCGGCTAAAAACCTCGCCGAGGGCCAGAAGGGCGTGCTGTTCTCAGGATTTTTCAAAGTCTTGGTGCCGTTTATGATGATGATTCCCGGGGTGATTGCCTATCATCTCTATGGCCCGTTGGGTTCGGAGGGCGGTCTGCCTTCAATTGACCTGGCCTACCCGCAACTGATCCGCGATGTGCTGCCCACCTATGCCATGGGTTTCTTTTTGGCGGTCTTGCTAGGCGTGGTATTTAGTTCGTTTAACTCTCTGCTCAATAGTGCCGCGACACTGTTCTGCTTGGATGTTTACCTACCATTGAAACAGCGCCAGGGTGCTCCAGCAGTGGATGATAAACAGCTGGTGCAGGTGGCCAAACGCGCCTCGGTGATAATTGCCCTGTTCTCCTTTGTGGTGGCGCCGATGTTGCAATTTGCCCCGGAAGGGCTGTGGCAGATTATTCGTATATTCACCGGATTTTATAATATTCCGGTGATCACTATTGTGATTGTCGGGTTGTTTACCCGTCGAGTTCCGGCCCTGGCGGCGAAGCTGGTCATCGTTTTCCATGTGATTGCCTATGGGCTGTTGAAGTTTGTTTTCGATGCCTGGGTGACGATTCACTTTCTACATTTGTATGCCATCCTGTTTGTTATCGAAGTGGCGATGATGCTGGTGATTGGCCAGCTTTATCCCCGCGATGAGGCTTGGACCTTTAAGCGCAGTGAAAAAATGGACTTGCGAAGTTGGCGCTATGCTGTCCCCTGCGCAGTGACACTGGCGTCATCTGTAGTGGGTCTGTATCTGCTGTTTTCGCCGATTGGTTTGGTCGATGGTATCAGCATGGCATTTTGGCCACTGATATTAGCGCTGATTGGCATTAATATGCTGGTTTGGTGGAATGCTTCCCGACAGCAATTCGCAGGAACAGCGTAAAAAGCAGAATAAAAAACAGAATAATAAATGCGGACTCCAGATTGAATCATTCAAAAGGCAATAAGCCGATAGCCGGTAAACCGAGACTTCGCTTCTTTGAAGACGCGGCGGGTCAGCAACATATAACGGAAGCTGATCAGTACCTCTATCAGCGTCCAACGCCGAGCCATAATCTGGTTGTGATTGGCACCGGCACTATTGGGCAAGAGCATATGCGTGTGGCGACTCTGCTCGGTCGCGCGAAAATCCACGGTATCTACGATACTCATCAGCACAGTATGGATATTGCCGAGACTAACTTTGCCAGTTACTCAGAAAAGTCGTTGGTGCGTTATCCAGACCTAGAGTCTGCCTGTAATGATCCAGCTGTAGATGCGCTATTTATCTGCACGCCCAACTACACCCATTTTGAGATTCTGCGAATCGCGATCAAGTCCGGCAAGGCGATCTTTTTAGAAAAGCCTATGGCTACCGACCTACAGGATGCCGCGGCCACCGAGGCGATGGCCCGAGACTACTCCTCGTTTATCCAGATCGGTTTGCAATACCGCTACAAGGCTCAGTATGTAGAGGCCTTTCACGAAGCGCTAGACAGAGCCTCTCTGGGTGAGATCAAAACCATTAGCCTCAGTGAATACCGGCCGCCGTTTTTGGATAAGGTGGAGCAGTGGAATAAATTTAATATTACCAGTGGTGGCACGTTGGTGGAGAAGTGCTGCCATTATTTTGATCTGATTAATCTGTTGGCCCAGTCTCAGCCGGTTAAGGTTTATGCCAGCGGCGGTCAGGCGGTGAACTTTATCGACTTGCAGCGGCACGGCAAAAAGTCCGATATTGATGATCATGCCTTTGTGGTGATTGATTACGCCAATGGCACCCGAGCCAATTTCACTTTGAATATGTTTTGCCATGAGTTTAGCGAAGAGCTGGTTGTCAGTGGCGACCGCGGTCGTTTGACCGCCAAGGAAGTGTTTAATTTTCACCAGCAGCAGGGTTCTGTCGCCACTCTAGCAATTGAAGCCGGTGAGCTGGGCCCATCGAAAACCATGGACGTGACTTACCCTGCACTGATAGAGCAGAGCGGTCACCACGGCGCCACCTATTTTGAACATATTGCCTTTGTCGATCAGCTCGAGAAAAAGTCTGTGTCGGCGGCAACGCCACTCCAGGGACTCTGGTCAATGATTGTTGCCAGTGCTGCGCAAGCCTCTATGGCCAGTGGCGCGGCAGTGGATATCAACCAATTTATGACGGCCAATGATTTGGCCCATTACTTAAACGATTAGGAATCTTATGTCTGACGCTATTAATGCTCAAGCTGTTCAAGCGCCTGCTATTCAAGCACCGTTGATTAAAGTCTCTTCCAAGTCCATGCCCGCTGTGGGTCTGGGTCTGTGGAAGATCGATCAGGACAGTGCTGCAGATGCAGTCTATGAAGCAATCAAAGTGGGCTATCGCCATCTGGATAGCGCGTCTGATTACGGCAACGAGCAGCAGGTGGGTGAGGGTATCGCCAGAGCCCTTGCCGAGGGTCTCTGCACTCGTGAAGAGCTGTGGGTAACCACCAAACTGTGGAATACCTATCACCGTGCTGAGCATGTTGAGGCGGCCTGTCGCCGATCAATGGATGATCTGGGTTTGAATTATATTGATCTGTATTTGGTGCATTTCCCCATTGCCCTGCGCTATGTGGATTTTAATCATCGCTACCCGGCGGAGTGGATCTTTGATCACAGCGCTGAGAACCCGGGTATGGAGCTTGATCAGGTTCCCCTGAGTGAAACCTGGGGTGCCATGGAACAGCTTGTTGAAAAGGGTTTGGTGCGCCAAATTGGCGTCTGTAATTACAGTGCAGTTCTATTACATGATCTGATGAGCTATGCCCGAATCAAGCCGGCCATGCTACAGATTGAATCTCACCCTTACCTTACTCAGGAAGCTTTATTGCGCACAGCGCGCTCTTACAATATGGCGGTCACTGCGTTCTCGCCGCTGGGTTCCCTGTCCTATGTGGCACTGAATATGGCCAGCGCCAATGACACCGTACTAACAGATCCCTCAGTGCTGGCAGCGGCTCAGCGTAATGCTGTTACAGCAGCTCAGGTGGTATTGCGCTGGGGTATTCAGCGGGGCACGGCGGTGATTCCTAAGACCAGTAATCCTCAGCGTCTGATTGAGAATTTAACCCTTACTGAATTTAGCTTAAACGATGAGGAAATGGAGGCCATTTCAGCGCTCAATCAGAACCGTCGTTTTAATGATCCGGCACAGTTCTGTGAAGCGGCGTTTAATACTTTCCACTCGATTTACGATTAAGCCCTATGAGCCAATTTAACGTTAAAACGATCGATTTAGCCGGACAACAGCATTATGCCGAGACGGTTTTTCCGCTGGCGTTCTGTTCGGATCAGCAAGCGAGTAAGGCTGTTATTGCGGATTGGATCGTCGAGCATAGAGATCAGATCGAAGAGCAGCTGGCGCTCACTGGTGCGATTTTATTTCGCGGTTTTGGGCTTAAAGATGATCGCGACTTCGATGATTTTATTCGCGCCTTTGACTGGCCCAACTTTACCTATGCCGAGTCTCTGTCCAATGCAGTGAGACGCAACCGCACCGAGTTGGTGTTTACCGCCAATGAAGCACCGCCAACGGTGTCGATCTTTTTACATCACGAGATGGCCCAGACCCCGGTCTACCCTTCGAAGCTACTGTTTTTCTGTGAGCACGCGGCTGAAAGCGGCGGTGCTACCCCCATTTGCCGTTCAGATATTTTGCTGCAACAACTTCGCGAGCAGCTGCCGGAGTTTGTTACCGATTGCGAGAATAAAGGCGTGCGCTATTCCCAGACCATGCCTCTGGTAGAGGACTTGGCCTCAGGTCAGGGCCGCAGTTGGCAGAGCACATTGAGTGCCGATAATCGCCAGCAGGCTGAGGCAAAACTTGCCCATTTGAATTATCACTGGCAGTGGCAGGAAGACGGCTCCCTGACTGTGACCACCCCTGTATTGCCCGCGGTGCGCCAGCTCAATGATGGCCGAACAGTATTCTTCAATCAGCTGATCGCCGCCTTCCGCGGTTGGAAAGATGCCCGCAATAGCGGTGAGAAATCCATCTGTTTTGGCGATGGTTCGGCTATCGACAGCAGCCATATGGCCCTGGCCATTGAGCTGGCCGACCAACTGACGTTTGATATTCCCTGGCAGTCTGGTGATGTTGCTGTGTTAGATAATTTTTTAGTGATGCATGGACGGCGGCCCTTTCAGGGGAAACGCGCGGTGCTGGCTTCATTGATCTCTTAGTGAATTGCTTGATTAGGAAAGGTTTATGAAAACCATTATTTTAGGTCTGTTGCTAACAGTGGCAGCGCCATTAGTGAGTGCCGAGTATTCCCGCACCTATATTGAATCTCATCCACTGAGTATCGTTTCTGTAAACGGTATTGAAATGGCCTACCGAATTGTTGGAGCAAAACCCGACCGCCCTAAGGTAGTGATTATTATGGGTCTTGGGGGTTCCAATCTGGTGTGGGGGGATACCCTGGTCAAAGGTCTCGAAGAGGGTGGCTATGAACTGCTGATGTTTGATAATCGCGATGTCGGTGGTTCTACCCGCTTTGATGATTGGGGGCAGCCGACTCTGTGGTTGCAGCTGATTAAGCAAAAGATCGGCCTGTCAGTTAATGCCCCCTATACGCTGGATGATATGGCAGCTGATACGGTGGCTCTAATGGATGAGTTGGGCTATGAGGATGCGCATATTATTGGCACCTCTATGGGCGGCATGATCGCCCAGGTGGTTGCCGCGCAATATCCCCAGCGCACCCGCAGCTTGGTTTCTATTATGTCTTCTACTGGTGCCCGTCATCTGCCTTGGCCGACGCGTCAGGCCGAGGGTAATTTGCGTGAGCTTGCCGTGGGCGATGCGGCGGCGGAGCGGGATGCGATGATGCGCGCTCGAGGTTTCTTTCCCGATTCAATGCCACGCCAGCTGATGGCGATTTTTAAGTCCGGCGACCGCTCTGAAGATGTCGCCAGTATTCAGGCCAGCACGCTGGTGATGCACGGTGTTGATGACACTCTGGTGCCGCCGCCACATGGTGTTCACACCGCGGAGTTAATTCAGGGCTCGGAGTTTGTCCTGCTCGAGGATATGGGCCACAACATGCCAGAGAATGTGTTGCCTGAGCTGATCTCGCGGATGCGTGGGCATATGGATAAGGTTGAGGCTGCCGCCGATGCTGGGGGGCAGTAGAATTCTGCACGGCTAAAGTGGCTGAAGTGTTTAAAGTGATTCGGGC
>CAJQKW010000091.1 GCA_905478975.1 uncultured Pseudomonadales bacterium | reverse complement strand
CTATCTAGCCGACAACTATCTAGCCGACAATCACCATATCGCGACCCATATGCTTGGCCTGATAGAGCCCGTTTTCGGCGGTGGATATGAGGTCGTCGATGCCGGTGCACTTGTCAATTGAGGCCACCCCGATACTGAGGGAAATTCGCAGCTGATCGCCCTGTGCATCCATGGCCAGTTTGCTGGCCTGAACCCGCAGTCGTTCGGCAATATTCACCGCCGCTTCGGAGTTGGCGGTGGGCAGCAATACCATAAATTCATTACCACCCCAGCGTGCCACCACATCTTCTCCCCGCAGCGGTTCGCTGAGCAGAGCTCCAATGGCATGCAGCACTTCATCGCCAACATCGTGGCCATAGCGATCGTTGATAAACTTAAAGTTGTCGAGGTCCGCAAGCAGTACCGAAAAGGGCTGGTTTACCAGGCGGTACTGTTGGTATTTCTTTTCCAGTCGCTGCTCCATATCGTGGCGGTTGGGCAGCTTGGTGAGCTGATCCTGATGGGCAATTTGATCGACGCGACGGGACAGGTCTTTGTAGCGGTTGAGGCTCCGGGAGTGAGAGTTATCCATGGCAATGGCAAACAGGGATAGCACGGCAAAAGAGGAGAGAAAGCGGACTACGGTGACGTCTGTGTATGAGGGGATTGAGGCGAATGTTGGTGACGCATAAAAAAGCCAGGCTGAAGCGGCGAGTACGGCGCCCAGTATAAAAACACTGCTGCGATAACCAAAGCAGCCGACCAACACTGGAACAATAGTCAGACACCAAAACAATCCAGAGCCGTCGGAGGCACCCGAGAGCAGGTAAAAGTAGCTTCCGATAATCACTGCGGCCATCACTAGGCGTGCGCTGCGAGGTCGATCAAAGATGGAGTGAATACCGAGACCGACCAGCAGTAGTGCGGCCATGGCCAGATAAAAGGTGGCTAGATCCATGTCTCCTTGGTAATAGGAGTAAAAGGCAAAGAGTACTGAGATAATTTCCTGACTGATCAGGGAGAAGGAGAGAAATCCCCTAGGTATAGAGTCTGCGCTGTCGAGTTCCGTCGTCATAGGCTTCCCACCATCCATTGGTAGTAAATGTAGCACTAAATATAACCGTAAACAGGCGGGCCTCTGTATCTATCTGTACCCAGAAGCCTGCCGTTTTCAAGCAAATTACTTTTTAACGATTATCTGTCGCTTATTATTGTCTACTTCGGTCCACGTTTGCGTTCATTCTCAGTCAGTCGCTTCTTGCGCAGACGAATGCTGATTGGTGTGACTTCTACCAGCTCATCATCTTCAATAAACTCCAGTGCCTGCTCCAGCGTGTGCTTGATTGGTGGCACTAGAGTCAGTGCTTCGTCTGTTCCCGAGGCGCGAACGTTAGTCAGCTGCTTGCCTTTAATCGGGTTGACGACCAAATCATTGCCGCGAGAGTGAATGCCGACTATCTGGCCTTCGTAAACATCAATCGCATGACCTAAGAATAGACGACCGCGAGCCTGAATATTAAATAATGCATAGGCAGCAGTTTTACCCTTGACCATACTGATCAATGCGCCGTTCTTGCGCGAGTGGGCTTCGCCCTCTTTCGCTGGTGCGTACTTGTCAAAAATGCTGGTCATAATGCCTGAGCCTGAAGTCAGGGTCAGGAAGGCACCACGGAAACCAATCAGTCCGCGAGACGGCATGGAAAACTCCAGTCGTACACGGCCTTTGCCATCAGGTTCCATATTGGTCAACTCGGCTTTACGCATGCCGAGTTCTTCCATTACTGAACCCTGGTGCTGTTCTTCAACGTCGATTACAACCTGCTCAAAGGGCTCGTGAACCTTGCCGTCGACAATTCTTTGAACCACTTCCGGACGCGATACGCCCATCTCGAAGCCTTCGCGACGCATGGTTTCAATCAGTACCGACAGGTGCAGCTCACCGCGACCGGAGACAATAAATTTGTCTGGGGTGTCGCCAGGAGAAACGCGCAGTGCCACGTTGTGAATCAGCTCTTGTGCGAGACGGTCTTTAATATTTCGCGTGGTCACATACTTGCCTTCGAGTCCGGCAAAAGGTGAATCGTTAACAATAAACGTCATGCTCACTGTAGGCTCATCAACACTCAGTGCTGGCAATGCTTCAACATTCTCTGGATCGCAGAGTGTGTCAGAAATGCTCAGGCCATCAATGCCGTTGATGCAGACGATATCGCCAGCGCCGGCCAATTCGGTCTCAATCTGCTCGAGTCCGAGGTAACCTTTAACATTGAGAACCTTACCTTTACGCTCTTTGCCGTCGGCAGACTTAACAATAACTTGCTGTCCTGGCTTGAGCTTGCCGCGAGTAATTCGACCAACACCGATAACGCCAACATAGCTGTCATAGGCCAGTGCTGAAATCTGCATCTGAAATGTGCCGTTGACGTCTACCTTAGGTGCAGGGACGTCCTTGACGATCATTTCGTAAAGTGGGGTCATGTCGTCGGCCATGTCGTCGACATCGAGACCGGCAATGCCGTTCAGTGCGGAAGCATAGATAACCGGGAAGTCGAGCTGCTCGTCGGTAGCGCCGAGGTTGTCGAAGAGGTCAAAGACCTGATCCATAACCCAGTCTGGACGTGCGCCGGGACGGTCAACCTTGTTGATAACAACAATCGGACGCAAACCCTGCTCAAATGCCTTGGAGGTTACAAAGCGTGTCTGTGGCATTGGGCCGTCAACGGCATCAACCAACAGTAATACTGAGTCGACCATAGAGAGTACGCGCTCTACTTCACCACCGAAGTCGGCGTGACCTGGGGTGTCTACGATATTGATGCGGTAGTCATTCCAGTTGATCGCAGTGTTCTTCGCCAGAATTGTAATTCCGCGCTCTTTCTCCTGATCGTTGGAGTCCATAAGACGCTCTGAACCCACATCTTTACGATCCAGGGTGCCAGATTGGCTGAGAAGTTTGTCGACCAGAGTTGTCTTACCGTGGTCAACGTGGGCAATGATTGCAATGTTCCGCAGGTTTTCGATGGACATGAGAGGTACCAGTAGGCGCAAAAAGGCGCGATTATAGGCTAATTGACAGAAACTGCTACGGATCTTTTCGCTAGGCGGGAGATTCTTCTGTGCTAAGGGCATTGCGTTCGATCAGCATTCGGGTGATTGCCGTGGCTGGCGAGGGCGGCGCGATCAAGTTTCCCTGCAATAACTGACAGCCAGTATCGAGTAATAGATGGTGTATTTCCGGCTCTTCAACACAGGGGGCAATGCAGTCTAAGCTAACGGATTTGGCCAGTTCGATCAGGCCTTTAACCAGATTCCAAGAGCTTTCCATATAGGGGCATTCAGCCATTAGTTTGTGGGAGATGCGGATGGTATTGACGTCGAATTCACGCAATTTTTGAATCGGCAAGCTTTGATAGCCAACATTGTCGACGATAAAGCGAATACCCAAAGCCCTGAGTCCATTGAGCTGTAGGGTCATGGGGTTGTGTATTTTGGGCAGTGTTTCGGTGTGTACGGCAAAGGCCAGAGTGTCGGGCTGAATCGAGTATTTTGCCAACAGCGCTTCAATGCTGGCGGTAAACGAGGGGTGTTCCAGCTCCCTAAGGCTAAGGGTGAAGTAGATCTGCTGGTCGTCGCGCCAGAGATCTTGAGTGCGCCATAAATCCACCTGACGAAAGATTTGTTCGAGGAGGGTCAGGGAGATATCGACGATCATTGACCCGGACTCAAGCAGTGCGATAATTTCGCTAGCGGCGATTAATTCATTGTCGGGGTTCTTCCAGCGTAAAAATATTTGCAGACCGCTAATTAAATTAGTTTTGGTGTCCAGAATAGGCTGGTAATAGGGTAAAAAGGACTGGCTGTTGGTTTTGTCGCGCAACTGTTCGAGCAGAATCGCCTGCACCTGCATCTCCGAGGGCAGCTTCTGATTGTGGAAATAGTAATTTGATTTGCCCTCGCGCTTAATCGTGTAAAGCGCCTTATCCGCCTGCTGCAAGATTGCCTCGCCATCGGAACTGCCATCATTAAACAACACAATGCCGATACTGCAACTGATGCGGAATTTCTCGTCTTTAATCACAAAGGGCTCGCGGGCCGCGTCAATGATCTTTTCCGCCACCTGAGTGATCTGCATTCGCGAGGGCTCTTCTTCGGCCCCGAGGTTTTCCAGCAGCACCACGAACTCGTCGCCGCCAAGGCGGGCTACCGCCTCCTCGGTGCGGATCACCTTGCGCAGTCGCTGGGCAAATAGTGCCAGAGCCAGATCGCCGTAGTGGTGGCCGCGGGTATCGTTAATTTCTTTAAAGTGGTCGAGATCAATAAAGAGTAGAGAGCAATAATTTTGACTGCGCTGGGCGAGGGCGACGACACGGTTCAACTCTTCCATTAAACGATGTCGGTTGGGCAGGCCGGTCAAGGGGTCAAAGTAGGCCTGCTGCTTGATGCGCGTCTCGAGTTTGACCCGGTCGGTGACATCCTCGACAAAAGAGGCGGCGCCGACCACATTCATGGCCTCATCAAACAGCGGCGTATCATTCCACTCGCAGATAATTATGCTGCCATCGCGGGTGACATTTTCCGCTGCGCCGGTAAAGTCTTTGCCGAAGAGAAACAGATCGTTCTCAACCTGCTGTAGCAAAAAGCTTTTCTTTTTATCAAATAAAAACTCGGTGGTGCGACCCAGCACCTCCTCTTTGGAATAGCCAAAGATATTGGTGGCTGCGGGATTCCAGCCGATAATTTGTCGCTCTTGATTCCACTCGATAAAGCCAAGGGGGGTCTGCTCAATCAGGCTGGTGATCTTTTGGCTGGTGGCGACCACCACATCGGAGTGCTCATTGGCTCTGAGCATGTTGGCAGTGGCCCAGTTAAATGCCCGTCGCTGGCCGATCTGGGTGTGATTGAGAACAAAATAGCTGAGTGCCACCAGAACCAAAAAACCTCGGCTGATCTCTGGTTGATAGCTGAACAGGCTAAAGAACAGTGGCACCAATATCAGGCTGAGGAAGAGATGGCGAAAGCTGTTAGTGAGTGCATGGCTAAGTGGCCAGGCGTAGG
Organism: uncultured Pseudomonadales bacterium; assembly: GCA_905478975.1. Classification (GTDB taxonomy): domain Bacteria; phylum Pseudomonadota; class Gammaproteobacteria; order Pseudomonadales; family Porticoccaceae; genus HTCC2207. The sequence goes on along the minus strand of CAJQKW010000091.1, from coordinate 6,213 downwards.
CCAATAAAATCAGGGCCAGCGCCGTGACGGCGATAGTTTCCGGTTGCTCGGTACGGATAAAAATCACTGCTGCCAAGCCGTAAAGTGCGGCGTAGCTGATCGATGAGAGGGTGACAATGGCGCGGGTCTGTGCCCGGCTCAGCTCTGTGTGGCGGGCCATGCGAACCGACCAGAGCCAGATTGCCAAGCTTGATAGGGCGGCGCTGACTAGCCACACCCAGTGACCTAATGTTGGGTTTTGCGCGCTGCCCAAGACAAACAGCAAGATAGCGCCGACCATTGATAAGATAAGTCCTGAGCTGAGGTTCTTAGATACGTGCCTTTCCAGCTCGACCTGAATCGATCTGTTGAATGAGCGGGGAGTCGAGTGCTCTACTTCCTTGAATTCCCCGAGCAAATTTTCAGTGCTCATCATCGGCTGCATCCTGCGGCTGATTTAGGTTGGACAAAACTCAGGCTAAGCTCTAAATATAGTCGCTTCTCAGTGACAATGGCGACTAATCAGCTCAAATAATGTGAAATAGACCACATATAGCTTTGTTCTAAAGGCTTATTTGTTCCTAAGCCTCTGGAAGCTCTGTCGAGGGGTTAGCTAAAGGATAAAAATGCCGATTTTTTCGAACCCGTTTTTTTCCATGGCATCCGCATGCAGGCGGCTCATAATGCCCCTCTCGCAATAGAGCAAATAGGACTGTTGCTTATCCAGTTCACCTAGCTGTTTGGCAATCTGGAAAAAGGGCAGGCAGATAATCTGATTGGCCGACCAGACTAGCGGGCGCAGCTCGATTTCGTCTGGATGACGCACATCAAGAATAATGTCTTGCGCCTGTGGCTGTGAAACTGCCTCGATGCTCGCCATGAGATGTGTTCCTGAATTGTTGTAGGTGCAGGATAGACCAGAAAGAATGGCAGAAAAAACCTGTAAAAGCATTATACTGCGGCCGCTAAGTAGCAGGCATCAATAAACCCCCCATTAAAGAGCACCTTAATGGTGCATATAACTTTTGTTCTGCACTATAACGGTGCGCAATCTTTGGGTCTTGGGGTTTTTGGCTGGCTGCCATTGGCTGGTATCACCGGTCTGGGGCTGACTTTGCGGCGTATAGACAGATCTGTTTCACTGTCTGCCTATTGGCACGACTATTGCATTTTCTTAGGCTGTTAAAGTCTGTTGAGAATTGCTCGCGCAGTTTTGTAAGGTTTCTCTGAAAGGCTTCGAATTAGAAAGCACAACTTAAAATGCACATTCCATATTGGAGGAATACATGTCTGACAAGACTTTAAATCTTATTAAAGAAAGTGGCGCTCGCTGGATTGATATGCGCTTTACTGATACTAAAGGTAAAGAGCAGCACGTCTCTATACCTACTGGTGAAGTCGGTGATGACTTCTTCGTTGAAGGCAAAATGTTCGACGGATCATCTATCGCTGGCTGGAAAGGTATCAATGAATCAGACATGATTTTGATGCCAGACGACAGCACTGCTGTCCTTGATCCCTTCACCGATGAGCCTACTGTAATCATTCGCTGTGGCATCGTTGAGCCTTCCACTATGCAGGGCTACGAACGCGATCCACGCTCCATTGCCCAGCGTGCTGAGCAATACCTGAACTCTACTGGCCTGGGCGATACCGCATTCTTCGGTCCCGAGCCTGAGTTCTTCGTCTTTGACGACATCAAATGGGGTGTCGACATGAGCGGCGCTTTCTACAAGATCAATTCTGACGAAGCAGCTTGGTCTTCAGGCAGTGATTTCCCCGATGGCAACATGGGCCACCGCCCTGGTGTTAAAGGCGGTTACTTCCCCGTACCACCAGTTGATAGTCTGCATGATCTGCGTGCTGCCATGTGTAATGCTATGGAGCAGATGGGTCTAGATATCGAAGTACATCACCACGAAGTCGGCACTGCTGGCCAGTGTGAGATTGGTGTTCGCTTTGATACATTGGTTGCTAAAGCTGACCAGGTTCAGATCCTTAAGTACTGTGTCCACAACGTGGCTCACGCCTATGGCAAGACTGCGACCTTTATGCCTAAGCCAATTGTTGGTGACAACGGTTCTGGTATGCACGTTCACATGTCTTTCGCTAAAGACGGCGCCAACCAGTTTGCTGGCGACGCCTATGCTGGCCTGAGCGAAATGGCTCTGCACTACATTGGTGGCATCATCAAGCACGCCAAGTCGCTGAATGCTTTTGCTAACGCATCGACTAACTCCTACAAGCGTTTGATCCCAGGTTTTGAAGCACCGGTAATGCTGGCTTACTCAGCCCGTAACCGTTCTGCTGCAATCCGTATTCCCTACGTTGCTAGCCCACGTGGCAAGCGTGTAGAAGTGCGCTTTGGTGATCCAACTGCCAACCCATACCTGATGTTTGCTTCAATGCTGATGGCGGGTCTGGACGGAATCAAGCACAAGATGCACCCTGGCGATGCAGCGGACAAAGATCTCTATGATCTGCCTGCTGAAGAAGCCGCCGCTATCCCACAGGTTGCTGGCAGCCTGCGCGAAGCGTTGGACGAGCTAGATGCTGACCGTGAGTATCTGACCGCTGGTGGCGTATTCACCAATGAAATGATCGATGCTTACATTGAGCTGAAGATGGAAGAAGTTTACCGCGTTGAGCACACCACTCACCCGGTTGAGTTTGATATGTACTACAGCGTATAAATCGCTGAATACATTTCTGCTCTTATTAGAAGCTGAACGATAGCAAGACCCGAAAAGTCCGCCATTGTCTCAATGGCGGGCTTTTTCTTTGTTCAAAATAGGTCTAGTCTTAAGTAGCGTGAACCCCGACCCTATGTGATGGCCGCGGTTGACTAACAGACTTGCAGGCCAGATCAATGAAAACATCCGTCCCCACTTTACTCGTTACCTTATGTGTAGCAATTACCATGAGCCTGACTCTGCTCTCTCTAGCGAGCGCTGCTGTGTATAAGGTCACCGACGACCAAGGCAATATCACTTACACCGACACCGCCCCGGCTGAAGCCGCTGCGGACAAGGTGCAGCTGCCTCCGGTGAACAAGATTCCAACCCTCACTCCAGCTGCCGCAACGCCTCCAGACTCTACTGATACTGAGTTGTCGCCGGCGTTTAACGGCTATTCCTTTGCCGCTCTGGTGTCTCCCGTAAATGATTCCCTAGTACACTTTGATCAGTCTCAGGTATTGGCACAGCTAGCCCTGACCCCAGAACTTGGGGTCGATCACCTAGTGCAATTCTATGTCGACGGTTCCACCTACGGGCCGCCGGTCGCCGCAAGTTCTCTTTCTATCGCCGGGCTGGAGCGGGGAACCCATCATATTTCAGCTCGGGTGCTCTCTTCTCAGGGAGCTGTTCTGGTTATTGCCAAGCCCGTCACCGTGCATGTGCAACGGCATTTCAAGCGAAATTAGGCCCCATTAAAATCTCCCTGCACCATAATGGTGCGCATAACGAAGCCTTAGCTTATACTGTGGTCCACAACGCCTCTCAGCCCCCCTGTCTAGGCGGCTTTTAAGTCCCTCCGGGCATCGGCTTTTGGCTTGCTTATTGCAAGACTGATTAGAGACCTTAATGGCTAGCATTAATAAAAGAGCCTAATGAGCTCATGCCGTTGCCCAAAAACATGCGGCGGAAAACTGACCCAACACCCGATTCGGCTTGCACCTTATGACCTCAGATCAATTACATAGATTGCTACTGGATAATCTCAACACCGCTGTGTTGCTGGTTGATCAGAGTCTATTGATCGACTATATCAATCCCGCTGCGGAATCTCTGCTTCAAGCGGGTAGCGTACGCCTGCGAGGCTCAGCGGTGAGCGATCTGTTTGATGACGGTGAGACGGCGCGGCAGACTTTGCGTGAAGCCCTGGAATTTGGTCGTGCCCTGACCCTGCGCCATGAATTTCTCCGCGGTCTAAGCGTTGAATCGTCCCAGGTGGATTATACCGTGACACCGATTAGGATCGGCACTGATCAGTGGGTGCTGATGGAGATGCAGCCCATCGACCGTATTTTGCGCATTAACCGTGAGGAGGCACTGCTCTCAGTTCACGACACTTCGAGAAGCCTTATTCGCGGCTTGGCTCATGAGATTAAGAACCCCCTTGGTGGTATTCGCGGGGCGGCCCAGTTGCTGGCCCGAGAGATATCCGACAGCGAGATCGACAGTGAGACCTCTGAGCTCTGTCAGATTATTACCACCGAAACCGATCGCCTGAGAAATCTCGTCGACCGGCTCTTGGGTCCAAGTCAGCTACCCAAATTTGCCCCGATCAATATTCATGAAGTCACCGAGCATGTCGCCACGTTGATCGAAGTGGAAGTTCAGGGCGGACTGACTGTGGTTCGGGATTACGATCCGAGTATTCCAGATTTGTCCGGTGACCGTGAACAGCTTATTCAGGCGGTGTTAAACGTCGCCCGAAACGCCATGCAGGCCATACTCGAGTCAGATCTACCGCAGCGCCGACTGACCTTTAAATCCAGAATTCAACGCAACTTCACCATTGCAGGTCAGCATCACAAGGCACTCTGTCGGCTGGATATTGTTGATACCGGGCCGGGTATTTCCGCCGATATTAAAGAGCGAATTTTCTTCCCCATGATCAGTGGTCGCAGCGAAGGCACAGGACTGGGCTTAACCATCGCCCAGTCTGCGATCAATCTTCACCAGGGCATTATTGAATGTGACTCCGAGCCGGGCAGCACCCGATTCTCTATCTATCTACCGATAAAGGCTTAGTATGAACAGCACATCAGAAATTTGGATAGCCGAAGACGATCGCTCACTGCGCTGGGTTATGGAAAAAGCTATTTCTCGCGAAGGCATTGAAGTGCGCAGTTTTGAAAATGGCGACGACCTGCTGGTAGCCCTGCGGTCCTCCCTGCCAGAAATTATTATTTCCGATATTCGCATGCCCGGCATAGATGGTCTGGAGCTGCTCAAGCAGATTCATTCCACGCGCCCGGATATCCCGGTGATTATTACCACCGCTCACTCAGATCTCGACAGTGCCGTGGCCGCCTATCAGGGCGGTGCCTTTGAATATCTGCCAAAGCCCTTTGATCTGGATGAATTAGTTGATGTGGCTCGCCGTGGTGTGACCTTTGCCCGGGAGCAAAAGCCCCAGGAAGTGCCACAGGAATCGGCGCCAGCCCAAGAAATTATTGGCGAAGCACCGGCCATGCAAGAAGTTTTCCGCGCTATTGGCCGCCTCTCCAATTCCAATATCACAGTATTGATTAACGGCGAGTCTGGCACCGGTAAAGAGCTGGTCGCCCATGCGCTGCACAAACATAGCCCACGCCGGAACTCGACCTTTATTGCCCTAAATATGGCCGCCATTCCCCATGACCTGATTGAGTCTGAGCTATTTGGTCACGAAAAAGGCGCCTTTACTGGCGCTGCCCAACGTCGCGAAGGACGCTTTGAGCAGGCCAATGGCGGCACTTTGTTTCTCGATGAAATTGGCGATATGCCAGCGGAAGCCCAGACTCGTCTGCTACGGGTTTTAGCTGACGGTGAATTCTATCGAGTGGGCGGCCACACCTCGGTAAAAGTAGATGTGCGGATTATTGCGGCGACCCACCAAAATCTGGAAGAGCTGGTCCAGAGCAATCGCTTTCGCGAAGATCTCTATCACCGTATCAATGTGATTCGCGTACATCTGCCGAAGCTCTCGGATCGCCGTGAAGATATTCCCCAGTTGATGAAGCACTTTTTCCATCGCGCCGCCAAAGAGCTGGAGATGGAGCCGAAGTTATTGTCCCAGGAAGCGGAAGATTTTTTCTGTAGCATGGAGTGGCCGGGCAATGTTCGACAGCTGGAAAATATCTGCCGCTGGCTAACGGTGATGGCCGCCGGTCGCGAAGTGCTGTTAACCGATTTGCCGCCAGAGCTTAAAGCGGAAGAGGCTGGTGGCGAGCAGCGAGTGCAGGGTGACTGGCAGCAAATGTTGCGCCGCTGGAGTGAGCGGGAGTTGAAGTCTGGGCGCAGCGATATTCTGTCTCAGGCAGTTCCGGATTTTGAACGCACCATGATTGAAACCGCCCTTGCCCATACCGGCGGGCGCAAAAAAGATGCCGCTGAACTGTTGGGCTGGGGGCGCAATACCCTGACTCGCAAGCTCCAGGAATACCAGATGGAGAATCAGGCGCTGTAGAACTTGATAGCGTCCAGGCTCTCAAATAAAGCCTCTCAAAATAGGCTTCTCAAAATA
>CAJQKW010000090.1 GCA_905478975.1 uncultured Pseudomonadales bacterium | reverse complement strand
GCCAACTACGAAGTGGACATCGGTATGATTGAAGGTGCCATCCAGCACCGGGATCTGGAGTTGATTCCCTGGCGTGAAGATCGGTTGGTGGTATTTTGCAGCCCCTCTCACCCCTTGGCAAAAAAGCAGCGCCTCACCGATGCCGATATAGTGGCCGCTAGATGGATCTTGCGGGAACCAGAATCCGGCGCGCGGCACACCTTTAACAATGCATTGGCCGGGCTAATGCCCAAGCTCGATATTTATTTGCAGTTCAAGCACAACGAGGCGATTAAAAAAGCGGTGGAAGCCGGCTTGGGTATTGGCTGTCTGTCTGAAATCGTACTGCAGAATAATTTTAAGAGTGGTGAGCTGGTGCCCCTAACATTGCCGAAACGGGACATGACTCGAACCTTTTATTTTGTGCTGCCGAAAAATCGACATAAGACAGTGGCCACGGACTGGTGGATTGAGGAATGTAATCGGACCGGCTAGTCTGCTTAAAAACTGGCACCTAACAGCAGATTGTGACAATAATGTAAGCCGCTGAACCACCCCATAATTCTAATAATAAACGACCAGTGGACCCAGACTATGCGCGCCCTCGAAAACCTTAAAATTCTTGATTTCACCACCCTTGTGCCCGGCCCTTTCGCCACTATGATGCTGGCTGACATGGGCGCCGAAGTACTGCGTGTGGAATCGCCGACGCGACCCGATATGCTGCGTAGCATGCCACCTTTTGCCGACGGCCAGTCAACCGCCCACGGCACCCTCAATCGCAATAAACGCTCCATCGCTCTGGACCTAAAGAACCCCGAGGCGGTGGATATTGCCAAACGTCTGGTGATGGATTACGACATAGTGATCGAACAGTTTCGTCCCGGTGTAATGCAGCGCCTAGGTCTCGGCTATGAACAGCTGCGTGAGATCAACCCCAAACTGATTTACTGTTCGGTAACTGGCTACGGCCAGACTGGGCCCTATCGCGACCGCGCCGGTCACGACAATAACTATCTCTCCATCTCTGGGCTGAATGGCTACTCCGGCCGCGACGGTGATCGCACGCCGATTATGGGTATGCCTGTGGCGGATATCGCCGGTGGATCGATGCATGCGGTGATCGGTATTTTGGCCGCGGTGAATCAGCGTCATATCAGCGGTGAGGGGCAGCAGATCGATATCAGCATGACTGACGCCATGTTCTCCCTTAATGCTCTATTTGGCTCCACCTATCTGGGTGCTGGAGTGGAGCCCACCTCCGGCTCCATGTCACTAAACGGTGGCAGCTTTTACGACTATTACCAGACCTCGGATAATCGCTATCTGTCGATTGGCAGTTTGGAGCCACAGTTTTTTCAAGTGCTCTGCGAGACCTTGGGAGATGAGCAGCTGTTAAAACTGGGCAACCAACAAGACAGTCGAGCCCAGCAGGCTCTCAGGGAAAAGTTAGATCAGATTATTGCGCGCAAGACGCTGGCTGAATGGCAGGAGATATTTAAAGATAAGGAAGCCTGTGTCGAGCCGGTACTGACATTTGCAGAGGCCTGCGAGCACCAGGATGCCGCTGAGAGAGACATGATCGTCGAGGTCAAAACACCAGCGGGTGGATCTCAGCGGCAGATTGGCAGTGCCCTAAAACTGTCTAAGTCAGCACCCCAGTACGGCACGTCCGGCGGCGCTATTGGTCAGAATACCACTGAGATATTAGATGGATTGGGCTTTGACAGTGACGCTATCGCGGCCCTGCACAGCAGTGGTGCGGTGGCCTAAGACTCTTAGTTCACAGAGCTCAAAACTCAAAGTTACGAGGCATAAACAAGCTAGTAATGAACCGACTTGAGATTCGGCAGTAGATTCTGCCACTTCACCACATAATGAGGTTTTTCAGTTGGCAGTGATGATAAAAGAGTATCCGGGAGAAGCATTTCCCGGGCCTCAAACAGATAGACCGGCTCAAGGTCAGGGCGCTGGGATGCCACCCTGATGCGTTTATCCAAATTATCGAGAATTAATGGCTCCGCATCCGGCGTCGAAAAATAGGCTAAAACCGTGTGGGATTGCCCACTGTCGGTTTGAGCTACTGGCAACTGAGCCCTTTTTGGCAGGTATCTGCCCACCGCCCGCACATAGCCAATCCGCAACTTCGACAATGGAACGCCCATTTTGTGTAGTGTAAACAGCTTGGTCATAGCAAAACCCTGGCCATCCCCAGCATGATTAATAAGAAACTGTAGCGGATCAACCCGCTCCTCCGAGCGCTGCCAATGGAGCGTTTTAGTGATTTGATGGGCGCGATTAACAAAGCCATTCACCTGCACCAGCTTTTCTATATCGTCGCCGGGTTCAGACTGAACAATGATCTGCTGCCAGTCCCGCAAGCGCTGCTCCGCCGCCGCTCCATATTGCGCCTGTACCTCTCGAAGCAACTCCTCCGGCACCGAAAAAGTAATCCCGTAACTCCCCCCACTCATGGTCACCGCCATAAAACCAATCACTCGTAACAAGCCCGACAAGGACAATGATTTTTCCTGCGTTGTATAAGTAGTCATGGTGATGCGCTCAAGCAATAGACACAATTCAAACTAACGCGACCAACAAAATTGGCATAGCTACTGTTAGAAATGATGGTTGGGCTGTCACAGTTAATCAGTCGGAACGGAACTGGTCAGGGGTTAAAGCCCAAGACTTAAGGAAAAATACGTGAGCCTATACCGCCAATTGATCGGTGTTGTCACTGTTGTTATCAGCGCGCTAACGGGCCTCTGGCTAGCAACCAGTATTCACGCTGCCCGCTTAATGGTCATCGACAATATGCAACTGCTGGCGCAAAATGGCGCCACCTCCCTGGCCATTTCCATGGCTGATATAGTGCCCGACATAGTCACCCACCAAGAGCAAGGCAGACTCAGTGTTCTGTTCGACGCCGTAGCCCACCTCGGCCCCTACTCCAAACTCTACTTTGTCGATTTAGACGACAACCGTCTAATAGAGCGGTCTTTCTCCACCCAGTTGGGCAATGTGCCAAAGTCATTCCAACGACTCATCGACCTCCCCAATGTCGAGGCTCGCGCCAGCGTCTCCGCCGGCTGGACTAAATTAGGTAACATCACAGTGACCCTCGACCCACAGCCGGCCTACCAACAGCTTTGGCAGATCCTGTTACAAAAGCTTATCTGGAGCCTAGCCATTGCCCTCTGCGGTATCACCAGTGCGATCATCTTAATTCGCTCGCTGTTGCAAGCCGCCCAGTGGCCAGCAACCTAAATCAGCGCCGCAAGCAGGTTTATTTAGCCTTGAAGGTAGACAGATAGTGACAGAGGCCCCCGTGTAAAACGTATAATGCGTCATTGATTTTTACTTGGATTGTTAAATGACCGTTCGCACCCGTATTGCCCCCTCGCCCACCGGCGACCCCCACGTTGGCACCGCCTACGTAGCCCTGTTTAATATGGCCTTTGCCCACAGTCAGGGCGGCCAGTTTTTACTCCGCATTGAAGACACTGATCAGGTGCGCTCAACTCCGGAATCAGAAAAATCTATCCTCGACGCCCTGCACTGGTTGGGTCTTGAGTGGGACGAAGGTCCAGACAATGGCGGCCCCCACGGCCCCTACCGTCAGAGCGAACGCTCAGATATCTATCGCCAGCACGCCGATCAACTATTAGATAGCGGCCATGCCTTTCGCTGCTTCTGCACTTCAGAGCGCCTCGACCAGCTGCGTAAAACCCAGATGGAAGAGAAACAAGCTATTGGCTATGACGGCCACTGCCAGCGCCTCGAGCAAGGTGAGGTCGAGCAGCGACTGGCCAACAATGAATCCCATGTAGTGCGCATGAATGTGCCTCGGGAAGGCCAATGTGTCTTTAACGATATGTTGCGTGGCGAGATCAGTATCGACTGGACCCAGATCGACCTCCAGATTCTGCTCAAAGCCGACGGCATGCCCACCTATCACCTGGCCAATGTGGTGGACGATCATCTGATGAAAATCAGCCATGTGATTCGCGGTGAAGAGTGGATTAACTCAGCCCCCAAGCATATTTTGCTCTATCAATACTTTGGCTGGGAAACGCCGGTATTCTGTCACCTGCCCCTGCTGCGCAATATAGACAAGAGCAAACTGTCGAAGCGTAAAAATCCCACCAGCATTCTGTTCTATCAGCGCATGGGCTATTTGCCTGAAGCCCTGATCAACTATCTCGGACGCATGGGCTGGTCGATGCCCGACGAGCGGGAGAAATTCACCCTCGCCGAAATGCTCGAAGTCTTCGATATTCAGCGCGTGTCTCTGGGCGGCCCGGTATTCGATGTAGAGAAACTCAGCTGGTTAAACGGCATGTGGATCCGCGAAGAGCTCAGCGACGACCAACTCGCCGATCGCCTGCAAGAATGGGCACTCAATCGCGACACATTAAAAGCCTTTCTGCCCTTCGCCAAGCAGCGGATGGAAACCCTCTCCGATATAGCCCCCCTGGGCAGCTACCTAATCTCCGGCATGCTGCCCATCAGCGCCGATGATCTGCGCGCTGCCGGTATAGAGGAGGATCGCCTCATAGAAGTGCTGCAATACGCCCTCTGGCGCCTGGAATCAGTGCAGCAATGGAACCGAGACAATATCTTCAACGCCCTCAAAGCAGTGGCCGACAGCATGGAGATCAAGCTCAAACCCTTCCTGGCACCCCTATTTATCGCCATCGCTGGCAGTAGCGCGTCGATCTCGGTAATGGACTCCATGAACCTGCTCGGCGCCGACATGTCCAGAGCCCGATTGCGCCACGCCATCGAGCTACTTGGTGGTATCGGCAAGAAGAAACTGAAGAAGATGGAAAAGGAATATCAGCAACTTGGCTGAAAGCCCTTTATAGCGCCAAAACAGGCTTGACTTGCTTCAAGGTCATCCCTATTATGCGGCTTCCTTTTTGGGGCCTTAGCTCAGCTGGGAGAGCGCAACACTGGCAGTGTTGAGGTCAGCGGTTCGATCCCGCTAGGCTCCACCAAATAAAAAACCCTCACACGTTCGTGTGGGGGTTTTTTATTTGCCGGAGATTAGTGGGAGTGAGTTTAATGCTCAGGTTCACAAGCCGCGAAGCGGCGCAGAACGCACTTTAGGGCGGCCTCGAAGAGGTGAGGCCAAAGGCCGAATCATCCCGCGATGAACCCGCCACCCAAATCGATATATTCGCCATAACCTGTGGGGGATTTTTTATTTGCCGGAGATTAGTGGGAGTGAGTTTAACACTCAGGCTCACAAGGAGCGAAGTGACGCGGAACGCCCACCCCTAATTCCAGACTATATAAAACATGGGTGACCCTCACCGGCCTCAGATATCTAGAGCGATTTTTCCAAAATGTTTTTGCGAAATTTGATAATCAAACGCATCTGAAATCACTTCCAAGGGAAAACTCCGATCAACAACAGGCTTGATACCGTTAGCCTCTATTGCCATGATCATATCTTCTTGATGAGCACGACTGCCGACAAAAATACCTTTAAGAGTCAATTGCGGCCCCAAAATAGCCATTGGGCTGAAGTTCCCTTTACTCCCCCCAACAAAGCCAATGACTGAAATATGCCCACCATTTATACAGGCCTTAATTGATTGCTTCAAGGTCGCCGGGCCGCCTACCTCAATGACCACATCAACACCCCGATTGCCGGTAAGAGACTTGACCGCCTTACCCCATTCAGGTGTTGACCTGTAATTAATCACGGCATCGGCTCCCATCTCCTGTAGCTTGGCTAACTTCTCGTCAGAGGATGACGTCGCGATCACTCGTGCCCCAGCAGCTTTTGCAAACTGCAAGGCGAAAATAGAGACCCCGCCAGTGCCTTGGGTTAAAACCCAGTCGCCCGGCTTAATCCGCGCTTCCACCATTAATGCGCGCCAAGCTGTCACACCGGCACAGGTCAGCGTAGCCGCCTCAGCATGGGTGTAACCTTGAGGTGCAAGAGTAAAAGCCTCTTCTGGCATAGCGACATATTCCGTTGCGAAACCGTCGCTACGGTCACCGGGCAGTGTTCTCAGCTTACTTGATGCAGGAACACCATCATGCCAATCAGGGAAAAAAGTGGACACGATATTATCACCAGCTTTAAAGCGAGTGACGCCCTCCCCAATAGCCTCCACAACACCAGCACCATCGGACATAGGCACTCGTCCATCCGCTACCGGAATCTGACCTTTCACAACCAGCAAGTCGTGGTAATTGAGTGAACTTGCCTTGATGCGAACCAATACCTGCCCAGGCCCTGCGACAGGTATCGGTTGTTCTGTAATATATAATTCGTCAAGCCCGCCGGGGCTTTTGAGTATGGCCGTTCGCATAATAATTCCTTATCTCAAATAATCGAAGAGAGTATTTTGCACACTTATCACACAAGGGGAAGTAGGCACTAATTTGGCCTATAGTTACAAAAAAGGTACTACTGCGATGTCAAATTTAGAGAAAATGTGCAATTACTCCAAACCTTATGGCTGTTCGGTGGAAGCCACCTTGGCAGTCATTGGAGGTCGCTGGAAGCCTGTCATTTTATTCCAATTACTTGGTGGTCGAGTTTTGAGATTCAGTAAATTAAGATCTCAGGTGCCAGGCATAACACAGCGAATGCTCACAAAACAGCTGAGAGACTTAGAACGCGACGGAGTTGTTTCTCGAAAGATTTACCCAGAGGTACCGCCTCGTGTTGAATACAAATTGACGGCATATGGTGTAACACTAAAACCCATTTTATTGGAAATGCGTAACTGGGGTGCAATCCATATGACCAAGGATACAAGCACCTCTAATACGGCCTGAGCCAAAAACGGTTAAAACTCAACCCCAAGCTTTATTCCAGATCGGAAACTAGGCCCTATCGGTTTTTTATCGGCCCCCTCGCGTCTCGACATAGCTGAATCAAAAAATGATGATGATTGAGTAACCTCTCAATAGGCTGTATAACAGCCAAACAAAATTTGAGAAGAAATCATGAGCAGTTGGCTTAGCAACAAACAGCGAAGTGCCATCAAAGCGTCCACCCAAGACTGGCTAACCGAAGTCTGGATGATTTTCTCAAGCCTCATGAAAATCATGATCCCCGCCTTAATCATCGTGCGCTGTATTGAACTGCTCGGGTGGATTGAAGCTCTAGGCGAAATGATTCAACCAGTGATGATATTAGTCGGCCTACCAGGCGAAACCGGACTGGTATGGATGGCCGCAATGATAGGCAATATCTACACCGGTATGGCAGTGTTTTATCAGCTGGGGATGGCAGAACAACTCACCATAGCGCAAGTCAGCGTTATCAGCTCAATGATGCTTATCGCCCACTCCTTACCCATAGAAGTTGCCATCGCCAGAGCCATTGGCATAAGTCTATGGTTTACTCTATTGTTGCGTATTGGTGGCGCATTTGTGTTCGGATTTATATGCTATCAGGCCCACAGTAACTTGGCATTGCTGCAAACACCTGCACCACAGCTATGGCAACCGGAAACTGCTGACCCAAGCTGGGCTCATTGGTTTTTTACCCAGGGCCAAACCATCGCCATGGCCTTCGCCATTATTGCCGCACTAACCTTATTTCTGCGCATTCTGCGAGTGCTCGGCGTCGAGCGCCTGATCCATTTTTTATTGGCCCCGGTGTTAAAGCTACTGGGCATTGCCACTGTGGCGAGCAATATTATTATCGTTGGTCTGACTCTGGGACTTTCCTTTGGTGGTGGCCTGCTAATCAGTGAAGCCCGTCGCGGACATATTTCCGGCAAGGATATTTTTATGTCCATGGCCTTTTTAGGCTTGTGTCATAGCCTGATTGAAGACACTTTACTGATGATGTTGTTAGGCGCGGATCTCGGCACCATTGTCGTTGGGCGGTTGATTTTTAGCTTGTTAGTGATTTTCTCTCTTGGGCGCTTTTTGGACTGGTTACCGGCCAATAGGCGAGGTTGGCTCTATCATCAATCTTCGTCATAGTGACAATCGATTGTAAGCACCCATGCCTAAGGTTCGATTTTATAAAAGCGCAGCCGTATCACTTATTTTTTTTGTCATAAGTCTGTTCTCTTAGAAATGAGAACTAAAACTGCGCGATAAAGATTGGTTAAAAAATAAGCGATACGGCCCTAATTAATACCCATGAATCTACGCCACAAATGGAAAACTCTCGAACAAACTCTTGCCGTTTGCTCGGCTCAGGGGCTCAACGGCACGAGTTTCATCAAACCAAATATACTCATCAAACTGCTGTGGCAAGCAGCTATAAAAATAATGATTTTGTAGCTCACTCTCGGGTTGATAGATGGCTCCTACCGAACGCTCTAGACGTTCGGCCAGTAGTCTCTTGCGCAGTGCGGGTTTAATCGGTTTGCTCAAGGGCAGTAAAAAGTTGTCGGTCGCGACGTTGTGACAGAGTCCTTCGTAACTGTCGATATGGGCGGATTGCAGTTGTTTAATCTCCATCGGGCCGCCCCACTCCGAGGACGCGGCCACTGTGCCATGGTCGGTGCCAAAACCGATTGAATAGGCACTGCCCCGGTATTGCTCTCGCACTAACTGACCAATATTAAACTCGCCGCGAGCACTCATCTGGGTGGCTCGAGCATCGCCTATGTGGGAGTTGTGTCCCCAGATAATGACTTTGCTGTCTTTGCCGTGAAAGCTAAGTACCGATTGCAGGGTGTTAAACATATGCTGATCACGTTGGCTCCAGGAGGCTTGCTCGGCATAATAAAGGGTTTTGTAATAGCCCTCGGCATCGGCGATCAAACGCGTATTCTGTTCAGTACTAAAATACCGCTGGCCGTCAGCATGGGCATAATTAAGCCGGGATTTTAGCCTGTCGCGGAGAATGGCCAACACGTCTTTTTCGTACTTTTTATATTGCTTGGTTAATCTGGCTTGGACATAAAGAGTCGGGTCTTTGGCCCAGGGTGTGAGGCAGCCATAGCGCACCCTTGCTTGCTGAGCGGTGGTTGGATCGACGCTATCCAAATAGGCCAATACCGCTTCAATGGAGCTGTTTAAGCTGTATAAGTCGAGGCCATAAAATCCAACGCTGTGGCCATTATCGGCAAAGGTGGCATTGTAATCTTGCAGCCATCGGCTGAATTTAAGCATTGATTGGTTGGCCCACATCCAGTTGGGAAAACGGCTAAAGGGTGGGTTTTTTAGTCGCGGATCGGGGGCGGTGCTGTGAATATAATGGTTAATATAATTGGCATCTGGCCAGTCGGCTTCAACGGCAACAATATTGAAACCCTTCTTTTCAATGAGCTCTTGGCTGATACGCGCACGCATCTCACAAAACTCGGCACTGCCATGGCTGGGCTCACCCAGCAACACCACAGAGCTGTCGCCAATACGCTGTAAAAGTTTGTCGAGGCAGACCTCTGATGGCGAGGTGAAATGTTCACTACTCTGATAAATCAATTCTTCAGCGCTGATACCAATCGCCGCTTTGAGACTGCGCTTAGGACGTTGTTCTTCCCAGCCTGAGGCGCCGATCAGCGGCACAAAATGTACCCCGCCCAGATCCTCTTGCTGATACTCATCTTCACTGATGCGGCGAATACGCAACAGACTCTGTCGATGCATTTCATTGCCGACAGGGATCACCAAGCGACCGCCAATGGCGAGTTGCTGTAACAGCGCCTGGGGAATCTCTGGAGCGCTGGCGGCAATTGCAATGGCATCAAATGGTGCCTGGATTGGCCAGCCTAAGGTGCCGTCACCAAAGAGAATCTGAATATTTTCATAGCCCAATGCCAATAGGCGCTGGCGGGCACTGTCGGCGAGTACTTTATGTCGCTCAACGCTGTATACCTGCGCGGCAATCTCAGCAATTATCGCCGCGCCATAGCCAGAGCCAGTACCCACTTCCAAGACTCGGTCATCGGGCTGCAACTGTAGTGCCGAGATCATCAGTGCGGCCACATAAGGCTGTGAAATAGTCTGCTGGGCAGCCAGTGGCAGCGGCGCATCATGGTAGGCAAATTCAGCCAACTCTGAAGGCACAAACTTTTCTCTTGGTACTGCACTCAGGGCATTGAGCACCGCCTTATCACGTAACCCGCGCGCCACCATTTGGTATTCGATCATCTGTCTTTTTAGCTCAGCGAAGTTGCTCATCTTATTATCCGAGAATCAATATTCAGTGGGGCCTGATTGTTGCGATTCCTGAGCCGAGAGAATTGATAGCAGTCAACAAATCAAAAGGCCTTAGTGCGCAAACGCATATTTCTGCCAAAACTTCGGCTGGTTGACTGCCATCAATAATTTTTCCACTAGCTGGGATTTAAATAGACTGAGGTAACAAAGTAACAAGACAGGGCTATACCGATGTTGGCAACAGACCAAAGACTCAATCCTCTCGACAGTAATCAACATTTCCCCCGTCCCCCCCCACTCAATCAATCACGCGCTTGAGCATAACCACACGCATTGGATGCCCCGCTATGGATAACAACAGACTCAATATCCTCATATTTACCAACAGTTACACACCTCATGTTGGCGGCGTTACACGATCAGTAGAAAGCTTTGCCGAGCAGTATCGTCAGCTCGGCCATCGCGTCTTAATCGTCGCGCCAGAATTTTCCGGAATGCCAGAGAATGAAGTAGATGTACTCAGGATTCCTGCGCTACAGCAATTTAATGGCAGTGATTTCTTTTTAATACTGCCGGTGCCGGGCTTGCTAAAAAATAAACTAGAGCAATTTAAACCCCATATTGTTCACGCCAACCAGCCCTTTCTACTCGGCATGACAGCACTGCGAATTGCCCGGGCTCGCAACTTGCCCCTGGTGTTTACCCACCACACACTCTACGAGCAGTCGGCTCACTATGTGCCAGAAAACTCCCCGACCATGCAAGAATTTGCCGTGGCTCTGGCGACCCACTACAGCAATTTGGCCGATCTGGTCTTTGCCCCTAGCGAGAGTATCGCGCGGCTATTGCAGCAGCGCGGCGTCCAGACACCGATCAATATAGTGCCAACGGGGTTGCACTTGGAGCGCTTTGCCAATGCCAATGGCTACCGTTTTCGCAAATCGCGAAATATTCCCAGCAAAGCCTTTGTAGTCGGCCATTTAGGGCGTTTGTCTGAGGACAAAAACCTATCTTTTCTGGCCACCTCTGTGGTGGAACTGATGACTCAGCGCCAAGCCCAGTATCAGCCTCGCAAAAAACATAGCCCAAAAACCTATTTTCTGCTGATCGGCAGCGGCCCCGCCGAGAACCTGATCGCCGATGTTTTTCAGCGCGCAGGCCTCAGTGAACGACTGCTTAGAGCCGGAGATCTCGCGCCGGATCAGGTCGCCGATGCCTATGATGCTATGGATGTATTTGTCTTCTCCTCAAAGAGTGAAACTCAGGGCATGGCGATTAGCGAAGCCATGGCCTGCGGTATCCCGGTGGTAGCTCTGGATGCCCCAGGCACCCGAGAACTGGTCGTCGACCAACACAATGGTCGACTGTTGAAGAGTCAGTCCTCTGTTGTTTTCGCCGAGGCCTTACACTGGGTTGCCGAGCAGCCAGCACTGAATCGCCTATCGCTATCTCAGGCGGCACGGAAAACCGCCCTTCAGCTGTCCATAGAGCAGACCGCCGAGCAGGCACTGCACCTCTATGGCCGTTTGATCCGACAACAGACCGCGCTGCCGGGAAAAACTGACTATCAGTTGAAACAGCTGTTGGAATTGATTAAAAGGGAGTGGACTATTGTCGAAGATGTCTCCAGCACCTCTAGCACCTCCAACCACTCGATTTTGGGCGTTCAAACAGAGCGAAATCAAGTGGCTGACCGCTAACATTCTTGTCCTTGGCGGGGATTTTAGAATGCCCTGAGCATCAGGCTGTTGTAGAATTGCGGGCTTAAACTCGATGGATTGGAATTAGACATGGGCAGAGCGTACCAAAACCGTAAAGACTCAATGGCAAAAACCTCAGATGCCAAAGCCAAGGTATACAGCAAATATGGTCGCGAGATTTATGTCTGCGCCAAAGCCGGCGGTCTCGACCCCACCGGTAACCTTGCCTTGCGCAGCCTTATCGAGCGGGCGAAAAAAGATCAGGTGCCAACCCATGTTATCGACAAAGCTATCGAAAAAGCCAAGGGCGGCGCCGGTGAGAATTTTGAACTGGCCCGCTATGAAGGCTATGGCCCGGGCAACTGCATGGTGATTATCGAGTGTTTAACCGATAACCCTAACCGTACCTTTGGCGATGTGCGCCAGTGCTTCACCAAAACTAAAACCAAGATTGGCACACAGGGCTCGGTGAGCCATATGTTTGATCACCTGAGTATTCTGATGTTTTCCGGCCAGGATGAAGAGGCGGTTCTGGATACCCTGTTACTGGGCGATGTGGATGTGATAGACCTGGAGAATGAAGAGGGTATGTTGACCGTGTTTGCGCCCCATACAGAGTCCTTTAAAGCCAAGCAGGCTCTTAGTGAAGCCTTTGGTGAGATCGACTACGAAGTGGATGAGATACAGTTTATTGCCCAGAACACCGCCCCGGTAACTGGCGATGATGGGGAGATGTTTGAGCGCTTTATGTTTATGCTCAACGATCTCGATGATGTCCAAGACATCTACCACAATGTTGAGCCCGACTAGTTTTACCCGCTGAGAATGCAGACTTACGCCTCGCCGCTAGTTCAGCGGCGAGTGATCGAATAGCCTATTCGACAATACCCAGCGCCCTGACAATCACAGCGCGAGTATCAGCCGGATCAATCACTGCATCAATCTCAAGATGAGCCGCCGCTTCGGTGGCTTTGCCGCGCTGATACATACTGTCGACCAGCTGGTTAAATAATGCATCGCGGGCCGCCTCATCGGTCTCTGCTGCCAACTCCTTTTTAAAGCCGAGGCGCACTGCCCCCTCAAGTCCCATGGCGCCAAATTCACCGGCGGGCCAAGCGGCGCTAAATCGCGGATGATGGAAACTGCCACCGGCCATTGCCATAGCGCCGAGACCATAGCCTTTGCGCAAAAAAATTGTTACCAGTGGCACAGTGATTTTGGCGCCAGCGATAAATAACGCGGCCATACGTCGCACTGCCGCCTGCTCTTCACTGACGGGGCCAACCATAAAGCCGGGCGTGTCGCAGAGTGATAACAGTGGAATCGAGAACTGATCGCAGAGGCTGATAAAGCGCGCCGCCTTGTCTGCCGCTTCGGCATCAATCGCACCACCCAAGACACGGCAGTCATTGGCCATTAACCCCATGGCCACCCCTTCAATGCGAATAAAGCCGATGATAATGCCCGCGCCATAGGGCTGGGACAATTCGGTGAAGCTGTCACTGTCCACAAGCTGCCCAATGATCGAGCGGATATCATAGACAAAGCGACGATCCAGAGGCATCATCTCGCGCAAGTCAGACTGGTCGGCGCAGTCCCATGACTGCTTGTCTCCCTGAAAATAGGCCAGACACTTTTGCGCTAGTTCGGTTGCATGGGACTCATCTTCGGCCACCAGATCGACCACGCCATTTTTTGCCTGAATCTCAATTGGCCCTATCTCTGTAGGCGCAAAACTACCCAACCCACCGCCCTCAATCATGGCGGGGCCAGCCATGCCGATCCATGAATTTTTTGTAGCAATGCGAATATCGGCGCAGCCAAACAGTGCGGCGTTGCCGGCAAAACAGTAACCATTGTTTACCGCAATTAATGGCACCCGGCCACTAAGGCTCGCCCAGCGGGCAAAGGTTGGCACATCGAGGCCAGCGATCTGGGTTTTAACATCGGTATCTCCGGGACGGCCACCGCCGCCCTCGGTGTACATCACTACTGGCAGGCTGGCCTTGCCGGCCTGTTCCAATATCCGATCAATTTTTTTGTGGTGAAAGTAGCCCTGGGTTCCCGCTAGCACTGAGTAGTCATTGACGATCACGGCGACCTGAGTGGCTTGGGGGCCAAAGTCGGCACTGTTAATCGTTGCCAGACCGGTTATCACGCCATCCCCCGGACTCTCGATTTTTAAGGATTCGGCATCTTTGCGATCTCGTTGGGCAGCAACCGCCAGCTGACCATATTCAACAAAGGAGTTCGTATCACAGAGATCTGTGAGATTCTCTCGAGCGCTGCGATAGCCCTTTTTATGCCGCCGCTGCACCGAGTCGGCCCGTGCTGCATCGGATGAATAGGCCAGCTGGGTTTGCAGCTCTTCAAGCAGGTTGCCGGTGGCTGGTTCTGCTGTAACCACTTTTCCCACAATCTCGGGGGTCGTTCTCGTCGCGGCAGCAGCGCACTCAAGCTCAAAGAGTATCTGCCCCGCCTGAACAGTATCGCCATTGGCGACCAAGACGGCTTTAACCGCAGCGTCCTCAGGAGCGGTTACCAGGGTCTGCATTTTCATCGATTCAAGGCTCACCAGTGGCTGGTCTTTGAGCACCGGATCCCCGGGCTGAACATCGACGCTAATCACCGCAGCCGCCAGTGGCGAAGCAATCCGTAGGGTTGAATTATTCAAAGTGTTGACTACCTTTTATTCGCGCTGTGGCCCCTTTACTTGGGGCCTGCGGCACTTTTATTATTATTTATTACAGAATTCAGTGAGGTCTCAAAGGGGTTTTAGTGTAAGTGAGACAACAGCGATACCGCAACTTTATCCTTGAGCAAAGTGCCGGGAGTAGAATATTCATTTATAGCTAACGCTAACATTGCTGCTGTTCTATAATTTTTCTGTCAGGATGCGTATTTTTAGTCGGTCGTATGTTTATTTTGTCATAGTATTGTCATCTGCGGCATGGATACTGGAGATCGGTGTAAGCCCAATGAGAGAACACACTATAAGGAGTAGTAAATGAAGTCAGAGCAAGAGAGAGTCTTTGTCGTAGTAGATCCCACCGCCAGTAATCATATCGCTCTTCAGCGCGCGATTATTACCGCACGCTTTCGCACGCCCGCGCCGACACTGTATATTTTTATCGCCGTGGATAGCGAGAGCATAGACACAAGAGCTACCAATGATTCACTGTTTAAAAATAGCCAGTGGTTTGAAGAAGAGATTCACGGGCCACTAAACAAAGAAGGCCTGGATTATCAGATTGAAATCTCCTGGTCCAGCGAGTGGCAGCGTTCAATACTGAAATCCGCCAACCGTTTTGGCGCCGATGTGATTTTGCTGCCGATTCAAAAGAAGAAAAAGCATGCCCTGCGCATCACCTTCTCCGAGTCAAAGTGGAAAGTCCTGAAGAAAGCCACCTGCCCTGTGATTTTGGTGCGCCCCGGTGCTGCCGAGCAGCGTAAAACGATTTTGGCCGCGGTTAACTTTCAGGCCATTGGCGATCAGCAGAGGCTTTTGAATGCCAATATTCTTGCTCGCGGAAAATGGCTTGCCGAGCACTATGGCGCAGAGTTGCACGTAGTCAATGCCTACAAAGACTCGATGAATTATCCGGACCGCGGAAAATTGGCCAAAGAGACTGGCTTGCCATCAGAGAATATTCACGTGGTGCCGGGTTATACCGATGAAGCTGTTGCTAAAACCGCCAAAGAGATTCTTGCTGATTTGGTGATTATGGGAACCTTGGGACAGACCGGACAGAGCGCCACGCGCAGAGGCAATACTGCTGAGCGAGTGATTTCCGGACTGGATGTGGATGTGGTTGTGGTCAATACAGAGTATCAGAGCTAAAGCAGCCATATTGCGGGTATATACCAGCCCTGCACTCAGTTAAGAACCTAGTAAAAAGCTCAGTTAAAAGCTGTCAGCCCATCACTGGCTGACAGCTTTCATGGGTTGCACCTGTCGAGCTCGAGGGTCCAGAGCAATCTTTGCGCAGAGCAGCACTATCACCACCGAGCAGCCAACCAGTGTTGCCGATAGATTCCAATCCAGCGCAAAACCAATCATCGCATTGCCCACCGGCACCAGCCCCACCGACATAAACATCAAAATACTCATCACCCGACCCAGTAGCTGTTCCGGGCAAGTTCGCTGTATCCAAGTATTAAAATGCACGAACATATAGCTATCAAAAATTCCGGCAAAAAAGAACAGTAACATCGCCCACCAATAGGGTTCGTACCAGACGATCAAGCCCAGAGTTGAGCCACTGTAAATAAACACCGTAAACATCAACGGGATTAACTTGCGGTCACTGGGGCTCGGCAGCAGGCCACTCAGTGCCGCGCCTAACAATGCCCCCGTACCATAGGCTGCAAGTTCGAGGCCATAGACATAGGCGCCGTCGACAAAGCGCGATTTAGCCAAAACCGGCAGGCCCACATAGATCACTGGCATAAACAGAAAATGGATAATCGCCATACCGATAAAGCCTAAGCGCACAGCGGGAATAGAATTCACCCATTGCACTGCGACTTTGACTTCCTGATATAGCGACTGCTGCTCTCGGCCCGTGGATGGCTCTCCACCGAGAGGCCTGGTCTTGACAAAAAACAGCGAGATCAGTGAAAGAGCGAAGGTTATAGCGTCAACAAAAAAGGCCCGTGCCAAGCCCTCACGATCTTTTTCATAGGCATCACCCACGCCAACCAGGGACTGCGCTATAGGCTCGTGGGATAGACTACTGAGCTCACCAGCAATAATTAAACCGGCCAACACAGGACCCGCCGTCATGCCCAGATGCAGGGTAATTTGTAGCACTGCATTACCTTCTTTAAGCATTGTTCGCGGCACAATACTCGGCAAAATGGAGGTGCTGGCAGGATAGAAAAAGGCATCAGCCACACCAAAAAAGAATGCGATGACAAACACATTGGTGATATTCACCAGATCGTTGGTAATCATATAGGCGAGGCCCAACACCATAACCAAACGCGCGGCATTGCTCAGTATCATGATCAGGCGGGGGCTGGTGCGATCCACCAGAGCACCACCCGCCAGCATCAGCAGCGCCCGCGGAATGCCCTGTACGGCAAAGACCAAACCGGTCATTAATGCACTGCCAGTCATCTGTAACACCAACCAGGGGAATGCCAGCAGACTAATATGATCGCCAACCACTGAGGTCATTTCTCCAAACCAGAAAATGAAGAAGTTGCGATCTTTAAAAATTTTTAACATAGAGAGACTTTTCCACAGCAGTAAACCGCGCAGCAGCCGCTGCGTGGCTCAACTGTACTTGAAAGAGGTTAATCAGGGGATAGTATTAGTTGGAATTAAGTGTCTATAGCAGAATGATCAATGCCGACAGTGCCAGGCCAGAGATCAGGCCTAACAAAAAACCAGCGGTGAAACTGACGTTTTTACTGGTAGCTAAAGCCCTTGCAAGCAGAGAGTCCGAGACGCTAGATGATTTAGCCGCCATTTCATCCGAGCGACGTTGAGCGGCAAAGTTCTTTTCCAGTCGGTTGATTTCGTTATCGGCCCAAGGCTCGAGATTTTTCAATGCCGCCCGGGTCTTGTCCCTGGGGCAGTTATCAGACATCCATCAAGACAAATTCAGTTAGGGCTTTTTCGGTCTGACCCCTGGCGCAATCAATATGCGTTGTAATCACCGCTTCAGAGGCATCCAGTTGCCGCGCAATCTCAGCGGTTGGCACCTGTTTGAACTCATGTAGCAGATAGATATAACGGGTCTTCTCCGGCAATTGAGTAATACTCTCTTTCAAAGTCTCGCGCTTGAGCTCATCGAGCAGCACACGATAAGCGCAGCTGTCCTGCGTTAGCAATCGCACCGACTTTTCTTTGTGGCCGTAGTACTGGGTATCCATCTTGCGCTTGCGCAGCACGTTCAGGGCCAGCCTGACGGCCATGCTAAACAGGTAGTGACGCAGATCGCCAACATCCTGGTTGTGTTTAATCCGCAATAGTTTGAGATAGGCGTCTTGCGCCAGCGCCTCGGCGCCCTCTTCATCTCCGAGCTTGCGTACCAGTAGGCGGCGCAGTTCGTTGGAGGTATCTTTGTACAACTGATCGATTTCGGTTTGGCTAATGCCAGCACCAGCGGCTGTCATATGCAAAATAAGTCCCTCTATTTCCAGCCTGTCGCGATCCAGTAGAATGCTTTCATCTACTGGCAGATCAACATGCTCTATTTCTTGCTGTTTACGACTCACCCTGTCACCTATACATCCGTTTTCTAATCTCGATCCTGAGATTAGCATTTACCTAACAATCCTTATTATGGCTTGCCCTGCTTTTCAGAGAGAGCAGCTAATTAGCAATTCGCTAAAAGGCATACTCTATAAGACTCCAAAACAGGCTTAGCCCCCACCCTGTAAAGTAATTTTTTATTGATTATGACGCTTGTATTTGAATTTAAATCTAGGTTAATGGCGGATCTGGTCACAGAAAGGAGTGCAGGAAGGAGACTAGAAATTGACCGAAAAAGGTAGTGATCAAAGCCATATCACCCCGCTCGGGGCAATAGGATCAGGCTAAAGTGGAAACATTTAGAATCAGAATAATGTTAATAATCAGTGTTTTAAATAATTATTATAATGTTAATTATAGGCTACACCGCCTACTCTACCATTTGTCACGCAGGGAACGCAGAGCAGTAAAAACCTCCTTTTCAGTTGCATCCACGCAGTTGAGACCTGCGCGAATCTGCTCATTGGTCAAACGGAAGAAACTATTAAATCCCCGCTCATCACCTATAGAGGTAACCAGGGGAGACACCACTGGATCCGCGGCTATGGCACGGGGCAGCCACTCTTGCGCCAGCTGATTATCGGGCTCCACACAGAGGGTAAAACGCAAGTTATTCTCTAAATAGTCATGGCCGGGGTAAACAAGAATACGATCATCGAGAGTATGGAATTGTTCCGAAATCGTTTGGTAGAGTGAATCAATATCGCCACTGCGGCAGTGGCCTATTCCGGCATTGAACAATGTATCACCGGTAAATACGGCTGTCTCTGTGCCATTCTCGAGAACTAGAAAGCACAGATGAGCATAGGTATGGCCCGGCGTGTCGAGCACACGCAACTGGGCGCCGCAATCTAAATCGATCAGTTCGCCTGCGATCAACATGCGAGTTAAGCCCGGCACCTTTCCTTCGCCGTTGCCGTGAGCCCAAACCTCGCAGCCATGCTCAGCCACCAGCTCATTGTTACCTTGGATATGGTCCCAGTGTTCGTGGGTGTTGATAATCGCCTGTAGGCTTAACTGGTGCTTGCTTAACAGGCTGTTGACCTCTCCGGCGTCCCAGGGGTCTATTACCAAAGCAGAGTTATTCTCTAATTCAATTAAATAGGTGAAGTTGCGGAGTACGCTTTCGGTATAGACCTGATGAATTTTCATGATCGCCTCTTGGGAGTGATTAACGCTTGCTGGAGAGGACAATAACGATTTGTAGTTAGGAAATCTAGGCTGGGCTGGGCTGGGCTGGGCTGGAAATGTACTTGGGGTTAGTTAAGCAGCTTGTTTAGCTATAGCCCTGGGCGCGGAATTGAGAGCGGCTGACGATGCTTTGACATAATTTAGAATTACAGTTTAGCTTTATCGCCTAGTAGATCCGGAAATATTAATATTTCAATATGGAAATAAGTAATTTACACCGGAACGTATCAGCCAAGTAGCAATGAGGGCGAAATGAGGGCGAGCAGAAAAGTAAAACCTTGGGCAATATTGAACTTACGCGACCTGCGAAAAGAAAAAAATCGGCATAAGCCGACTATAGGGCCCACATCTCACATGCGTTGAATTAACCCTGATAAAACACATACAAAAAAAACAGAGCGAGCCGACTTAGCTCGCCCTGCTTTAGGGAAATGCACCTTTATCAGCTTAACTAGTCAAAACTTATACCAATGCTGATACCTACAGTACGTGGCTTAGGGTGCGTTGCTAATGAAGGAATCGGATCAGGGCTGCTGTTTTCTCGCTCATTCAGTAAATTATCCACGAAAAATCCAATTGACCACTGATTTAATTCTAGGCCAGAGCTAAGATCAAGCATTTGCATAACAGCGGATTGTTCAGGATAATTCCATGGCTTTTTTAAGCTGCCAACTGGGGCGACATTCGCTCTTCCTTTATGGCTATAATCGAGTCGAATAAAACCTGGAATCGACGATGTTAAGTTGAAATCACTGCTTATCCCTGCGGTGCCAGTAAACTTTGGCACGTTTCCAATCGGCTTACCCAGTGAGCCATTAACCGTAGGGTTCTCGGAAGCACCTTTGATGCTTACGAACTCCGTATCATAATAGGCACCACTAATACCCAAGCTAAGGCCTTCTGTTGCCTGAAATGCGAGATTAAAATCCATGCCCTGGAGCTCAGCATCACCGGCATTAGTAACAATTTGTGCAGACGTACCATCATCGAGAGTAATAACGGCAAGTGACTGGAAGTTGGTGAATTCGCTATAAAAGCTGTACCCGGCTGCTATTCACCCTTCGGGCGCCTGCGGCGTCCAAACTCGGCTGTAAGCCGTGTTTGTCGAACGGTGGTTCTTTCCAGACGGACCCGCCGGACAAATAAAAAAGCCACCCAAAAGGGTGGCTTTTTTATTTGTTTGGTGGGCCGTGATGGATTCGAACCATCGACCAATTGGTTAAAAGCCAACTGCTCTACCGCTGAGCTAACGGCCCTTTTGAAGAGGTGCGTATCATACTGACCAGCAGTCAAAATTCAAGCGTTATTTTGATATCTTGTTGGGTCTTTTATGTTGGCCTGTTCGAAGCCCTGTCGACGCAGTCGGCAGCTTTCACATTTACCACAGGCCTCTCCTTCTAAATTGGCCTGATAACAGGAGACGGTCTTGCTGTAATCCACCCCTAATGCCAAGCCAGCCTGCACAATTTGACCCTTGGTCATGTCGATAAGCGGCGCATGAATGTTTAGCTTCTGCCCCTCTACTGCGGCTTTGGTGGCGAGGTTGGCCATGGTTTCGAAAGCTTGTATATATTCAGGTCGACAGTCGGGATAACCGGAGTAGTCGACGGCGTTAACGCCGAGAAAAATATCATTGGCGCTCAACACTTCGGCCCAGCCTAGGGCGATAGACAAAAATACGGTATTGCGGGCGGGAACATAGGTGACCGGTATGCCCGTGGTTTCGGACTCTGGTATTTCAATGCGGCTATCGGTGAGGGCTGAGCCACCAATACTACCGAGATCCAGCTTGACCACTTTATGGGCATGGACGGTCATTAGTTCGGAAACATTTTGCGCGGCGACCAGCTCAGAGCGATGGCGCTGGCCGTAATCGAAACTGAGGGTGTAGCAGTCATAGCCTTGGCTTTTGGCCATTGCCACTACAGTGGTTGAATCCAGTCCGCCGGATACCAGAATTACAGCTTTCTTTGCCATGCTTAATAGATTGTCCTGTGTTGATAAATGGTTTCTTTATCTCGACCTAGTGACCGGGCTGGTCGCCGAAGATATATTTGTGCGTCTGAATCTGCATACGCAGATTGAGCTTGTCGTGGAGCATCCACTCGGCAAGCTGTGCCGGTGCCAGCTGGCCCTGACTGGGTGAGAAGAGTATTTCCGATACCCTGCCCCGCAAACCTAGCTCGTCGACCTTCATACAGCTCCAGTCGTAATCCTGACGATCGCAGATCACAAACTTGACCTCGTCATGGGGTAAAAGATGCTCGATATTGCCATAGAGGTTTTTTGATACTTCCCCAGAACCCGGGGTTTTGAGATCGACAATTTTAAACACGCGCGGATCTACCTCTTCTACTGGCATGGCACCGCTGGTTTCCAGGGAAACCCGGTAACCCAGGTCGCAGAGCATTTCTAATAGCTCGATGCACTGAGGCTGCGCTAAGGGCTCGCCTCCGGTGACAGTGACATAGTTAGCGCCAAAGTCTGCCACGGTGCTTAGAATGTCGCTGAGGGTCCATTTACTGCCACCCTCGAAGGCATAGGCGGTGTCGCAGTAACCACAGCGCAATGGGCAACCGGTAAGGCGTACAAACACAGTGGGCAAGCCGACCGTGCTGGTTTCACCTTGCAGGGAATGGAATATCTCGGTGATACGGAGTGTAGTTTCAGGCATGAGGTTATTTTTCTAGTTGGCTAGCGCGAGCGGTTGAGCTATTAAAACTGAGCTCTTTAATAGAGCTCTTTAATAGAGCTCTTATTGAAAAGCTCGATTTAGAAGGCTCTTAAAAATTATTTTTCAAATAGGCTTGAGCTTTACTGGCAGCTCCACCGATTCCTCTCGAGGCTTTCTCAAGTAGGTCACGGGCGCGATCAGTCTCACCCAGCTGGTGATATATTTTACCCAGTTTAAACGTCGCGTCCATGGCCTTGCCGTGATTTGAATGCTGTTCAACCACTAGGGTAAAAGCCTGACGGGCCATTTCGTCCTGGCCTTGAAGCAGATAGATCTCGCCAAGCCAATAATAGGCATTGGCTATGTAGGGACTGTTCGGATAATCCACCACATGCTGTTTAAAGGCCAACGCGGCGGCGTTGATATCGCGCTGTTTAAGCAATAGGTTTGAAGCCTGGGCGTAGTTTTGGGCGATCTCTTCGGTGTTGATCGCAGGTACAGCAGTAGGCACTTTCCCAGCTTCAGACAGTGGACTCTGAGACAGGTCATCTCCAACCAGCGCACCGGTAACCTTAGGGGCCGGCTGTCCATCGCCACTCAACTGCAAGTCACTGTCAGCATCGGTAGCGAAATCATCCGGCGTGGCACCTGATAGCAAGGCACTCAGTCGCCGATCAAGGTCCAGGTAATCATCCATCTGTCGCTGTTTTACACGCTGCAACTCATAGCTGAGCTGCTCAACCAAGCCACGCAGTTCACGCACTTCATTCTGCAACATCTGCGACTGATTATAGCTCCCACCCATCTCGACTGGAGACTGAACCACCGGCTTTGAGACCCTAGAACTCAGGTCGACTACGGGTGCGGCCTGAGCTGCTACATTACTGGCAAGGGCCGGCAAGAGCAGAGACGTGGCAATAATGACGACCGGTGCGAAAGATGATTTCATGGCGAGTAGAGGATAATCCTGTTTATTACAAATAGAGAAACGGCCAGAGCATTCTACAACCCCGGCCGCACACTTTATACACTTGACTCAGCTAAGCAGCCAAACGATTTTTACTTCAGCTCAACCCGACGGTTTAAGCCCCAGGCATCATCGTTGCTTCCGTAAGCTGCTGCACGTTCTTCGCCATAGCTGATCACTTCGATCAAACCGGGAGAAACCCCCTGCAAAACCAAAAACTCTTTAACCGAGTTGGCGCGTCGCTCGCCCAGTGCCATATTGTACTCGCGCGTGCCGCGCTCATCAGCGTGACCTTCAAGGCGCACATTACGTGGACTATTCTGTAGCGTTGCAGCGTGCTCGAGCAGTGCTGCGCGAGACTCAGGCTTGAGCAAGGCTTTGTCAAAATCAAAATAGAATACAGTGTCAGCAGTCATCACTTCGACAGTGGCATCGTCAATTGCCGAGGTATCTACCTGACCAGTTTGTACAGATGTGTCTTCAATATCAGTTGAAGTCTGTTGCTCGTCTAATTCTGGATTGCTGACACAACCGGTCAACAGTACCGCTAGAAACAACGAACTAAGGCCAGATTTGATAAATGATGTTTTCATTTTTAACTCCTGTTTTGGCAAAGATATTCATAATTGTAAGGTGGTAATCTTTTTATCGCTATAAGTCTTTTGACTATGTCTCTCTTGTCTATACATCTGTTAACTATGCAACTGTCTTGCTAAGACTTACTTAGACTTACTTAAAAGGTGTAACTCACCCGTTACACAAAAGCTTAACGCAAAAACGGCGACCATGCCGGTTCTCTTACATCACCGCTACTGGATGGCAGTACATAGCGAACTCCAGCATCCAATGATACAGCAGCTAGAACCCCGCGGTCACCCTGTTTAGTTGCATACATTAGCATAGCCCCATTCGGCGCAACCGTCGGAGATTCGTCCAGCCGGGTTTGCGTTAGTTCGATCATCCGGCCTGTCTTAAGATCGAGCGAGGCGATATGAAAAGTGTCACTCTGACGATGCACCATGGCCAATGTGCGGCCATTTGGCGCCAGACTTGGGCGAGCGTTGTAATTGCCGCTGAAGGTTAGGCGCTCAGTTTCCTTGCTCGCAATATTTAATTTGTAGATCTGTGGAGTGCCGCCGCGATCCGATGTGAACAGTAGGTGTTTGCCATCAGGCATCCAAGTGGGTTCGGTATCAATGGCAAAATGCCGGGTCAGGCGCGAGAATTTCTTGCTCTGTAGATCCAGCAGATAAAGCTCTGGATTGCCATCTTTCGACAGTACTAGGGCCATCTGCTTGCCGTCTGGAGACCAAGCCGGTGCGCCATTGAGGCCGGTGAAATTAGTCAGCTGCTCGCGCTGAGCACTGACTAGGTTCTGACGGAATATGGCAGGACGACCGGTTTCAAAGGAGACATAGGCAAGCTCTTTGCCATTGGCGGACCAGGCTGGCGACATAATCGGTTCGCCAGATTCCAAAACCAGCTTCTCTCGAGCACCGTCGGCATCGGCAACATTCAGTCTGTAGGTATAAATATCATTCTTTCGAGTCGCGGTGACATAAGCCAGCCGCGTAGAAAAAGCACCGCGGATACCGGTGATCTCTTCATAGACTTTATCACTGATCAGGTGTGCCAGATCGCGCATCTGGTTGAGGGTGCCACTGACCTTGTGAGTCAATACGGTTTTCTGGCCACTGACATTTAACAGACTAAATTCGATTTGGTAGCGCCCTTGCCCAATGGCCTGCATATTTCCCGCCACCAGATATTCAACGCCCAAGAGACGCCAGTCGCGGTAGTAGACCTCTGCGGCTTTACTGGGAAAAGCCAACATATCCCGACGCTCCATGGGATCAAACAAACCGCTGCGAGCCAGATCTGCTTCAACAATCCCACTGATATCCTCGGCTACCTGAACACCGCCCATGGCAATGGGCGCGATGGCAATTTTGGTCGGCTGGTCATTGCCTTGGGTGACGCGGATAACCAGCTCGCTGTAACTTGGGGACGCCACTGCTGCCAATAGTGCGACGAGCAGTAGGCGAAGGATTGAGGATTTGGCGATTCTAACTATCATTGCGTCACTACCTTATAATCTGAGATCTTCGGGACTAAATGCAACATCGACCTGTCGGAATTTGCGTTCAAATAAGTCCGGCTCCATGTCCTGCAATTCAATAAACTGTTCTACTTTTAACGCCGCCTGCTCCACTGAGCGATCAAAGGCGGTGTCGCCACTTGAGGTCAGTATAGTCACGCCCACTATGCGCCCAGTGGGTACCAAGCGAATACGGATTAATGCCTCCATCCCCAATCGCGCACTGGGGGGACGGCTCCAATTCTCCGACAGGCGCTGCTGAATCAGCTGGCGATAACTATTGGCGATGCGTTCGTCTTCCTGAGCATTGATCTCGGCCTGCTCTGCCGCGACGGCTTCGGCAAACTCTGTCTCTATACGTTTGCGCTCCGCCTCTTGCTGATCTCGCAAGCGCTGCTCTTCAGCTAAGCGCAGAGCCTCGAGCCGCTTCTTTTCACTGAGCGCTTTAT
This sequence comes from uncultured Pseudomonadales bacterium, assembly GCA_905478975.1. Lineage (GTDB taxonomy): Bacteria > Pseudomonadota > Gammaproteobacteria > Pseudomonadales > Porticoccaceae > HTCC2207. Next base: position 1,549 of record CAJQKW010000090.1, on the reverse strand, counting down.
TACGCTCTTGCTCACGCTTTTTATCCTGAGCCTTTTTCTGCGCCGCGAGTTTTGCCTTTCGCTGCTTGTCTTTAAGCCGTTTTGCCTCGCGCTTCTGCTTGGCAATATCCACCTTGGGCTTCTTCGGTTTGGCCTTTGGTTGAACGGTTTTCTTTGGTGCCAATTCCACAAGGGTAGCTTGAATATACTGAGGCTGTATCATTACTCTGGCAGTTTCCGGTTCCCAGCCGACAAAAAGCACCGCAAGCAGGCCTAGGTGCAGTGCAAGACTGACCAGAACGGCAACTGAGTAACTGAGAAAACTGCCCATATTAATTCGGTGGTGGCTCCGTGACCAAACCCACAGATGGCGCTCCGGCGGCCTGTAATTCGCTCATCAAATTGACCACCACGCCGTAATCCACCTTACTGTCACCCCAAACTAATACTGGGGTTTTCGGCGTCTGACGAAGTATTTTGCCGACACGGTCTTTGATCACATCGAGGCTTTGAATTTGATTTTCGCCTTTCACATCAATCCAATAGCTGCCATCCGCTTTGATCGAGACAATAAAGGGTTCTTGGTCCTTGGCATCCATAGGCGCTGAGTTGGCCTCGGGCAGGTCCACTTTAACGCCCTGCATCAGCAGTGGCGCGGTAATCATAAATACCACTAGCAATACCAGAGTCACGTCTATGTAGGGTACGACGTTAATCTCGGCAACCAGTTTTCGTTTTGTTCGTTTTGTCTTCACTTTTCGAGCCTCAAAAGCTTATCCATTTGCTAACTGCGCTTGAGCCAATTAGTTCGCGCGAATCTGGCGGTGCAAAATACTCGAAAACTCTTCGGCGAAAGTCTCGTAGCTGCTGTTCATGGTCTCGACTATCGCCGCATAGCGGTTATAGGCTATTAGTGCGGGAATCGCGGCAAACAGGCCCATGGCAGTGGCGATCAGTGCCTCAGATATTCCCGGGGCCACTGTCGCTAAGGTGGCCTGTTGCACCATGGCGAGGCCGCGGAAGGAGTTCATAATTCCCCAGACGGTGCCAAATAGACCTATATAAGGACTTACTGAAGCAACACTTGCGAGAAATGGCAGGCTAATATTGAGCTTTTCATCTTCCCTGGAGAGTGCCACGCGCATGGCGCGATCAGCTCCCTCCATCACCGCATCCGGATCCACCTTGCCGGCTTGAGCAAGGCGGTTAAATTCACGAAACCCAGCGCGAAAGACATTTTCTACGCCGTCCCGGCCACCATGTTCTTTGGCTTCCGCGGTGAGTTCGCCGTAAAGTTTGTTGAGATCCACTCCGGACCAGAAAGCATCTTCAAACTGACGGAATCCACGCTGAGCGGTGTTGAGAAAAATCCCCCGCTGCACGATCATCATCCAAGACATAATTGAGGCGACAAACAAAATCCCCATCACGATTTGCACCAGCACGCTGGCATTGGAGATCAGATGCCAAATGGACATGTTTTCTTCTATCAACGGTATAACTCCCTGTTTTAGCTAAATTGGGTTCTTAAAGCTCTAGGTTAAAGCTCTAGGTTAAAGCTCTCGGTTAA
>CAJQKW010000089.1 GCA_905478975.1 uncultured Pseudomonadales bacterium | reverse complement strand
AGTCTGAGTCTGAGTCTGAGAGTCCTCCTGCTTCTGCTAAGCCAGTCAGCCCACCGAACCCCTGGGCCTCCGGTGCCTACAAAAAGTCGTAAATCGACTTTCCCTAAAGGCCTAGTTCTTAGCCGATAATTTATTGATATAACCCCTGGGCTGTTTAATTTTTTGGCCCTCCTGCCTAGCCGATAATTTCAATCTGCACTAGTTTTATTCAGAGCTCTTAACCAGAGTCTCTTAGTCTTCACTTAGCTTTTCATATAGCTCTTCATTTAGCTCTTCCCTCAGCTCAGTTTCTTCATGCCAGGGATTGAGGTTATATTTCTCCAACTAATTAATCACAGTCAAAAATCGCAGTTTTTTTATTTAGTGGCTGATGGGTTTGTGTTAGTCCGCGGAGATACTAAGAGAGAATTCTTTCGCGTGCGATCACGGCGCAAGGGTTTATGGACAAGCCTCGACGTAGACTCTGTAGTACTTTTATGGGGCAGTAAAATAAGGATGTTATTATGCGTTTTACCACCATCGGCCGATTGCTGTCGATACTGACTGTAAGTCTAATGTTTACCGCGGCCAGCTATGCTGATTCAATTACCTCCATCCCAACCCCCTCGGTATGGGACAACCAAAGTGGCTCGACTCTAACCATTAATTCCATCGACAGCAGTGGCCTGATCACCGGCACCTACGTCAACCGTGCCACTGACTATGCCTGCCAAAATATTTCCTACCCGGTAACTGGCTGGGCCTATGGTACCGCGATTACCTTTAATACCATTTGGCAGAGCGCGTCAGAATCCTGCAATTCAATTACTGCCTGGACTGGGTTTCTATACCAGACTGAAATGAGCACTTTATGGAGCCTAACGATCAGCGGATCTACTAATGCATCGGAGATTGTCCGCGGTACTGACACATTTAAGCAGGTCAAAAAACTCACTGAAGAATCTCTAATTATGAAAAAATAAAAACACAAAGCAACGGTTGGGACTGCTATTAGGTTGTCCCAATAGTTTTAAAGGGAGTCACAAAAAAAATGGATTTTAGTAACTCAAGAAATATAGATAACCGAATCAAAAAAACTACAATTGCAGTGGCAGTAATCACTCATATAGTCTTGGCCATAGTCACCTTTGGCCTGTCGCTAGTTCTCCTGACTATCGTAGGGCTTGCCACTCTACTACAGTTAAATAAAGAAATAGATGAGGAAAACTCGAGTGAAAAAAACTTTAATAAAAATTATCCTTTCGGCTATTTTGGTCGCCCATTGGGGAGCTTTCAGTACGTCTTTCATCATTCTTATAGCATTGAGAAAGATATCTATAGTGCTGTTGAAGCAGAACTCATAGGCAAGACCCCGATAACCTCGGTTAAATCTGTTTCAATTATTGATACAGACCCCGCCCTAAAAAATTGTGAACAGCGCCATTTTATGAAAGCGGAATCCGAGCCCACCTCCCGAGGCACAGCCATTACCCTGATATTAAATCAGTCGAACTTTGGCTCCATGCGCACAATCCAGTGGCGCGTTTTGGCTGGTGGTTATCTGGACGAAAATTCAAAATTTAATCTCATAGCCTATTCAATGGTTACGGTCTTTTCCTGGTTTGGCCCCTACCTAAGGGGTGAGTTGGACCTGCTGAGTCGGGTGCGAACCATCTCTTCCGGCGCTTACAATGATATGGATGTGAGTACTCAGGTACGCTGTCTCCACCAGGTTGTTTTCGATGCGATGATTGCCGAGTTGGAAAAAAATGGTATTGATACCAGCGAGTTAAAATTGCAAAAAATACAAATGATGAACATCAATATCTCAGGTGAAAAAGTGAATATGGGCAATCTGGTGCAGGGAGCCACAAGTAAAATAGGTGTGCCTGTTAAGGGGACTCAGGTATGAGCTGTGCTCTTGCCTCTGTTGAAAGCGTCTCCGCTGGCTTTGTACATCAGGAAGACAATGTAGGGTTAAAGCCAGCCCACGGAATAAATTTTAGAGCCCAAGAGTTTGAGCGCTTTAGACAGTCGATTAGCAATATTGCTGCCTATAACAATATTAATTATGCAGACTTTCAAACACTACAAATTGAGGTGATGGCACTGCTTAAGAATCCGCATCAGTCGGTGGTTGTTGCCTTAGTTAAAACGCTCGGCGAGAAATATCCCTGAGCTCTAAGGCCATTGTCGGTTTTATGTACTACTGTTATGGGTGAGGACTAATAATAAGGAGCCCCCATGCCCCAGCGCGCAAAAATCGATGCCGAGATTGAAGCTTGTTTTAATGTTATGGCGGAGCTGAGACCCCATCTAAAAAAGCACGAATTTTTGCCCACTGTACGCAATATGGAAGCCGAAGGTTTCCGCCTGATATATATCGCCGAAGATAATAAGGTTGTAGCCGCAGCGGGCTATCGTATCTACAGCAATCTTTTTATGGGTAAGCATCTCTATGTTGATGATCTTGTCACTGCCGAGAGGGCAAGGTCTTCAGGTTATGGCAAGCGTATGATTGACTGGTTGCGCAACAAAGCACAAACCACTGATTGCAAATTCTTGCACCTAGACTCTGGAACCCCGCGCGGCCGAGCGCACAAGTTCTACTTCAAGGAAGGCTTTACCATTGCCAGTTATCACTTTAGCGAGGAGCTCTAATAATGCCCACAGCCTATGCCTTAGTAGTACTCAATATTATTGTAATTCTAATCTGCTACCAGATCGCCAAGAGTCGGGGCGGCAATGCTCGTTTCTGGGCCGGGCTGGCGGTATTTTTTGGCCCTTTCGTCATTCCTTTTGTACTTTTCTGCAAAGCAAAACCTGAAAATACAGAATCAGCGAAATCAGATAACCTCTAAAATTTCCGATGCCTGTGGCCGCGCGGCACTGGTTAGATCGGCCAGATGCTGAGCATAGCCATTGGCATTGATCACATCCCCCATAATCAATAGGGCCGGTGACGGTAACGGATGCCGCGCCAGCTTCTCAGCTATATCAGTCACTGTTCCCACCAATACCTGCTGGGCCTTAGCTGTGCCTTGGGCCACTACGGCAAAGGGCTTGTCTACTGGGCAGCCCCGAGCGATTAGCTCTGAGGTAATCTCCTGTAAATTCGACAGTCCCATATAAAACACCACAGTGCTATCTTTTTGCAGGGCTAGATCCCAGTTGATATACATCTTGCCATGTTGTCGGTGGCCGGTAATAAAGGTCACTGCATGGGCGTGATCGCGATGGGTTAGGGGAATCTGTGTGGTGGCGGCGCAACCAATGGCGGCGGTGATGCCCGGGACTATGGTGCAGCTGATTCCCTGTTCCGCCAGGTGTTCCACTTCTTCGCCGCCGCGGCCAAAGATAAAGGGGTCGCCGCCCTTAAGGCGCACAACTTTTTTACCGCAGCCAGCCAGTGCGGCTAATAGGGCGCAAATTTGATCCTGGGGCAGACTGTGTTGGTCTTTCTTTTTGCCCACATAGATCAGGTCGCAGTGTTTGCGGGCGTAATCTAGCAGCACGGGATTGGCCAGACGATCGTAGACAATGGCGTCCGCTTGCTGGAGTAATCGCATGGCTTTAACGGTGATCAGTTCAGGATCACCGGGTCCGGCGCCGACAAGAAATACTTCGCCCATACTTTTACCTGTGGGGCTTTTTTCTCTAGAGCTGTCATCTCTGGGGCTTTCTGGGGAGGCAAATAAATTTACAATATTGGTCATGGGGTTGTCCGCTTGATTTGGCTGATAAGGCTATTTAATTCAGGGATACAGGAGCCACAGTTAGTGCCGCACTGAAGTTGTTCGCCGAGTTGCTGCGAGGAGCCGGCACCGGCTTCGATGGCGTTGATAATGCGTGCCTCACTGACTTTAAAGCAGGAGCAGATCAGTTTGCTGCCGCTGTCGGTTTGCCTGCTGTCGGATCCTGACAGCAGTTGCCAATAGTGCTCTGGAGTGCTGTTATTGAGGGCCAGCAGCCCCTGCATCCAGGTTTTGGCTGGCAGAGCAGATTTGTCCCGGTGACTAAATAGTGCCACTTCCATCTGCTTATCGCTGTAGCCGATGAGGCGCTGATCGAGATTGCTGGTATCGGAAAACTGTGCATAGGCCCTGGCTCTGTTGCCACCGGAAAAGTAGCCTAGCCAATCAAACTCGGCAGATGCCGCCAGCTGATAGATAAAGCCATGCTGTTGGGGTGCGGAGGCCCAGCTGATAAAGCCTGAGCAATCCAGGGCGCTGCGGCTGACCAAGATCCCCCAGCACGGCGTTTCAACTTTACGCAGGGCGGCGCGGCTAAATTTAAATTCTGGCTGGCCCGAGACCGGGTCAATAATCTCTTCGACCAGGCTGTCGACTCTGGCGCTGTGGGCGTTTTGGTCACTCCAGTGAATGGGGACGAATAGCTGGTTCGGCTGCATCCCCGGATCAATCTCGGTGATCACTTGAATCGCCCCTCGGCGGCTTGAAACTTCAGCCAGATCTCCGCTTTGCAAGTCTGCCCCGGCGGCGGTATCGGGATGCATGGCGACAAAGGGTTGGTCGGTATGGTCGAGCAGAGAGGTGGCGCGCCCGGTCCGGGTCATGCTGTGCCACTGGTCGCGAATACGTCCGCTATTGAGGGTTAGGGGGAATTGATCTTGGGATTTACGTGGTGCCGGCAGGCTGGGTCTTATAGTAACAAATCGGGCTCGGCCGCTGGCAGTGATAAATTGCCCATCTTCAAATAGCCGGGCTGTGCCCTGGGGTGAATCGACAGTGACTGGCCATTGAATAGGTTGCAGTTGATCATAGTCGGTTTCAGATAGCTGACTGAGGGCGCCAATATTAAATAGCCGCTGACCCTTGTTGTAGTAATCGCTAAGCTGAGCATGTTCGATAAACACATCCCGCGGTGACTGATAGTCAAAGCTTTCACTAAAGCCCATGGTCTTGGCCACCTGAGCCAGTATCCACCAGTCGGCCCGGGCGTCGCCGGCGGCGCTAACCAGTGCCCGCTGGCGCGAGATGCGCCTTTCTGAATTGGTAACAGTGCCGGACTTTTCACCCCAGCCGGCGGCGGGCAGCAGGATGTTGGCGGTGGCGGTGGTGTCGGTTTCCGCTATACAGTCTGAGACAATCACTGTTTCGCACTGCTCCAGTGCCGCTTTGACTTGGTCTGCATTGGGCATGCTGACCACTGGGTTGGTGCCCATAATCCATATCGCTTTAATGCTGCCATTGGCCACGGCATCAAATAGATCCACGGCCTTTAAACCGGCTTGCTTGCTGACCTGATCGCTATTCCAAAATGCCGACAGAGTGGCGATATTCTCGGGGCTATAATCCATATGGGCGGCGAGCATATTGGCTAGACCACCCACTTCCCGGCCGCCCATGGCATTGGGCTGGCCGGTGATGGAAAAGGGCCCAGCACCGAGCTTCCCAATGCGGCCGGTGGCCAGATGACAGTTGATAATGGCATTGCATTTGTCGGTGCCGGTGGCGGACTGGTTAATGCCCATGGAATAAAAGGTAATGCTCTTTTCGGTCTCGGCAAACCACTGGTAAAAGGTGACCAAGTCGTCCCTGCTGATTCCGGTCTGCTGCTCAAGCTCAGCTTCACTGACGGCATTGGCGGTTTCTAGGGCAGCGGCGAAGCCTTCGGTGTGTTGTTGAATATACTTTTCGTTGAGGTTTCCGCTTTTGGCTAAAAAGGCTAGCAGACCGTTAAAGAGAAAGGCATCGGCCCCAGGGGCCAATGCCAGATGTAGGTCCGCTAGGTCACAGCTGGCGGTGCGCCGCGGATCTATTACCACCACACGCATTCTAGGATTATTCTCCTTGGCCTCGGCTATTCGCCGATAGAGCACCGGATGAGTCCAGGCGGCGTTGGAGCCGGTTAGCACCAGCAGTTCGCAGTGCTCGAGATCTTCATAGTTACAGGGCACGGCATCGGCACCAAAGGCGCGCTTATAGCCTGCCACTGCGGAGGACATGCACAGGCGTGAGTTGGTATCCACATGGCCGGTGCCGATAAAGCCTTTGGCCAGTTTATTGGCCACATAGTAGTCTTCGGTGAGCAGTTGCCCTGAGAGGTAGAAGGCGATGGCACCGGGGCCATATTGCTCACGCACCTGAGTGAGTCTGCTGGCCACCTCCTCTATGGCAATGTCCCAGCTCACCGGTTGACCCTCAATGCTTGGCTGTAATAGGCGACCATGATCGCCCATGGTCTGATCCAGTGCTGCGCCTTTGACGCAGAGTTTACCCAGATTGGCGGGATGTTCGGTATCGCCGGAGACGGCAATTAGCTGATCATTTTGTATTTCAGCACTGACACCACAGCCGACACCGCAGTAGGGGCAGGTGGTTTGTAAGGTGCATGAGTCTCTGGTCTCAGGGGCGCGGTTCATAGATTACAGACGCAACATGACATGATCGCCGACGAGGCTCACCGGGAATACCGGCACGCAGATCTCGGTATCTTCCAGACATTCACCGGTGAGCAGATCAAAGTGCTGCTTATACATTGGCGAGGCCACCACCAGTCGTCCGTCGAGATCCCCTACCATTCCCCGGGACAGAATATTGGCTTTACCGATAGGATCCCAGTTGCCGAGGGCGTAGAGCCGGGGGCTCTCCCTGGGCAGATAAAACAGCGCAATCTGCTGCCCATCCAGTTCTGCACAGATACCGGAGTTGGGGATCAGATCGGCTTGCATGCAGAGGCTGATTGGTTCGGATTTTTCTATTAGTTTGTCAGTGCTCACTATCAACTCCCCTAAGCCGATTCGGCTAAAATTTGTATGCGCTCGGCTTCTGTGGCCGGTCGTGGCTGGCCGCGTTCTTCGACAAAGATAATCTCGCGGTCTTCGGCTTTGGAGTTGACGAACTGGCGGAAGCGCTTGAGTCTCTCCGGGTCTTCAACGGTGGTTTTCCATTCGCACTGATAACTGCCGACAATGCTATCCATCTGCTCTTCAAGCTCTGCGGCAATACCTAGGGAGTCCTCGATCACCACTTCTCTGAGATAGTCGAGGCCGCCTTCGAGAGTGCCCATCCACACCGAGGTGCGTTGCAGGCGATCGGCGGTGCGTACATAAAACATTAGGAATCGGTCAATGTATTTAATCAGGGTTTCGTCGTCGAGATCCGTGGCGAACAGATCTGCGTGCCGCGGTTTCATACCGCCGTTGCCACAGACAAATAGGTTCCAGCCGTTTTCCGTGGCGATGACGCCAAAGTCTTTCGACTGGGCCTCGGCACATTCCCGGGTGCAGCCGGAGACTGCGGATTTGAGTTTGTGTGGCGAGCGCAGCCCTTTGTAACGATTCTCGATATACAGGGCCATGGCGACACTGTCTTGCACACCGTAGCGACACCAGGTACTGCCAACACAGGACTTGACTGTGCGCAGGGCCTTGCCGTAGGCATGACCGGTTTCAAATCCGGCGGCAATCAGCTCTTCCCAGATCGCCGGCAGATGTTGCACCCTGGCACCGAACAGGTCGATACGCTGACCGCCGGTGATCTTGGTATAGAGGTTATATTTCTTTGCTACCTGGCCGATGGTAATTAATTTATCCGGGGTGATTTCGCCGCCGGCTATACGCGGCACCACTGAGTAGGTGCCGTTTTTTTGCATATTGGCGAGAAAGGTATCGTTGGTGTCCTGCAGGCCCACATGCTTTTCTTCCAGCACATAGTCATTCCACAGTGAGGCGAGAATCGAACCGGCGGTGGGTTTGCAGATATCACAGCCGCGTCCGCTGCCGTGTTTATTGATCAGCTCATCAAAGCTTTTGATCGACTCCACCTTGACCACATGAAACATTTCTTGGCGGGTAAAATTGAAGTGCTCACACATGGCTTTATTGACTTCTAGACCGCGCGCCGCAAGTTCATCATCGACAATATTTTTCAGTAGCGCAGCACAGCCACCACAGCCGCTGCTGGCAGCGGTCTCGGCTTTGACTTCCCCCAGGGAGCAGAACCCTGCATCCATGGCGTTAACGATGTCGCCTTTACTGACATTGTGGCAGGAGCAGATAATGGCGGTGGCCGGCAGTGCTCCAGCACCCAGTGCCGGTGCAGCCCCAGCATTATAAGGAAGGATGAGCGTTTGAGGATCCGCGGGTAAGGCGATGCCATTGAGGAAGTACTGGAGCAAGGTATCGTAGTCGGAACAGTCGCCGACCAATACCGCACCCAATAGCTTTTTTCCGTCGGCGCTGACAATCAGACGTTTATAGACATCAATGCGCTCGTCGCTAAAGGTGTAGGCCACGGACCCGGCCTCTTTGCCATGGGCGTCGCCAATGGAGCCCACGTCGACTCCGAGGAGTTTTAACTTGGTGCTCATATCGGCGCCCTGAAAGGCCACTACCTCATCGGTTAGCTGGCTCACCGCCGCCTCGGCCATGCGGTAACCCGGGGCCACTAGGCCATAGATTCGGCCGCCAAACAGGGCGCACTCGCCGATAGCAAAAATATCCGAATCGCTGGTTTTGCAATGGTAGTCAATTTCAATGCCGCCGCGCTCGCCGACGGTCAGGCCAGAGTCTTTGGCCAGCTGATCATAGGGGCGAATGCCGGCGGAGAAGACAATCATATCGGTGGCCAGGGAGCCGCCATCGGCAAACTGCATGCGCAGGCGAGCCTCGCCCTCGGCATCCTGTTCTATTACCTGAGTGGCTTTGCTGGTGTGGACTGTTACACCGAGCGCTTCGATCTTGCGCCGCAACATGGCGCTGCCGCCGCTGTCCAGCTGCACGCCCATAAGGCCCGGGGCGAATTCCACAACATGGGTTTCGAGGCCGAGATTTTTAACCGCGTTGGCGCATTCCAGACCCAGCAGACCGCCGCCCACCACTACGCCGACTTTGCCGCCCTTGGCTTGGGCCTGAATAATGCCAAGGTCGTCAATGGTGCGATAGACCACGCAGGGTTCTAAATCATTGCCCTTAACCGGCGGCACAAAGGGATAGGATCCGGTGGCTAAAACTAATTTGTCATAGGAAAATTGCTGGCCGCTGTCGGTGGTAAGGGTTTTACCGTCCCGATCAATGCTGGCCACCATGTCGCCAAAATGGGCCTCGACGCCGAGCTCGCGATAGTGATCTCTGGTGGTGAGGGCGAGATCTTCTGGGCTGCGTCCGGCAAAGAATTCCGACAGGTGCACACGGTCATAGGCGGGGCGAGTTTCGCCGCCGATCACGGTGATCTGGGCCTCTACTTTACTGGCCACCAACTGTTCTACATAGTGATGACCGACCATGCCATTTCCGACTACTACAACTTTTAACATCTGTGTTTTCCTTGATTAATAATGGGCTGCTGGATAGCTTTCTAACTCAGGCTGCTGCCGGATTTCTCTGCTTTTCGTAGAGAAAGCGCAGTACCTGCTGCCGGTAGCCGTTAAAGGCGGGGTCTTCGGCCAGGGCTAAGCGGTCTCGGGGGCGTGGCAGTTCAATCTCGAGAATCTCACCAATGCTTGCGGCGGGGCCGTTGGTCATCATCACAATGCGGTCCGAGAGCAGCACGGCTTCATCGACATCGTGGGTAATCATCACCACGGTATTGCCGAGGCGGCTTTGAATGTCCATCAGTGAATCCTGGAGGTGGGCCCGGGTCAGGGCGTCTAGGGCGCCAAAGGGTTCATCCATCAGCAGTACTTTGGGTTGCATGGCCAGACAGCGGGCGATTCCCACCCGTTGCTTCATGCCGCCGGAGATCTCTCCCGGGCGCTTATGTAGGGCGTGATCCATATGCACCAGGCTGAGATTGTGCTCTATCCAGTCGCGCATCTCGGCTTTGCTCTTGGTCTTCTTAAAGACCGATTTCACCGCCAGCTCAACGTTTTGATAGACCGTTAGCCAGGGCAGCAGTGCATGATTTTGAAATACCACGGCCCGGTCTGGCCCCGGCTCATCGACCTCCCGACCCTGGAGAATCACACCGCCTTCAGAGGCTTTATAGAGCCCGGCAATAATATTTAGCACTGTGGATTTGCCACAGCCGGAGTGGCCGATCAGGGAGATAAACTCACCTTTGGCAATCGACAGATTAACGTTCTGTAGGGCCCGAAAGGGCTCGCCCTCAGTGGGGAATTCGATGCCTACCTGGCTTATTTCTAGGTAGTTCTTTTTCATCTTTCTGTCCTTCAATTGGCTGTTGATCGATCGGTCTTTGTAGCCTTGGGTTTAGCGCAAAATCGCCTGTTTATCCCAGCTCATACGTCGCTGTAGTGCCAGCATCAGCTGATCTAAGATAAAGCCGATAATGCCGATGGTAACCACCGCCACCATAATTCGCGCCAGTGAGCTGGATGATCCGTTCTGGAATTCATCCCAGATAAATTTGCCCAGCCCTGGATTCTGCGCCAGCATTTCTGCGGCGATAAGCACCATCCAGCCAGTGGCCAGAGACAGGCGTAGGCCGGTAAAAATCAGCGGCGTCGCAGAGGGAATAACAATGGTTTTGATATACACCGGGGACGACAGGCGCAGTACGCGACTGACATCTATCAAGTCGCGATTGATACTGGCGACGCCGACGATGGTATTCACCACGGTGGGCCAGAGGCAGCAGAGCGCCACGGTAAATCCAGAGGTGAGAAAGGCCTTTTCAAACATTGGCTCATCGCTGACATAGAGGGCTGAGACCACCATGGTCACCAGCGGCAGCCAAGCTAGAGGCGACACCGGTTTAAAGGTTTGAATAATCGGATTTATAGCGCGGTAGGCGTTTTCGCTGAGACCGCAGAGTATGCCCATAGGGATAGCAATAAAGGTCGCCACCAGAAAACCAAACATCACTGTATAGAGGCTGGTAAAGATCTGATCAAAATAGGTGGCTTTGCCGGTGTAGGGCCGAATCTTTACATCGGCGTTAGGATTTTTCGCCAGCTTCTTGGTATTACGGACGTCCTGGCGGGCATAAAAAGCTTCAGCTTTTTGACGCTCCTGATAGTGTTCGGCAACCAGTGTTTTGGATTGCTGCCAAACATCAGAGGGTCCTGGGAACTGGCCCAGTGAGGTGATGATATTGCTGGCGGCGATCTGCCAGATAAACAGAAAGATCACAATGCCAGTGAGAGGCAGAACCAAATTTTTCACTGTGCGCCGCAAGCCTTTTAACAGGCTGACCAGGCTAATGTCCCGGAGGCACTGACTGATTTCGGATCTGATATTCGCTGTGTTCATGTTGGTGCCTTGTATAAACTTTATTTGCCGAAACGGTTTTGTTTTAACGGATTTGCTTTAACGTATCTGCTTTGAGCGGCGCTCAAAAAGCGGGCCCTGGGGCCCGCCACTGTTGCTCGGTTGCTTATGCTTGGGGGCTATCAGAGCACTTCATCTTTTAAGCCAATAGAGAATTTCTTCAGGTAGGCATTGGGTTTCGTACCGTCGTAGACCACTTCGTCAATAAACTCTTTCTGCGGTGCGCGGTAGCCGCTTTCGCTGGCAAAGGCTGGGAAGTCGGCGTCTGTCATAAGACCTTCTTCAATCAGCTCCATGGCTGCGGTTTTGTAGATATCCGGGCGATAGACACTGGCGGCAACATCGAAGTACCACTGATCCGACTTGGGTTCGGAAATCTGTCCCCAGCGACGCATCTGGGTCAGATACCAGACCGCATCTGAGTAGAAGGGGTAGGTGGCGAAGTAGCGGAAGAACACATTGAAGTCAGGCACTGAGCGCTTGTCGCCCTTTTCGTATTCGAAGGTGCCGGTCATGCTGTTGGCAATAACATCGTAATCGGCGCCAACATAGTTGCTCTGGGCGAGAATCTTAACCGCTGCCGGACGGTTGGCATTGTCGTTTTCATCGAGCCATTTAGCGGCGCGAATCAGGGCCTTAACAACACGGGCGGTGGTATTGGGATACTTCTCGGTAAATTCTTTGGTCATACCGAAGACCTTCTCTGGGTTGTTCTTCCAGATTTCATAGTCGGTGATCACTGGCACGCCAATGCCTTTAAACACTGCCTGCTGATTCCATGGCTCACCCACGCAGTAGCCGTGAATAGTGCCGGCTTCAAGGGTTGATGGCATCTGTGGCGGCGGTGTCACTGACAACAGTGCCTGTGCGTCGATGGTGCCGCTGGAATCGCCTTTGTGAGGGGCGTAATAGCCGGGGTGAATGTCACCTGCAGCCAGCCAATAGCGCAGCTCGTAGTTGTGGGTAGAGACCGGGAACACCATACCCATTTTGAATTGCTTGCCTGTGGCAGTGAACTTGTCCACTACCGGTTTCATATAGTCAGCTTTGATGGGGTGCACTGGCTTGCCATCTTTAATCGGGACGTACTCTTTCATCTGCTCCCAGATATCATTGGACACAGTGATCGCATTGCCGTTTAGATCCATACTGAAAGGCGTCACTATATGGGCCTTGGTGCCGTAGCCAATGGTTGCAGCCAGAGGCTGGCCGGCGAGCATATGGGCGCCGTCTAATTTGCCGTCAATAACCCCGTCGAGGAGCACTTTCCAGTTGGCCTGGGCCTCGATGGTGACGTAGAGCCCCTCGTCTTCGAAGTAGCCATTTTCATAGGCCACTGCAATGGGTGCCATATCTGTGAGCTTGATAAAACCAAAGCGCAGCTCGTCTTTTTCTGGCTCGCCGAGTTCTGCCATGGCCGCACTGCCATTAATTAATAGGGCCATTGTTAGGCCTATTTTTACCTTGTTGAAAAGTCGATCTGTGAAATTATGTTTCTGGGGGGACTGCATGGGGAACTGCATAGTGCCTTTACCTCTGTATAAAATTGATCCAAAAAAAAGCCCGCCTATTTAGGTTGGCGCGCATTTTTGGGCGAGCTAACTTCAACAGGCGGGCATCGTTACCCGGTGACCCACATCGGCGATGGGGTCTGAGATTGCATTACTACTTGTGCTCTTTGACTAATAAAGAGTATTCAATATCTGTGCCAGTTAGTTAAATCCAGAGAGAAAAATTGACGACTGGCGGACAAGCCGCCGTTAGCTGTGGCTTGGTTGGGACAGTTTCGAGGGGTGGGCACTGGGTAAGCTATCTTTTGCGGCTGCTGGCAAGTTGCTTGTGCACCTTGGCGGTGCGTTTTAGTTGCGGCCCTAGATTAGCTGGTCTGTGATGGCGCACCCTTATCAAGCATCAGGTCACTGCCCAGTTCGATACGCTCATTGAGCATCCAGGGCTTTTCGTGCACCCCTTCCGGCTTGTAATCCTGATCCGGATAATCGAGCCCGGATCTGGATGCCGCTTCGCGGTAAAGATCGGTTCTAAAGCACTGCTGTGCCAGTGCCGCAAGCTTGTCTTTGTCCACGACTTTACCCAGCAGGGGCGCGAATTGTTCGACCATAGACTCGGCCTGAGAGCGCCAGGGGAAGCCCGCGCTATAGCTGGAGAAGACATGGAAGTTGGATTGGCTGAGGGGGTTTTCCTCGCGCTTTTGCACGATCTGCCCGGTCAGTGATGGACGTAAATAATCGGCGGGTAAATCGAGATACTCAGGACGCGAGAGTATCGCCACAGCAGCCTTGCGATTGTCCATATCCCCCAGCCATTCACAGGCTGCCATCAGTGCCAGGCGCAGGCGTAAATGGGTGGATGGATTGCTACTGTGCCAGGACTCTAAAACCCCGAGTACCTTTTCTGGGGCGTTATTCCATATTTCGAAACCTGTGGTGGCCATAATGCCAGCGCCATATTCCACCGCAATACTGTTCCAGGGTGCGCCGACGCAGAAACCATCAATAATTCCCTGGGCTAAGCTGTCCACCATCTGTTCTGGTGGCAGCACTATAATCCGCACATCGCGGTCTGGATTTACACCGCCGGCGCGCAACCATTTACGCAGCAGCAATGTGTGGCTGGAAAAGGAGTGCACTGTGGCAAAGGTCAGTGGATTGCCAGGGTTTTGATCCATCACTGTCTGCAGTGCTGTGGCCGTGGCCAAGGCATCATGTGCCGCTCGGTTGGGGTCGGCAATCAGCGCCATCTTGTTCCACAGTGCCGAGGAGACAGTAATGGCATTGCCATTGAGGGATAACACCAGTCCGGTGATTATGGGTGCCCGAATACCTGCCGCACCCAATGTGGTAATCAGCGGCATGGGCGCCAACATCTGACTGGCGTCCAGTGCCCCAGCAATTGTCTTGTCGCGGATATTGGCCCAGGAGACTTCGCGCTGAAGGCTGACTTTGAGGCCAAATTCTTCATAGAGCCCGAGGGCCTGGGCGATGATGATCGGCGCGCTATCGCTGAGGCGCATATAGCCTATATTGAGTTCTTCCTGCTCTGGTGCTGGCAGCTGTTTGTTCAGTTTAATTATCATGATTGCCACTATTTTTTTTGTTTTGGCTAAGGATTTGGATCACCGACTGAGCTGCCTGGGGCAGGCTTTGGTTGCTGTCCATGGATAGTTTGCGCAGCAGCTTGTGGGCCTTGTCTTCACTGACACTGTGCTGTTGCATCAGCAGGCGTTTAGCGCGGTCTATAACTGACAGGCTCTCCAGTTGGGTGCGGGTGCTGTCGAGTGCCTGGCGCAGGGCTTGAAAGGATTTAAACTGGGCCATGGCGACATCTATGACCGGTTTCACGCGTTCGGCTTCCACGCCACCGACCATATAGGCAGTGACACCGGCGTCCACCGCCTCTTCTATATAGCTGGGATCTTCCTCTTCAGAAAACATCACCACCGGAGTCGGGTTATGGATATTGATTACTGACAGGCTGTCGAGCATATCGCGACCTGGAGACTGCAGATCGATAAGAATAACGTCGGGCTTTTGCTGCTCAATTTGGAATAGTAAGCCGGCGGCTGAGGGCAATCTGGCGATAACATCAAAGCCTTCGCCGGTGAGTTTTTCGGCGACACGAGCTGACCTCTGGGGGACGTCGTCCACCAACATCACTCGTACTAGATTGTTTTGCGTCCCTGCTGACATATAAACTCTATTGGGTAAATGCTAAAGAGGGGCGCCGATCATATCGACGCCCCGGTATTGCCGCTTTAGATACTACTGTTACTCATTAAAATTTAACATTCAGGGTCAACCACAGCTTGTCGGTATCGCTGGCATGGCCATCGGCGGAGTAACGGGCATATTTGGCCTGCATAGAGGTGTGTTTATTAATCTTATAGGTACCAACAATATCCACTTCTGAACCCAGGTCAGCGCCGCCTTTGTCAGCACTAAACTGGTGGTAGAAAATCGCCATAGGAACGCCGCCCACTTTACCTGTGACCTTTAAGTAGACATCTTCGAGTCCAGTTCCCGGGGTGCCGAGGAACTTATCCGCCCAACCCTGAAACTTGTGCAATGTTGCCAGTGGCGTTTTAAAACCTACGCCGTTGTCAGCGCCGAGTAGTTCGTATCCCAGAGCCACCTTGTAGGCTTTTACTGGAACCGTGACCTCTGCCATCATGTAGTCTGTATCAAAGGATGCACTGTTATCGCCATAGTCTGACTGCTTGGCAAGACTGGCTGCGACCTTAGCTTTGCCGAGCTTACCTTTGTAGTCAAAGCCATAGGTGCTGGTGGAATTTGCCGCGCTATTATCAAAATCCAATAGGTAGGCGAAGGCGGTTACCGAATGACCTTTAGCCGGTGCAAAAGAAGCCAGCAAACTATGGGAATCAGAACCCCATTGTTTTGCCTGGCCAGCACTGTCGACCGGGCCGAAGATACGGTTAACATTCCAAATATAGCTGTAGTCGATTTTCACTGAGTTAACATCTGGCAGCGTCAGTCTCAAGGCATCGAATGTCTGTTCGTTCTGCCTCCAACCCACACCGCCGACAAAACGTTGCCCGCCCTGAAGGATTCGTTGGCGGCCTAAGGTCGCCTTTAAATCTGAGCTCTGGTAATGGATATAGGCTTGATTCACATCGGTGCCCTTGGGATCAGCAACTATGGGGTAGCCCGCTTTACCATTGGTCGGGGTCTTGTAGTTCTCACCGCCTATAACAGTGACATTATCGACTTCCAAAACCGTTTTAAAGTCTTGATAGGTCGCCGACGTCCAGGTTAGACGCGACTTTAATGTTGAGGCATTGGCCTGCTTGTCGATGCCATCCTGGTCTACAGATTCGTAGCGGTAACGAAAGGCGGTGGATGCACTGCCGCCGGTAAACATATCGCTAACACTAGAGGCTTCTGCTGCAACGGCTGCGCCTAATGGTTGCATGCCGATAACGGCCAGTGTCAGTGAGGGAAGGAAGCGTTTGTGGTTCATAAAAAATCCTATAAAAGTAAATCTCAGAAATAAAAAAAGCCCGTGCGCAGCTTATGGGCTGCGCACGGGCTTCGTTGCCCAGCAAAATTGTGATGCCTCAAGAGACATCTAATAAGAAGCAATACAAAAACTGTGCCAACCCAATAAAAACAATGGCTTAGGGTAATTAGGGGTGATTTAAGGGCGATTTAAGGTTTTTTGAGGAGCTGCTAGAGGGAGTGCTGAAGTAAGTTGGTGCGCTGGAAGCCTGTTGGGCTTTATCTTGGGGCGATAATAAAAACAGATGTCCCGAGATAGCGAGTCGGCTATCTCGGGATTAGATTATTGCCTGTTACAGACCGAAGGACGCTTTAAAAATAAAGAAAAAGATAATCGAGAGTCCGGCACCGGCTGGCAGAGTGACCAGCCAAGAGAGGAAGATCGAACCCACCATACGCAGGTTGATTGCTCCAATACCCCGTGCCAGGCCTACGCCCAGTACCGCGCCCACCAAGGTGTGGGTGGTGGAGATGGGCAGACCGGTGCCCGATGCGATAACCACTGTGGCGGCGGCGCCCAACTCAGCGGCAAAGCCACGACTGGGGGTGAGCTCGGTAATTTTGCGGCCAATGGTGCCCATCACTTTGTAGCCATAGGTTGCTAGGCCGACGACTATACCGCCACCGCCCAGTAATAATATCCACGGCGGCATGGAGGTCTTAGCGGCGATATCGCCCCCTGAGGCGACAATGCTCACTACTGCTGCCAGAGGTCCAACGGCATTGGCCACATCGTTTGAACCGTGGGCAAAGGCCATGCTACAGGCGGTGAAGATCATCAACACAGCGAACATGCGCTCAACATTGGCAAAGCGATTATCCACTTCCAAGCTTAAATCGCGCTTCACTCTGTTAAGTAGGTAGCTGCCGAGAATGGCCACCACTATGCCAATAGCCGAGGCAATCATGGCGCTGTCGAGAAAGGACATGGACATGCCGTTATCTTTGAGCACATGTTTGAGACCTTTGAGCAGGGTCACCATGGCGATCAAAAAGCCGACGAAAAACATATAGATAGGGATATAGCGTTTAGCTTTATCGAAGGGATCTTCTTGCTGGAGAATTAGATGCTGAACACTACGGAAGAGTAAAAATGACAGGGTGCCCGCCATAATCGGCGATACCAACCAGCTCATGACGATGGTAACGACCTTGCCCCAGTTCACCGCATCGGGTGATACACCCACTGCGGCAAAACCGACAATGGCGCCAACAATCGAATGGGTGGTGGATACCGGCCAGCCCTTAAAGCTGGCGATGGCAAGCCAAGAGCCCGCTGCCAGCAGTGCCGATAACATGCCAAAGACTAGATCTTCCGGGCGATCCTTAAAGATTGCCGAATCGACAATGCCTTTGCGGATGGTTGAGGTCACTTCACCACCGGCCAGATAAGCACCGGCAAACTCAAATATCATGGCGATAAAAATCGCCTGTTTAATCGTTAGCGCCTTGGAACCCACCGAGGTTCCCATGGCGTTAGCCACATCATTGGCGCCCACGCCCCAAGCCATAAAGAAGCCGCAGCAGGCTGCCAACAGAATAAGGATGGTTCCATATTCAGTAAAAAATTCCATCGCACCGATTCCCGAGTTTGTTATCTTTTATGTGATTACTATTTTTATGCCGGTTATTTTGCGAGCAGCAATTCAACCTGGTTGCCAATCATCTCGGCAGTGTCGGCTAGTGCGCCAATTTGGTCAATAATGTTATACATAAAAATCACATTAACTGGGGGCAAATCCGCTTCCAGATTGAATAATTTCTTGCGTAGCTTGAGTTCCTTTTTGTCGACTTTTTGTTCCTGAGCCGCTAGTTCACGAATCAGCTTCTGGACAAACTTCACCTCGGCCCCAGCAAAGCCCGCTTCTAGCAGCTCGTCGAGCTCGTTGATAGCGCCATGGGCCTTTTCACAGGTCACGGTGGATGAGCCAACAAAGCCGATAAAGTCTGCATGCAGTGCTTTGGGGATCGCCATCTGGCGGCCAAGAATAATGCCGCAGATATCTTTAGTGAGATTGGCAATATTGTCCTGCTGAGTGATGATGCTTAGCAGATCGCCTCTGGAAACCGGCATAAACAGGCTCTTTGGCATATGCATGCGGAACTGTTTCTTAAGCTTGTCGGCGGTCTGCTCGTCCGCAGAGATCTGGTCAAACACCTCGGCAGCGGTGACCCAGTCATCGTCAAAGGTGGCATTCAAAAAATCTTCCAATTTGCTGACACAGTTGATCACTTCCGCCATATGATTTTGTATAGGCTTAATCGGCGATACACCGAAGATATTGGAGATTGAATTGCTTAATGCCATTTGCGCTTCCTCTGTGAAGTTTTTGTGACGGCAAGTTTATACTGCTTTGTTCATGCTTGCCCATATTGTTCGCTGTGACCGAGCCAACGTGCGATTAGTGGATCCACATTGCCTTCATAATCTTGCAGCAGCTTGATCGCCATACGTTTTACCTCGGGCAACAGGTGGGCATCGCGCTGCAAATCAGCGATGCGAAATTGCATGTCGCCAGTTTGCCGGGTGCCAAGCACCTCCCCGGGGCCACGGATTTCAAGATCCTTTTCGGCAATCTTAAAGCCATCGTTGGTCTCGCGCATAATTTTTAGTCGCGCCGCGCCATTGCCCGACAGCGGTGCGCTATAGAGTAATACGCAGTGACTGCTCTGACTGCCACGGCCAACCCGCCCGCGCAGCTGATGTAGCTGTGACAGGCCCAGGCGTTCGGAGTTTTCGATAATCATCAAGCTGGCATTGGGTACATCTACGCCCACCTCAATCACTGTGGTGGCCACCAGTAGATTGATCTCGCCGGCCTTAAACGCCTGCATTATCTGGACTTTTTCTTTGGGTTTGAGACGGCCATGAATAAGGCCAATGGAGAGCTCCGAGAGCAGCAGTTGCAACTCCTGAGCCGTGGCCTCGGCGGCCTGGGCTTCAAGCACATCGGACTCTTCAATTAGGGTGCAGACCCAATAGGCCTGGCGACCGTCCTGGCATGAGGCGCGGACCCTTTCAATAACGTCGTTGCGGCGCAGCTCATTGAGCACCACGGTCTCGATGGGCTTGCGGCCTGGAGGCAGTTCGTCGATCACTGAGCAGTCGAGATCGGCATAGGCGCTCATAGCCAAGGTTCGGGGAATCGGTGTGGCGGTCATAATCAGCTGGTGAGGCGTGGATCCCTCCTCATTGATTTCGGCATCTATCACCGCGCCCTTTTTGCGCAGGGCCAAGCGCTGATGAACACCAAAGCGATGTTGTTCATCAATAATGGTCAGGCCCAAGTTATGAAACGCCACCGCCTCTTGAAATAGCGCATGAGTGCCGATAACGATCTGCGCGCTGCCGTCGGCGATCGCCGCCAGCTGCACTTCACGCCCTTTGCCTTTTAACTTGCCGGTGAGCCAGGCGATGCGAATACCCAGCGGGGCCAGCCAGGTTTCGAAGTTGACTCGATGCTGCTCGGCGAGAATTTCAGTGGGGGCCATAAGAGCCGCCTGCATACCATTGGCCACAGCCTGCATAGCTGCCAGTGCTGCGACCACGGTTTTGCCCGAGCCCACATCACCCTGAATCAGCCGCAGCATGGGGATCGGTTGACTGATATCGGCGCTAATTTCTGTGGCGACACGCTGCTGGGCGCCGGTGAGGGTAAAAGGTAATTGGGCTAAAAAACGTTCCGCAGCAGCCTGATCTGGCAGCAGTACCGGTGCCGCTTGGTGCTGAATTTTTTGCCGCAGACGCAGCAAACTTAAATGGTGAGCGATCAACTCTTCACTGGCCAGCCGCTGTTGCGCCGGGTGTTCACCCTCTGTTAGAAGGTTGATTGCCGTCCCCGGCGGGGGGTTGTGGAGCAGATGCAGGGCGTTGACTAATGAATAGCTTGAGCCACTGTTACTGAGAGCGGCAGGCATCCAATCTTCAATACCATGCTGTTCCAGTAGTTTTAGTGCCTGACCACAGAGATCGCGAATTCGCTGTTGGGTAACGCCCTCGGTGGCGGGATAAATCGGCGTCAGTGTTTCGGCTAAGGCCGGAGGCTTGGCCTGATTTAACAGCTGATATTCTGGGTGATACATCTCCAGTCCGGATTTTCCCCGGCGCACTTCGCCAAAGCAGCGCAGCTTGGTACCGGGCTGCAAGCCCTGTTGCTGAGCCTGATTAAAGTGAAAAAAGCGCAGTGTCATCAGGCCGCTGTGATCCTGTACACGACAGACCAGGCTGCGACGGCGACCAAAGACCACATCGCTGCCGCGGACTTCGCCCTCAATGACGACTTCGGTGAGCGGTTGCACGCCACCGATGGCAGTGATTTTGGTACGGTCTATATAGCGCAGCGGCAGGTGAAAGAGCAGATCTTGAATCGTATAGAGGCCGATCTTTTGCAACTTGGCAGCCAGCAGCGGACCGACGCCGCGAAGCTTTTCGACGCCGATACTATGTAGGGAGAGGGAAGTCATTGGCTGAGTGTAATCCCGAGAGGGTTGCTGTCAACATTGATGCGCTCAAAAAGCCCAATACTCCATTCACGTTAGAGTTTCACAGCCGCTATACTGAGCGCGGATTGCTTGACCTTACCTTGACCTTAAAGTGTTAGGTGGCCTTTTAGTTGCAATGCCCCGAGGGCGCAGTTCTGTTCTGTTCTAAAAGAGCCATGTAGCTACCTTTGCAATGCAGCGGATGATAGTCAAAATACACCACAGAGGAAACATCGATTGAAAATATTATTTGCCGGCTGTGGCGATATAGGCACCCGCAGCGCCGCGCGCTTGGCCAGTGATTTTGACTGCTTTGGTTTAAAGCGCAAGCCACAGACCTTGCCTGATTTTATCTCGCCCATAGCTGGCAGCATGACCGATCTGGATCTTATGGTAGAGGTCTTGAATCAGGATTTCGATGTTTTGGTCGCCACCTTGACCCCAGATGGATTTAACCCTGAGGCCTATCAGCGCGCCTATGTGGACAGTGCTAAAACATTGGCCAGAGCCATGGCATTGGCTTCCTCGGTACCCAAGTTGGTGATCTGGGTGTCCAGCACCAGTGTCTATGGCCACTGCAATGGCGACTGGGTGAATGAGCAGTCTCCCACCACGGCGCAGAGTTTTTCCGGCAAGTTATTACTCGAGGCAGAACAGCAGATCACCGCCTTACCCTGCCCCACAGTGATTGTACGATTTTCCGGAATCTATGGGCCGGGGCGTACTCGGATGCTCGATCAGATTATTGCCGGCAAAGGTCGTCCGGCACAGCCAGAGCAATGGAGCAATCGTATCTACAGTGAGGATTGCGCCGGGGTGTTGGCGCATTTTGTTCGAGCTTTTGATGCAGGTAGAGAACTAGAAAATCTGTATATCGCGACTGATTGCGCACCAGTTACCCAACATGAATTACGTATTTGGCTGGCGCAGCAATTAGAGGTCGAGCTGGAAGATGAGATTGTTGAGCAAAAAGCCATTCGCCGCTGTAGTAACCAGCGGCTGTTGGACAGTGGCTATCAGTTTGTTTATCCCAGTTATAAAGAGGGCTATCAATCGTTGATTGAAGCTCGCTCTAAATAACCAAAATACCATCCATTTCAACCTGAGCACCTTTAGGCAATTCGCTGACACCAATGGCGGCACGGGCCGGATAGGGCTGCTGGAAATACTCCCCCATCACCTGATTGACGGTAGCGAAATTACTCAGATCGGTAAGGAAAATATTGAGCTTAACGATATTGCTCAGATCACCACCGGAAGCAGCGCAAACTTCACTGAGGTTATCGAACACCTGGCGGATCTGCACACTGATATCACCTTCGACCAATTCCATGGTTTCGGGGATCAGGGGAATCTGCCCGGACAGGTACACCGTGTTATTGACCTTGACGGCCTGGGAGTAAGTGCCGATAGCGGCTGGGGCTTTGTCTGTATGAATTACGGCTTTATTGGTCACGATCGTCTCCGATAGTTGTCAGTGTTGTTTAGATAGCTGTCAGTTTTTCACTCTATAAATTCGGCGAACTTGTTTTAGTCCCCGGGCACGCCGCAGTATATCCGCCAGATGGATGCGGTCGCGAACGGTAAGTACTACATCCACAATACTGGTAAAGGCATCTTTTTCATCGACACTTATATGTTCGATGGTAGCGTCGGCTTCGGTCATACGTGAAGCCAGGGCGGCTATAAATCCGCGCTCTGGGGTGGTCTCAACTTTTAGCTCAACCGGAAATTCACCCTTGGGCTTGCTCGACCAGCTCAGGGCCATGCACTTCTCGGGGTTGGTGCGAATCTCACTAAGATTACGGCAGGTCTCGAGGTGGATTACCAGTCCTTTACCCGGGGAAATATGACCGAGGATGGGATCTCCTGGAATCGGGTGACAGCAGCGCGCATATTGCAGCAGCAGTCCATCCGAGGCATCGATCATAATCGGCAGGGTCGACTTCTTGCTCTCTTCTATCGGTTTGCGCTTGTTTTCCGGTACCAACACATTGGCGACGGCAAAGGGTACGCGATTGCCGAGGCCAATCTGCTGCAAAATATATTCAAAGGTCGAGGCGCCGGTATCTTTCAATAGGCGCTTGATCTGGGATTTCTTCAATTCTTTGTAGCCTGTGCCGAGACGACTCAGGGACTGATCGAGCAGGCGTTTACCGAGATTCACAGACTCGTCGTGCTGCTGATTCTTGAGATAGTGGCGAATGGCACTGCGGGCTTTCGCAGTGACCACGAAATTTAGCCAGTTGGGATTTGGCTGGGCCTCTTTGGCGCTGATAATTTCCACGCGCTGGCCACTTTCCAGTTGCTCCGATAGGGGCGTTAACTGTCCGTCGACACGGCAGGCGATACAGCTATTACCCACGCCGGTGTGCACGGAGTAGGCAAAATCGATCGGCGTGGCGCCACTGGGCAGTTCGATAATTTTGCCATTGGGGGTGAAGACATAGACTTCATCGGGGAACAGATCGGCCTTCACATGCTCGAGAAATTCCAGGGAGTCGCCAGCCTGCTGCTGCATCTCCAATAGACCCTGAATCCATCGTGCTGCCCGTCGCTGATTGACGTCGGCGGTCTGCCTGCCAGCTTTGTATTCCCAGTGCGCGGCAATACCGTAGCTGGCCATGGTTTCCATTTCCACGGTGCGGATTTGCACTTCAATAACCACACCGTGCATGCCCACCAGCACGGTGTGTAGAGACTGGTAACCATTGGCTTTGGGTATGGCGATATAGTCTTTGAACTCGCCGGGCACCGGCTTAAACATATTGTGGATCATGCCGAGGGTGCGGTAGCAGTCGTCGACACTGGTGACGATTAGGCGGAAGGCGAAGACATCCATGATGTCGCGAAAGGAGCGTTTTTTCTCGCGCATTTTGCGATAGATGCTCCAGAGATGCTTTTCCCGGCTTTTGACTGTGGCTTCGACTTTTTCTTGGTCAAGGCGCACTTCCATGGACTGATGGATTTCGCCGACCACTTCTTTGCGATTCTTCTTCGCCGCTTTCATGGCTTCGCGCAGGCGTCGATGACGTAGCGGGTACATGGCGGCAAAGCCAAGATTTTCCAGTTCCAATCGAATATCGTTGATACCGAGGCGCTGGGCAATCGGGGCATATATATCGAGGGTTTCTCGGGCAATGCGTCGACGTTTGGCGGGTGCCAGCACGCCGAGGGTACGCATATTGTGCAGGCGGTCGGCGAGTTTCACCAAGACCACGCGAATATCCCGGGACATGGCCAGGGTCATCTTTTGAAAGCTTTCGGCCTGCTGTTCGGCCTTGGATTGGAACTCGATACCGGTGAGTTTACTGACGCCATCCACTAGGTCCGCGACTGGACGACCAAAGCGTCGGCTGATCTGGCCTTTGGTCACGCCGGTGTCTTCAATGACATCGTGGAGCATGGCGGCCATTAGGCTTTCATGATCCATATGCATATCGGCAAGAATATGGGCAACGGCGAGGGGATGAGTGATATAGGGGTCGCCACTCTGGCGCAGCTGGCCTTCGTGACATTTTTCGGCAAAGACATAAGCCCGCTCGACACGGCGGACTTCTTTCACTTCAAGATAGTAGGAGAGTTTGTCTAGCAGTAATCGCAGTGCCAAATGACTCTCTCCCTGATAGAGACTAAAATCTTAGACGGCAGGTTCTTCTGGATCTGCTGGAGTCTCTGGCGCCATCGCTGCTTTAAGCGCGGCAGTCAGTTCAGCAGCCGCTTCAGGAGAAACTGCTTCAGTAGTCGCCGCGCTCTCAGGAGCCAGAGCCGCTTCGATTTCAGCCATTACTGCCGCGTCAGCGTCGAGCTCTTCAGATGCATCGACAATCTCATAGTCTTGAGGCTTCTCGGTAAGAATCGCAGCTGTTACCAAACCGGCTTCGATTTCGCGCAGGGCAATAACCGTAGGCTTATCATTCTCTTCAGGAACCAGGGCAGGACGTCCGCCAGTGGCAATTTGACGTGCACGTTTGGAGCCAACCATGACCAATTCAAAACGATTATCAACATGATCCAAACAATCTTCTACAGTAATGCGAGCCATTTTTATTCCGCCGGGGTAAATAATTTTAAACTTTAGCGCAGCCCAATGCTGCCAAGTCGCCCAGTTTACCTAAAGCGCAGGGCTACGACAATAAACTCGGGAGAATAACTTTCCCTTGAGCGGTGCTAGGACAATTCGCCGAGGCGGCTCAAAGGTAATTCGCTGGGGCGGTTCTAAGATAATTCGCCGAGGCGTCCCTAGGATAAAAGGTCTGAGACTAAATCTTCCTGACCAGAAACCGGCAGCCGACAATGTTGTGCGCTGACAATGGATATCATCTGTTGCAGCGCCGTATCAAAGTTATCATTGACCACCATAAAGTCCGCTTCAACATAGTGGCTCATCTCTTCAGTGGCCGCGGCCACGCGCTTTTCGATCACTTCGGCATCATCCTGAGCGCGCTTGTGCAGACGTTCTCGCAATGCCTGTTTTGACGGCGGCAGGATAAAAATACTGGTGCTTTCGGGGAACAGTTTGCGCACTTGGGCGGCTCCCTGCCAGTCGATCTCAAGAATCACATCTTCGCCGCTGGCTAAGGTGTCGGCGACCCACTGCTGGGACGTGCCATAAAAGTTACCAAAGACTTCGGCATGTTCCAAAAAGGCGTCTTGCTCGATCATCTCGAGAAACTGTCCTCGCGAGGTGAAGTGATAATTGACCGCATCCACTTCGCCTGGACGACGATCTCTGGTGGTGTGGGAGATAGAGGCTTTGATATTGCTGACATTATTGAGCAGCTCAGCCACCAAACTGGTTTTACCGGCACCGGAAGGGGCGGAGATAATAAAGAGGATACCTGTTGCCATATGTTTTTCGGTTCCGTTGCCTGAGAGAACTTGAGGTTTTGGTGGAGTTTACAGTAGCGTGAAAATTATTCCAGATTCTCCCTCGTTTCACAGGTGTTTTTATCTGCCCCTGCCTGCTTGGAATGCTTAGGGTCGAAAATGCGATTTAAGCAGCCAGCGAGGCGAATGCCAGCCATCAGCAGGCGCTTTTTAAGCAGGGGCTTGGTGCGATCTATATAGTTTTGATCGATGGTGATTGGCCCTTTTTGTGTTGGCTGGCCAAACTCATAAACCTGTGCGCGCAATATTTTTGACTCTTTGGCCCAGTCTAAAAAGCTATCACTCTGCCAGTTGCGTCGCTGTTGCGCGGTGCTCACATCGATCAGAGCGCTGTACTGATCAACATCTAATTTCTCATCCTTAATCAGGGCGGTATCCCATACCCAGTGAAGGTTGCGGCGTTTATTTTTACCCAGCCACTTTATCGATATGCGGTTGCCGCCGAGGTCGCTGTAGCGACCCACATGCAGTGGCTGGTGGATATCGCCAACCAGGTGCAGGAAAAACCCTAGGGCTTCGCGCCGTTGTTGATTGTCTGTGCCGGGATCTTTGAGTTGTCCATAGGATTGATTTAGGGCACTGAGCACATCGCCTCTGGCGCTGCGTCGCAGATCCCTAAAGCGTTCTTGGTCTTTGATATTGATATAGTGCCAGGGCTTGGAATGTGACCATTTTTGCGCGCCGCGAATCTGATCTGGCCAGAGTGCCAGTTCCGGTAGGGCTTTGCCGCCACTAATCTGAGCCAGCGTGGCGGTGGTCTTTGGGGTTAGATGATTTTCTGCAATATGGACAATAATGCGATGGCCATCGGCACCGAAAGCCCAGCTCTGGACACTGCTAACTGCCAGCCAAAAAACCACAGCAGCAGCGCAATAGTTTCCCGCTAGGCCGGTAGTGCCTGTCGCTTGGCCTGCGGATTCCCGCGTGGAGTG
>CAJQKW010000088.1 GCA_905478975.1 uncultured Pseudomonadales bacterium | reverse complement strand
TGGCCAATAAACCGGTCAAGCATTCGAGCACTTCATCCGCTTCTTCGACAAAGATTTCAATAATTTCTGCATCGACTTCATACTCATCAACCTCGACGACTTTTTGCTGCACGGGTTCCTCTGGCAGGATGGGAATCGGTTCCCGAAGTTCCTCTAGCTCATGCAAGAAGGCTATCTCTTCGATAATTTCTGCCGGTTCAGCGTGCAACTGGCTATCTTCGGCGATTGGCTGTTCTCTGTCCGAGTGATCGGTCTCGGCTTCCTGTAGCAACGACTGGATACTCTCCTCTGCTGCGATCAAAACATCGTCTTGCTTGCGATCGTTATCGGAGGGCATTTGCTCGAGATAATATTCAACAATGGTGATCGCATCGGCAAAGGCATCTAGGGCATGCCACTCAACTTTTTGCCCCTCTTCTGCGAGAATATTTTCCACATAGGCAGAACAGCCCGCCACAACCGACGCTGCCCGGGACAATCCAACAATGCAAAGCGCGCCCTGCAATTCCTTAAACATTGCCGGCACATGGGCGAGCAATTTTAAATCCCACTGGGAGTTTATAAAGGCAACTACGGCTTCCTTGATTCGTTCAATATCAGTGCGCGACTCTGCCAAAAGAACCTGACTAGCACTGTCGAATTCAAATTGATTCTGCTGGCTATCTAAGTCTACGGTTCCGGAGAACTTATCCGGGCTAGCGGCCCAGGTGTTCAGCGCCAATTCTATTTCAGCAAGGTTTTGAACCGTATCGGCAATGTCCTGGTCCTCGACACCCGAGCTCTGGTCAGAGAATA
The DNA here is from genome assembly GCA_905478975.1 of uncultured Pseudomonadales bacterium. Taxonomy (GTDB): domain Bacteria; phylum Pseudomonadota; class Gammaproteobacteria; order Pseudomonadales; family Porticoccaceae; genus HTCC2207. The sequence goes on along the minus strand of CAJQKW010000088.1, from coordinate 6,986 downwards.
TTTTGTTTAATTGTTTATCCACTTTACTGGTGGCATCGCGGAGTTTTCCCTGGCCTACCAGAGCCAGGGTGTCAGCCATATTGGCGAGAACCGGCAGCGACTCTCGAACCTCGTCAGCAGAGAGTCCGCCTTCAATAGAAAACCGTTCCAGGGCCGAGCGTACGGTGGCCAGCTCACCTTGAATAGCCACAACTAACGAGCGCACAACCAAGGAATCGTACTGGGGCACTAGACGCCCATGATCAGGATTAATGGTTCCCGCAGGGAAGGCTTTAGCGAGGTTATAGTCTTTCCAGATACTGTTTAGAGCGTCTGACGCGGGCTGAATGGTTGTCAGATAATAGAGTAGGTTTTTAAACAAGCCGCTATCGGGAGCACCGCACTCGCCGAGAGAAACTTCTACAGCCTGGCGCTTTAACTGGATGTCCAGGGTGCGGAAAAGTTTCTTTAATGCCAGGCCAAATTTTATCTCCCCCGATGCCACCAGGCTGATTGTTTGCCCTGCCACCAACCAAAGGCTGGCTCGCCAGCTACCTTTGGAAAGCTCTGCCATGCGCTGCAAAACTTTTTCAAGATTGGAGTAGTTGGTGACCTTGTCTTGGTCTTTTATGACTTTGATAAGGGATAGCTGATAGACCTGACGAAGACGCTTGATCATGTCGCTGGTTGGCTTGCTGGGATCAGTAGATACCTGAGTCTCGGCGGTCTTTTTGAAGGCCTCTAAATCCGGGGAAAACAAAACCCCTTCTGAGACTAAAGACTGGCCTTGAGCTGCGCGCAAATCATTTAATAATAAAATCAGAGTCTCGGGACGATCTTCGCGATTCGATAATATCTGGCGAAGGTAGATTGGCAATTTAACAATGGCCTGAACCAGAATCTCACAGGCCTCATTTATGTTGGACACTTTTTTATCAATAATTGCTTGAGCCAAAGCCTCCATTTCTTCTACCAGAAAGATACAGCCTTCATATTCAAGAATTTTAAACGGACCGGCTATTTGGTGCAGGTGGCCAAGACAAAAACGTATTTTGGTTTCATCGTCATTATTTTGGGTGAACGCCTCTAACTCAGTAAAGGCAGCGTCCAGACTGTTTTCGATTTCTCCCACCAACCATTCAAGCCCGGTGAAGGTTTTAATTCTTTTTATTTGAGCGTCGCTCATAGAGCCTCTCCCTGTTCAACGGTCTCAATCTGGGTGTATGCCTGAACCGCTCGCGGCGCAACGCGCGCAAATCCCTCTGGGGTCCAATTACTCAATTCGCCTAAACCCAACATCAGGCAACTGCGGTTATCCAGATGTTCGATCAATTGGTTGACTAGTTCCCGACGCTTCCAGCGGCGAAAATAAATCAACATGTTCTGACAATAAATCAGGTGCATCTTGCGCCTAATTAAAGGCGATTTATCGGTGAGGATGTTGCTCGTCAGAAAACAGACGCGGCGCCTTAAATCTGCTTTAACTCGCCACAGCTGTTTGCCCACCTGGTCAAAATAATGTGCATATGTGGACTCATCCACGGCGCTCATTTTGCTTGTACGATAGATGCCGCGGCGAGCCTGAAATATGGCTTCGCGACTGATATCCGTGCCGACAATACCAAAACGCGGTTCGCGACCCGCCTCGCGCATGGCCCGCTCAACAGTTATTGCCAGTGAATAGGCTTCCTCGCCAGTTGAACAGCCCAGACTCCAGACCCAGAGTGGCCCGACAAACTGCTCGTCGGTAACGGTCTCTTTCACCCACTGGGCCACAAAGTCAAAGGAGGGGCGATGGCGAAAAAAACTGGTCTCTTTAACCAGCAGACTGTCCACCAGTCCACTCCACTCTTGGGCACCGCGGGTGACATCCAGGGTTTCGGTTAAGTATTCGCCGGCATCGAGAAGGTCTAATTCCGCCATTCTTCGATTGAGCAAAATCGCCAGAGCGCGCTCGCGGTCTGCGGTGATTTGTACGCCAGTGCGCTCTTCAATGGCCGCTTTCCAAATATCGAAATAGCCCATTTCACTGTTCTGAAGAATTGCCTGCTGTACTTTAACGGCCACTTATAAGCCCTTTTTAGTCGACTGCTGATCTATGTCTTTTTGTCGCCCGCATCACTCAACATGGCTTCGATTTCCGCCTCAAATTCTTCCAGGTGCAAAAGCTCTTCTGGGTCTTCAGCATCAACTTCGAGGTCTTCGTTAAACTCCTGTTCAAGATCAGCGCTAGCAACGAAGTCGAGGTTTAGCCCTTCCACATCCTCTGCAAACAGCTCTTCATCAACAGTCTCTTTTTGCTCAGGTACTGAATCGGTTGCAACAGCAAACATGGCTCCCAACTGATCGTCATCTAAGTCTTTCTCAATGGCTTCATCAAAGTCGGAGCTAGGTTCTGGAGATTGGCTCAAACCTTGATTTTTATCTGAATCGGGAAGAATAAAGCCACTTACGGAGTGCTTCATTTCCACCGCCATTTCGGCCAATTCACCGATTGAGGTTGCTGTATCATTGGTACCCGCTAGGGTTTGCGAGGTAATTTCCTGAATCACGTTCATGGTGTTGGAAATATGCGCTGAGGTCGTAGCCTGGTGTTTTGCCGCCTCGGAAATATCCTGAATTAACTCTGCCAGGTTGGTGGATACATTTTCAATTTCTTCCAGGGCGATACCGGCACTGTGAGCCAGCTCGGCACCCTTGACCACTTCCGCGGTGGTCTGCTCCATTGAGCTCACTGCTTCGTTGGTATCACTCTGAATGGTTTTAACCAAGCCAGCAATTTGCTTGGTGGCTGTAGCTGAGCGCTCAGCAAGACGTTGAACCTCATCTGCTACCACGGCAAAGCCTCGACCGGCCTCACCGGCCATGGCGGCCTGGATCGCGGCGTTTAGTGCGAGAATATTAGTCTGCTCGGCGATTTCATTAATCAGCGATACGATGTCACCAATTTCCTGAGAGCTTTCACCCAGACGTTTAATACGCTTCGAGGTATCCTGAATCTGCTCGCGAATAGTATCCATACCCTCAATCGTGTTGCGTACAACCTGGGTGCCATTTTTGGCGATCGATACCGAGCGCTCTGCTACCGCCGCTGACTCAGCAGAGTTAGAGGAAACCTGATCAATGGTGATGGCCATTTCGTTAATCGCCGCCGAGACGCCAGCAATTTCCTGCGCCTGATGCTCGGCACTCTCTGCCAGCTGTAAGGAGGTGGCACGGGTTGCATCGGCAGAACCCGCTACCTTTGCCGAGGAGCTGGCAACGTTTTCCACCAGGCTTCGCAGCTCGCCGATGGCGAAGTTAATCGAGTCGGCAATGGTGCCGGTGAAGTCTGCCGTTACTGTGGCCTCTGCGGTTAAGTCACCGTCGGCTAGATCTGAGATATCATCCAGCAATTGCAAGATGGCCTGTTGGTTTTGGTCTTTTACCTGCTCCGCTTCAATAAGGTTTCGGCCTGTGGCTCTGAAATTGATAAAGCCCAATATGACCAGAGCAGCAAAGAAGCCAGCGATGGAGGACAGACTGGTGATGTCGTTGAATAGACGTTTTTCGGAATCTCCAAGATCGGCTACCGTGTTATCCAAATTGTCGAGCTGGGTCAGTAACACCGGTACATCTGCAAGCAAATTTTCGGCAGACTGGCGTGCACTAGAGAGATCATTGGCTGAACTATAAATGCGATCAATATCGTTGGCCACCACATCAAAGGATGCCTGAATCTGTTCAATACTAGCCAGCGCCTCTTTATTGGTCACTTTGGTTATGCCGAGAATAAAATTACCGTTTTTCATTGAGTCCAATGTGTCGCGAAAGACATTGGAGTCACTTTTAAACTGGTCCGCAGCAACATTGGCGTCACCACTGGCAAGAATCATCTTGTCGATATTGCGACCGATGCGCTCAATCAGCCAAAGCTGTTCCTGAGCAATTGCAATCTGGCCGGCAGTTGCTGACTGGGCAATTAGAGCGTCGACAACCTGGCCCGCGTTATCCTGAACCTGAGGTAAGGTTGCATTGAGCTTGCTGGCAACGGTGGATACGAAAATAACCGTTTCACGGCTGTCGGCGAGCTGCTTCAATTCCCCTTGAACTTTATTCCAACTGTCGGCAACAAATTTTATTTGCGTAGGTGAAATTTCCCCCTGACTATTGAGCCGCTGCTGTAAGGTTTTCCAGCCGCGATCCATCTCTACGTTCAAGCTAGTAAGGGAAGTAAAGGCCTGCTCTCTCGCCGCACTCGCATCATCCGCGAGCTTAGTAATACGCAGCGCTTTGATACGCAGATTAGCGATACTCTGGTTGTTCATTTGGTCGTTTTTGGTCTGCCTATTGACCTCGACAATGCTGTAGGCCGCGGCGCCGATGCAGATGATTCCCAGCGCGATAATGAGGCTGCGAAAAAACGATCCTTTGCCAGTAGTTGTACTCATACGATGCTCCATATTTATTCTGTGTTGCAGTTATTTCTTCGGGTTATAGCGTTCAATAACGCTTAAAATCTAAAACCTAAATAGCGACAGTCATAAACTGATCATTTTCAATCAGCTTGCGTGCGCTAAAAAGTGCGAGTGACTGCTGTTCATCGACGAATATTCCGTCGGTGAAAGGGGCCATTGGACACTGACTGGATACTGTTTGATGCAGATCTACAGGCAGAGATTTAATACTCTGAACATTGTCGACAATGACGCCGACGTAGACATTATTAATATCTAGCACCAATACACGCCGATCACGTACAGCGCTACTTAGGCTGCCGCCGAGAAAAGCTGCCAGATCAACAATCGGTAACAGGCGTCCTCGAACATTAGCCAGACCCGTCACCCAAGGTTTGACTCGGGGTAATTTTGTCGACTCGGGCAGTTCAAGTATTTCGTTTACTTCATTCAACGGAATTAGGTAGTCATAGCCCAGCACACTGAAGGCGATGAGCTTACGTGACTCGACTATCTCCTTTTGCGCGGGCAAGCCATAGACCGTTTTACTGAAACGGCCCGCCACGTTGCTAATGACTGAAAAAAGTTTTTTTACTTTAGACACTGCCCGTCTTCCTAATTTAGGACGGTAGTAATGGCCGAGACCAACTGCTTCTCGTCGATGGGCTTGACCAGATAGGCTTTGGCCCCTTGGCGCTCTCCCCAGACCTGATCCGCCTGCTGATTTTTGGCGGTGACAATAATGACCGGGATATGTTGAGTTTCTTTGCTTCGGCTAAGCTGCCGAGTTGCTTGAAAGCCATTTAGTCCTGGCATAACAATATCCATCAAAACCACATCGGGCTGCTCGTCCCTAGCCAAGTTGAGACCCTGCTCTCCAGAGTCAGCAGAGAGCACAGAAAAGCCATTGCGCTCTAGAATATTGGCCAACTTGTAGGTTTCTGTAGGGGAGTCATCCACAATCAATACTTTTGCCATTTGCTAAAACCTCTAAATCCTTTAGTTAGTTTTGGGTATGTTTTTCTAGTACATCAAGTAGTTCGGCCCGACCAAAGGGCTTGGTCAGGTAGTCATCGGCACCGACAATACGGCCTTTAGCTTTGTCGAAAAGACCATCCTTGCTCGACAGCATAATGACTGGGGTAGATTTGTAGTCGGGGTTGTTTTTGATCAGTGCACAGGTTTGATAGCCATCGAGACGCGGCATCATGATGTCAATGAAAATGAGATCAGGCCTGATATCGACAATTTTCGACAGGGAGTCGAAACCGTCTGACGCTGTAGAAACATCACAGCCAGCTTTTGCCAACAGCGTTTCTGCGGTACGTCTTATTGTATTACTGTCATCTATGACAAGGACTTTCAGGCCCTGAACATCCATATTATCACCACTTTAAAACCACTTAACGCATTAAGTACTGCCAATGTCACTTAACTTATGGAATTTTAAACACACTTGTAATATATAATCTACAAGCCTCTAAACTTTATAAAAGAATTGATTTACAGGTCACAGAATTTTTCAGGGCATCGGCCATCTCCGTTGCCACACTTAGTTATAGCGCAAATATCAACCTAAGGCTGTCATTTTATGGGCACATCGCTCGGCGTCATTATGGACCCCATCCAATCCATTTCATTTACCAAGGATTCAACCTTGGCGATCTTGCTGGCAGCTCAGGCTCAGGGATTTGATCTCTTCTATATGGAGCAGCGTGATCTGTATATAGATAACAGCGGGCCCAAGGCCCAGCTGCGCCCCCTAAAGGTCTTTAATGACCCGGACAAGTGGTTTGAACTGGGGGACAGCCGAGACGCTGCCCTGGAAGAGATGAATGTCTTGATCATGCGTAAAGACCCGCCCTTCGATAGTGAGTTTATCTATTCCACCTATATTCTTGAGGCTGCGGAACGGCGTGGCTCGCTGGTGGTTAACAAGCCCCAGAGTCTGCGTGACTGCAATGAAAAGGTGTTTGCCACAGAGTTTCCTCAGTGCGTGCCGCCGCTATTAGTCAGCCGTGATCAGGAACGACTGAAGGGCTTTTTGGCCGAGCATCAGGATGTGGTCTACAAGCCACTTGATGGCATGGGAGGCACTTCGATTTTCCGCGTCAAAGAGGGCGATCAAAACCTCAATGTGATTCTCGAGACCGTGACCCAATACGGTACCGAGACGATTATGGCGCAGAAGTTTATGCCGCAAATCTCCCAGGGCGATAAGCGTATTCTGGTGGTCGATGGCGAGATAATTCCCTTCTGTCTGGCGCGCATTCCAACAGGCAGTGATTTTCGCGGCAACCTTGCCGCCGGTGGTCGCGGTGTTGTGCAGCCACTCAGTGAGCGGGATCTGTGGATTGCACAGCAGATTGCCCCAACACTAAAAGAGCGCGGACTGATTTTTGTCGGCCTCGATGTGATTGGCGACTATCTCACGGAAATTAATGTCACTAGCCCTACCTGTATTCGTGAGATTGATAATGCCGAAGATACTAAGATTGGCGAGCGCTTTATAAAGGCCATAAGTGCAAGACTTGATCAGAAAGGTCACTAGCATTGATGAACAGCCTGAGC
>CAJQKW010000087.1 GCA_905478975.1 uncultured Pseudomonadales bacterium | reverse complement strand
CCCTTATTTAAAACAATCGGACGCGGGCGCAATTGTTGTAATCAGCTCTATTGCAGCCATAGAAAATTTCTTTGCCCCATGCGCCTACAATACAATGAAAGCATCCATCATTAACTACGCTAAGCATCTTGGTCAGCAAGTGGCGCCGGAAGGCATAAGAGTTAACTGTGTATCGCCTGGGCCAATCTGTCATCAAGATGGCTTTTGGGAAATCGCTAAACGTGATAGATCAGAGCTTTATCAACAAACCTTAGCAAAGATTCCCATAGGCCGAATGGGGACTCCCGAAGATGTGGCTAACTCTGTCGTTTTCTTGGCCAGTTCCCGATCGGGATTTACCACGGGTACTAATTTAATTGTCGATGGAGGTATGACTCAGGGAATCCAGTACTGAGCTTTCCAATCCTAAGCTTTCCAACACTAAACTTTATAGATCTCATAAGCGAAGCCGAAAAATCGCTGATATCCCTCCGCTGCGACCGAGATGATGGTACGCAGGGGAGGGTAATAATTTACAGCGGTCGAAATTACAGTAGATCTGTTGCGACAGTCGCAGCCTAGTCTACCGCCACCTCAACAATCTGCTGCGCAGCAATCAACTTGCCTTCCTCAGCGGACTTCTGGAACGACTCGATCTGATCGAAGTTCATATAGCTATAAACCTCCGCAGACATTGAATCAATCTTGCTGGCGTATTCCATATACTCGGCTACTGTCGGCAGTCGACCCAAGATACCACCGACCGATGCAAGCTCGGCTGAGGTGAGGTAAACATTGGCGCCATCGCCCAGACGGTTGGGGAAGTTGCGAGTCGACGTCGAGAGTACAGTAGCACCGGCTAATACACGCGCCTGGTTACCCATGCACAGTGAACAGCCTGGCATCTCAGTGCGGGCACCAACCTTACCGTAGATGTTGTAGTAGCCTTCTTCCATCAGCGTGTGAGCATCCATACGGGTCGGCGGGCAGATCCAGAATCTGGAATCTACTGAACCGGCTTCGTCGAGGAGCTTGCCCGCGGCGCGGAAGTGACCAATATTGGTCATGCACGATCCAATAAAGATTTCGTCGACCTTGTCGCCGGCAACATCTGATAAGAGCTTGGCGTCATCCGGATCATTTGGACAGCAGACGATGGGCTCTTTGATATCGGCCAGATCAATCTCAATTATAGCGGCGTATTCTGCGTCAGCATCGGCTTCCATTAATGTTGGTTCGGCCAACCACTCTTCCATCTTGCGCACACGACGTTCTAGGGTGCGCACATCGCCATAGCCTTCAGCAATCATCCAGCGCAGCAGAGTGGCGTTGGAACGCAGGTACTCGGCAACGGAATCTTCGCTTAACTTAATGGTACAACCGGCAGCTGAACGCTCGGCTGAGGCATCGGATAATTCAAATGCTTGCTCAACGGTGAGGCTTTCAATACCTTCGCCTTCGATTTCCAGAATACGGCCACTGAAGAAGTTCTTTTTGCCTTTCTTCTCTACGGTTAGCAAGCCTTCTTTAATGCCGTAGTAGGGAATCGCATGCACTAGATCGCGCAGTGTAATACCGGGCTGCATTTTGCCTTTAAAGCGAACTAGCACAGACTCAGGCATATCCAATGGCATAACGCCTGTGGCTGCGGCGAAAGCGACTAGACCAGAACCACCTGGGAATGAAATGCCCATGGGGAATCTTGTGTGTGAATCACCACCAGTACCTACGGTATCGGGCAGCAACATACGGTTCAGCCAGCTATGAATAATGCCGTCACCGGGACGCAGGGAAACACCGCCACGGTTCATAATAAAGTCGGGCAGGCTGTGCTGGGTGGAGATATCAACTGGCTTGGGGTAAGCGGCGGTGTGACAGAAAGACTGCATGACCAGATCGGTTGAGAAACCTAGGCAAGCTAGATCTTTCAGTTCGTCGCGAGTCATCGGGCCAGTGGTATCCTGTGAGCCAACAGTGGTCATCTTCGGCTCGCAGTAGGTGCCGGGACGGATACCGTCGGTGCCGCAAGCTTTGCCGACCATTTTCTGAGCCAGTGTAAAGCCAGCGTCAGAAACTATAGGGGCAGTGGGGTGACGGAATACATCTGACGGCGGCAGGCCCATGTGCTCGCGAGCACGCTGAGTGAGACCACGACCAATAATCAGGTTGATACGACCATCGGCTTGCACTTCGTCGAGAATCACTTCTGATTTGTGTTCAAACTCGGAAACCACTTCGCCCGCTTCGTTGAGGATTTTTCCCTCGTAAGGATAGATAGTGATCACGTCGCCATTGGCGATATTGTCGACTGGGGCTTCAAAGACCAGTGCGCCAGCATCTTCCATAGTGTTAAAGAAGATCGGAGCGACTTTGCTGCCGAAGCAGATGCCGCCGGAGCGCTTGTTGGGAACGCCGGGCATATCTTCACCGAAGAACCACAATACTGAGTTTGTAGCTGACTTACGAGATGAGCCTGTTCCAACCACGTCGCCAATAAAGGCAACTGGCAGTCCGCGGGCTTTTAACTCGTCGATCTGGGTCATGGGACCGGTCACACCATGCTCTTCTGGGTGCATGCCATCGCGGGTCATTTTGAACATAGCGCGGGCGTGTAATGGAATATCCGGACGCGACCAAGCATCCTGTGCCGGGCTGAGGTCATCTGTATTGATTTCGCCAGTGGCTTTAAACACGGCTACTGTGATGCTTTCGGGGACTGTATCATTGGAAGTAAACCATTCCGCATCGGCCCAAGACTGCATAACCGCTTTGGCGTGCAGGTTGCCGCCATCGGCGTTTTCGGCGACATCGTGGAAGGCGTCAAAGACCAGAAGGGTGCTTTTTAATTCTTCAGCAGCTTGGCCGGCTAACTCTGCATCGTCAAGCAGGGCAACCAGTGTAGCGACGTTGTAGCCGCCGTGCATATTGCCGAGCAAGGTTACCGCGGCGCTGCGATCAATAATCGGTGAGGAGGCTTCGCCATTAACCAGCGCGCTTAAAAAGCTCGCTTTTACGTAGGCAGCTTCATCTACTCCAGGAGGTACGCGGTTGGCAATTAGGTCGAGCAGAAATTCTTCTTCGCCGGCTGGTGGGTTCTTTAATAGCTCTACTAACCCCGCAGTCCATTCTGGATCCAGTGGTTTGGCGGGAATATTTTCTAATGCTCGTTCTGCGACATGTGCGCGGTAGGCTTCTAGCACGGGGTGCTTCTCCTTTGATCTTGGATGGTTTCTAGCGCCACGGGCGGCACTGAATTTAAGGGCAAAATTATACGTTAATCTGTAGTTTAATTACAGATGAATGGCTTATAACCACTATTCTCTGGATTGTTATGGCGGTTGTGGTTTAAAAACGTTCTTTATAGGCTGTTTATCCGGTAACCTTCTCGGAAATTTACTCCGGTAATCTCCATGAACAATCAAACAGCAGTGAAGCTCGGGCGTCGTCTCAGGCAGTTAGATACTATGCTTGAGCAGCCGTATTCGATTATTTGGGATTGCTGCTGTGATCATGGTTTGCTGGGGATGTCTTTGTTACAGCGCAAGCTGGCGGAGAAGGTTGTTTTTGTGGATATTTTGAGTCCGCAAATGGCTTTGTTGAAGAAGGATTTAGAGGAGCGCTTCCCAGGGGATGAGCTTAACTGGCAGGTGATTTGCCAAGATGTAAAAGAGCTTGAGGTGCCTGAGGTTGAGTCACAGCTGTTTATCATCGCCGGGGTTGGTGGCAACAAGACGATTCAGTTTGTTGAGAGTCTCTGCGCGGCTATGCCAGGCTTGCCTTTTGATTTGCTACTCTGCTCGGTGCACGGTAATTATGCGGTGCGCAAAGCCCTCATTGAACATGGTTTTGGGCTAAAGAAGGAGCAGATTATTCTCGAGAATAATCGCTTCTATGAGGCTATTCATGTATCACAAAATTCGACGCAACCGATTGTTGCCACAGGCGGAAATATGTGGGATCGGCTGAATCTAGATCATCAGCAATATTGGCAAAAGACTCTGGCTCACTACCGAAAGAAGGCCGCGGCAGACCCTGCTGTATTTGGGCCGATTGTCGCCGATTATGAAGCGTTATTAATAACAGGCTAAACATTACAGGCTTAACATTACAGGCTAAAGATTACAGGGCTTGAAATGAGCCGATAAATTATTTAACTGCACAGGTACTCTAGAAATGATCAAACTTTACGGTCTCGAAATCAGTAATTATTACGCTGCGGTCAAAGCCTTTATGTTGGAGAAGGGTTTTCAATTTGAGGAGGTTGCAATAGCACCCACTTACAGCGAGCCGTATATTGAACTGAGCCCGATGGGCAAGATGCCCTTTATTGAAGTGGACGAGGGTTATCTCAGCGAGACCAGTGCGATTTTAGGTTTTCTCGAGAACTGTGTGCCGGACCAACCGATGACACCGTCTGATCCCTTTGCCAGTGCCAAGATGTCTGAGTTGCTTAAGGTCATTGAGCTCTATGTGGGCAATGAATCTGCGCGGCTTGTGGGTCATGTATTTTTCGGTGCTGAGCTGAATCAGGCGGTTGCGGATCAGATCAAGCCGGTGATGGTAAAGGGCTTGGCAGCGGTTGATCGTCTCGCCAGCTTTTCACCTTATATGATGGGCAGCCAGGTCACTATGGTGGATTTTTATGCCTATTACATTGTCATGAATGCACGAATTATTGCCAAGAAAGTCTGGGGCTGGGACATGCTGTCTGAGGTGGAGGGTCTGCGTGAGTGGATGCTGATGATGTCGGAGCGGCCGATGATTAAGTTGGTGGATGATCAGCGTAATATTGCTATCGCCAAGATGATGGATAATCTGTAGGGTCTGAGGCAGTCGGCGGGAGATCCTTCGACTTCGCTCAGGATGACAGGCTGGTTTGTCATCCCGGCCGCTGCACCTTGTCATCCCGGCCGCAGTGGAAGGATCTCAATAACCACTTCGCTCGCTACTGTATAAACGCCACGGTAGTATCGTTACCCACCAGATAATCATTGCCGTCCGGCACAACCAAGAATTGGTATGTTATTGCCGAGCTTCCCGTGGGCAAACTTAGACTTACAGGATCAACACTGAAACCGCTCTGCTGTGCTGCAACAGTCAGTTCCCCATAGGCTGAGGCCACCCATTCTCCGGCACTATCAGAGCCTCTGATCTCATATAAAATATCTAGCGAAGCCGTGGTTGAACCACTGCGTGATATTTGAATATTGCCGCCATTTTCCATTGTCGCTGTGACTTCTACGCGCTCAGGGAGCAGGCCTTTTACCAGCTTAATTTCTACCGGATTAATGCCGAGCATATAGACATTGTCATTGTCATACATGCTAAAACTGGCGATATAAAAACTGCCTTTGCTGTCCCAAGAATCATAGCCAGTAATAAAGTTTTCTGCCGCAGCGGCGTCGTCGAGGTCAGTCATCTCAAGTAATTCATAGGAATTGCCAGAGGCAATATCATATTCATAGATCGCATTGGGGCGCGAGCCGTCACTGAGGCCGATATAGATTTTTTCTTCGTCGGCAGAGAGCTGGAAAATCCAGGTTTTTAGTGACTCGGAAAAGTCCGGTCGGCCGAGAAATGTCCAGCTGGCAGCGGCATCGTTAAAACGATAAATATTACCCTGGTCATCACTGGTATAGAGGTTCTTATGCTCGCGATCCCACTGGCCAACTTCCATTGAATTGGGACCCTGAAGCGCAAACTCTGGCAGTTCACCAAAGCCAGTAGCTGGGTCGTAGTACCAAACATGATTAAACACTGCGGGAGACTCACCCTGATTCCACTGGCCTCTCGACGAGCCGCCGGTGATATAGACACGTCCGCGAGAGTCGACCCACATAAAGCGGTTGGTATAGAAGTAGCCGGTCCAGGCATCGGGATTGCCCAGCACAGTGGTGGTGCCTGCAGCTATGTCATAACGCACCAGTTTGTTTTCTGGGATCGACATGCCGTAGAGCAGGTTGTTGATTGGGTCTATTTGAATCGTGGCAAGCTGTAATGTCTCTGCGCCGACACCGTTGGTCTCTGTGGCGCTCAGGTCATAGAATCTATTTTGGCCGATTTTGTAGCTGTACCAATGAAAGCCTCTGGTATTTCGGAAGCCATCGTTCATATTGGAATTGTCCAGTGTCGCCACATAGACTTGACCATCATGGTGGATAGGACGGGTGTGAAATTTCTCTGCGGTTTCGCCATTTTGCCAATTATTCGCCGCTTCAGAGGCGGTGCGCGCATCGCCAATCCAGCGCACTGTATTATCCGATTGATACATACGGTAGAGCATGGAGTTGGTCTGGTGGTCATGGCCGGAGATATAGATTTCACCGCTGGGATCAGAACCCACCGCTAGCCAGCACTGATCGGGACGATCACCGTCTGGTGAATTAGGTAGCTGCCAAATATTAACGCCGGTTATTTTGCCTGCACGAGCAGTGTCAGATTGGGCTGAAAGGGGGTCGGGCTGCTCTGCTACGGGCTCTTCGACTTGAGGTTCTTCAACAGCGGGCTCTTCAATAACAGGCTCTTCAATGACAGGCTCTTCAACAACAGGCTCTTCAACAACGGGCTCTTCAATGACAGGCTCTTCAATAACAGGCTCATCAATGACCGGTGTCTCTACTTCATTATCTCCAGTAATTGGATCTGACGCGGTTGATGAGCCACCACCACAGGCCATAAGTGTACTGCACAAGACAATCAGGCTGAACTTTCGAGCAGTGCAGAGCATACCGATTAGAGGATATAACGGGGTATTGAAGAACATAGAGGTTTTCTCTGACTTATATTGTTTAGAGGCGACAGGCTTGGCCTGAAGAGTGCGTTAACAGCGTTGGTAGTGCAAAGCTAAAGCGGTCATTGGGGCGAGCAGTGCGGTGAATGTGACAGGGTCTCCAGCATTCAGCAACGAGCTCCATTGATGAGGCCTTACATATTCATTCCTTAATAAAAAAACCGCATAGTTACAAAACAATAACTGTTAAACTCTCAGCTTCGATCCTTGCCCTTCAAATTCAACTTAGCGTAGAACAATAAAAACATGGCCTTTGATATGACAATGGCGCTGGTTCGTCCAGTCCTCAAATACGCACTAGAGCGCAACGGCCATGGCGCCGCTCTGGGTTTTACCCTCGACAAACTCGAGCGCGGCGAGACCCATCTGACCTTCCCCTATCGCGAAGATCTAGTCGGCAATCCAATCACCGGCGTGGTTCATGGCGGCACCATCGTTAGTCTGCTCGACACCGCCTGCGGCTGCTCGGCCATGACCATCCAAAAGAAGCCCTCAGTCACTCCAACCATGGATCTGCGGCTCGACTATATGCGTCCAGCACAGCCCCGCAAGCCAATTTATGTTGAGGCCAAAGTCTACCGCCAGTCATCCAATGTGATTTTTTGTCGCGGTGTTGCCTGGCAGGATGATAAAGAAAACCCCATCGCTCACTGTGTGGCCAATTTTATGAAAGTTGATTCCAAGAGCATTCAGTTCCGCAGCATAGCTTGGAAAAAACTGCGTCGTTTAATGCCTTGGCGCCAGACCTCAGTCAACGATAGTGAGCAGAAGTGATGGATAAGCAAAACACAGACGAGTTACTGCTCGATTGGCAAGAACGTGTCGGTGCAGCGCGCCAAGAGCGTGACCCGCAATCGCTGCTCGATATGATCCCCTATGCCGCTTTTATTGGCGCTCAAGCCAAAGTGGATGATCAGCGTCTGCTCTATTGGTTAGATAAGCGTGCATCCAATATAGGTAACCCCTCACTGCCAGCCATTCACGGCGGCGTGATTGGTGGTTTCTTAGAATTGGCCGCGGCCATAGAAATTATCTACAGTCTCAATGTCACGGATATGCCCAAAGTCGTCGACTTCTCCCTGGACTACCTGCGCCCCGGTCGCTACAAGACTATCTACGCCAGCTGCAAGGTCATGCGTCAGGGCAAAAAACTGGTCAATGTCTCGGCCGCCGCCTGGCAGGATGATGAGCAAACCCCCATAGCCACGGCCCGCTGTCACTTTCTAATCTGAGTGCTTGAAATCTCTTTCTCCGCCCCCATCTGATAGATCAAGAAAGCCGTTCATATAGGAACAGCTCATGTCATCAATATCAGATCAGGAGATCATCAGCATATGACCGCTAAAGCTAAAGCCAAAGACAAAGCCGAAACACTGGGTTTTCAAACTGAAGCCAAGCAGCTTCTTCATCTTATGATTCACTCGCTTTACTCCAACAAGGAGATATTTCTCCGCGAGTTGATTTCCAATGCCTCCGATGCAACTGATAAGTTGCGCGTTGAGGCCCTGGAAAATTCTGCTCTCTATGAAGATGACGGCGATCTGCGCATTCGCATTGCTGTTGATGAAGACGCCAAAACCATCACCATCTCCGATAATGGTATTGGTATGTCCCGTGATGAAGTGATCTCCAATCTCGGCACTATTGCCCGTTCCGGCACCTCCGAATTTATCAAGAACCTCTCTGGCGATCAAAAGAAAGATAGCCAGTTGATCGGCCAGTTCGGTGTCGGTTTCTACTCTTCCTTCATCGTTGCCGAGCGCGTTGTGGTCGAAACCCGTCGCGCTGGTGCCGCTGCCGATGAAGCGTTTCGCTGGAGCTGTGAAGGCGAAGCCGACTACCAGATCGAAAATATTGAACGGGCCGAGCGCGGCACCTCAATCACCTTGCATGTTAAGAGCGACGAACATGAATTTGCCAGTGACTGGCGCCTGCGCAGCATTGTTAAGAAGTACTCAGATCATATCGCTATTCCAGTCGAGATGATCAAGCAGGAAATGCCCGCGGCTCCCACTGAAGATGATGCAGTAGTAGCGGATGTGGACAAAGCCCCTGAGTGGCAGGCAGTAAACGATGCCCAGGCTCTGTGGACGCGCTCACGTCAGGATGTCAGCGACGATGAGTACAAAGAATTCTATCGTTTAGTGTCCCATGACTTTGCCGAGCCATTGGCTTGGAGCCACAATCGCGTTGAAGGCAAACAGGATTACACCAGTCTGCTCTATATTCCCGGCATGGCACCAATGGATCTGTATCAGCGTGAAGCTTCTCGCGGTATTAAGCTGTATATCAAGCGCACCTTTATTATGGATGACGCCGAGCAGTTTATGCCCATGTACCTGCGCTTTGTGAAGGGCGTGCTCGACAGTGCCGATCTGCCGCTAAACGTCTCCCGGGAAATTCTCCAGAAGACACCGTTGGTTGACAGCATCCGTGCCGCGCTGACCAAACGTGTGCTGGATATGCTCGGCAAAATGGCCACCAACGAGCCAGAAAAGTATGCCAAATTCTGGACTCAGTTCGGTCCTGTATTAAAAGAAGGCCCCAGCGAAGATCACAACAATCGCGAAAAAATTGCCAAGCTATTTCGCTTTGCCAGCTCCACCAGTGACTCTGCTGCAACTGATGTGAGTCTGACAGATTATGTTAGCCGCATGAAAGAAGGGCAGGACAAGATCTACTTCCTTACCGGCGACAGCCACTCGGTGATCAACAACAGCCCCTACTTGGAAATCTTCCGCAAGCACGGTGTTGAAGTGATCCTGATGTCCGATCGCATCGATGAGTGGATGATGGGTTACCTCAACGAGTTCGACGGCAAGTCCTTCCAGGATATCGCTCGCGGTGAGTTGGATCTGAGCAAAATAACCGGCGAAGAACCTAAGGCTGAAGATGCTGACAAGAAAGACGACGACAGCGATCAGGGTGCTCTATTAAAGCGCATTAATACGTTGCTTGACGGCAAGGTTGAAGAAGTTCGCGCCACCACGCGACTGACCAGCTCTCCAGCCTGTCTGGTAGTGGGTGCCGATGATATGGGCGAGCAGATGCGTAAGATTATGGCAGCGGCGGGGCAACCTGTACCGGAGGTGAAGCCGATTCTTGAGATCAACGCTGAGCATCCCTTGGTTAGCAAGCTCGATGGTGAAACCCATGACGACAAAGCCAAGCTCTTGGCCAGTGTCCTATTTGATCAGGCGGCTCTGTCTGCTGGTCGACCATTGGAGAATCCCGCGCAGTTTGTACAGCAGCTTAATAGCCTGATGTTTGACGCCTAAAAGTTGTGTCGGCAGGATCAAAAGCACTCTCTGTGATCTTTCATGGAGGGTGCTTTTTTAATGGCGGCTTACACTCTGCCGCACATCCCCCTATAATGCTGCCCACAGCAGTTTTTAGTACTCACTTTTTAGTCATCAGCGTTTAGCCATCTGGAGTAGGGTTTCTTTGACAGCCAATAATAATTATAAAATTGCCGTATTGGGCGCCGGCAGCTTTGGCACCGTGATCGCCAATATGCTCGCGGTCAATGGTTTTGCAAGCACTCTGTGGATGCGCAGCGACAAGCAGTTGCAAGCGATTACCGACGCGGGTGAAAACGCCGCCTATCTTCCCGGCTATCAATTTGACTCAAGGCTCGCCTTTACCTCGGATCTGCAACAGGCTCTAGAGGGTGCTGATACGGTGTTTTTTGCCGTGCCCAGCAGTGCACTGCGTCTGGTTGCCAAGCTCGCCAAATCCTCGATTGACCCAGAAGCGCTGTTAATCAGCACCGCCAAAGGTATAGAGGCTGAGAGCTTTGCTCTGCCCAGCCAGATCCTCGAGCAGGAATTGCCAGGCTCTAAGGTCGGTGTACTCAGTGGCCCCAACCTAGCCAAAGAAATTGCCAACTATGAAATCACCGCCACGGTGATTGCCAGTGAGCACGGTGAAGTCTGTAGTCGTGCCCAAGAGATATTGGCTTCAAAGTATTTTAGAATTTACGCCAACCACGATCGCTACGGCGTTGAACTGGCTGGTGCGTTGAAAAACATCTATGCCATTGTCTCGGGAATTGCCGAGGCCATGAAGGTCGGGCAAAACACCAAGAGTGTTGTATTGACCCGCAGCCTCGCTGAGATGAGTCGCTTTGCCTGCCAGCTTGGAGCAAACCCATTGACCTTCTTAGGCCTCAGTGGTGTCGGTGATCTCTATGTCACCTGTAGCTCGCCCTTGAGCCGCAATTTTCGTATTGGTTTGGCGCTGGGAGGGGGCAAGAGCCTCGAGCAGGCGATTATTGATGTTGGGCAAGTGGCCGAAGGCGTAAATACGACTAAACTAGTAAAAGAGAGAGCCGATGCATTGGGTATCTATATGCCATTGGCCTCGGCACTGTATGCCACTATGTTTGAGCAGCGACCGATTGTTGAGTCCCTGCGCACGATGATGGTTGCAGAACAAAACACTGACGTTGAATTTATGGTGAAATCAAATGAGCGATAAAAAAATCTCCTTACTTAATTCCAATACCTGGATCCGCGGCGCCTATATGCTTTTATTCGGGCTGCTGTTGGTGGCTGCAAGATTGGTTATTAGCATAGTCGTGGTTGTGCAATTTCTATTTGTGCTGCTGGTTGGCGCCGATAATCAAAATCTGCGTAACCTTGGGCAGGGCTTGGGCAAATGGGTCTATCAGACACTGATGTTCCTGACCTTTAATAGCGAAGACAAGCCTTTTCCCTTTGATGAGTGGCCGGCGACTGATACCTCTGAGGGCTACTCGGCGAAGTCGACCGAAGATGTTGCCGAGGGCGAGTTAGTTGATGCTGAAAAGGTCGTCAACGACGATATTCCCTCGTTTACTGCTGAGCAGTCTAACCAAGACGAAGATGGCCCCAAACCTACAGCCTAAGTCGAGCTGATGTTGGCTTGAGACTTGTGATTTGAGAGTTTTGGCTTAAGAGTTTTGGTTTAAGAGTTTTGGTTTAAGAGTTTTGGTTTAAGAGTTTTGGTTTAAGAGTTTTGGCTTGAGAATTACAGCTTGAGTGTTATAGATAGACCCGCCGGCTGCGGTATTGCCTCAGCTGGCTTTTTTATGCCTGTGGAGTGATTGATTTTTGTTAAGGGATTTTTTTATCAAGGGAAAGTTTAAACCAGAGGCTCTGAAGTAAAGGGGCTCTGAAATAAAGGGACTCTAAAATAAAGGGACTCT
>CAJQKW010000086.1 GCA_905478975.1 uncultured Pseudomonadales bacterium | reverse complement strand
CTCTTTAAAGGAGCCCTGATCGACCAGTTCGGCAATATTTTCCCGAGCCATACGACCACCGCGCGCCCTTCTCTTTGCCACTGCCTCGGGTCTCTGTTCGTCCAGGGTATAGGCATGGCGGTCAAAGTTTTCCTGCAAGTCCGGACGAATATAACTGGGGTCCAACTGCTCTTTATAAATCTCGTCTCGCTCTGCTACTTCCGCTTCTTCAAGGAATAAAATTGGGTGCCCTTCCCGAACAACATGCCCCACTTCCATAGTCACTTGGCGAACAACCGCATTGCACTCGGCGACAATAACATACTCCATTTTCATCGCTTCGACTATTACCACTGCATCACCGGCTCTGACCTGCTTACCGACCCCAGCCTCAATAGAAACGATAGTGCCCTGAATGGGTGAGAAGACCGCATGCAGGCCATCGGGCGTGTCGATATTCCGAGGCTCATTTGCTGTCGCCTGCGCCGGTGCATTTTGATGGGTAAACAGGGCTAGGGGGTCGTTGGTGTTTACACGTACACCGGCAAAACCATCATTGGCCTCAACAGTGGGCGCTGAAGCCACAAAAAGGTCTGGACCCTGCCAGTCGGTGGTTAACTGATCGATCTGCTCCTCAACCCAGCGAGTGTGAATAGCACCTTCGATAAAGTCGCGGTGGGAGATGATATTTTTAACAAAGGAAATATTATTTCTGACCCCCTCCAGACGAAATTCAGAGAGTGCCCTGATGGTTTTTCTGGCGGCATCCTTAAACTGCGCTGAGCGTTCGTGGACAATCACTTTGGCCAGCAGCGAATCAAACGCGGTGTTGGTATTGTAACCGACATAGCCAAAGCCATCAGTCCGCACCCCGGGACCATTGGGCGGTTCATATCTGGCTAAGGTGCCAGAGCCTGGCATAACAGTGCCATCGCTATTGATGGTTTCTAAATTGACCCTGGCCTGTATGGCAAACCCGGAGATGCTTAGTGGCGCCTTGGTATCCAGACCAAGCTCGGCCAGCGAAGACCCCAGGGCAATCTGGATCTGACCGCGCACCAGATCAAAACCTGTAACTTCCTCGGTTACTGTATGCTCCACCTGGAGCCGAGCATTGGCCTCGATAAAGACAAATTGATCAACTGCGGGACTGTCGCCGGAGTCGCCAGTATTTGAGCCGCTGTCATCGACTAAAAACTCAAAGGTGCCGAGACTTATATAATGTTGCTGCTGTGCAAAACTCACCGCGGCACTAATAATCTTGTCCCGCAGACTGGCTGATAAATTCGGCGCCGGTGCAATTTCGACGACTTTTTGGTTGCGCCGCTGAACAGAGCATTCTCGCTCACCAAAGTGAATGATATTACCCATCGAATCACCCAGTATTTGCACTTCAATATGTCTGGCCCGCAACAAAAATTCTTCGACATAGACATCGCCGAGACCAAAGGCTGCCGTCGCTTCAGATTGGCATCGCTCAAAGGCCTCTTCGAGATCTTCCCTTTTGTGTACTATGCGAGTGCCGCGGCCACCACCACCGGCAACGGCTTTGATCATAATGGACCCATTAACAGTGTCAAAAAATTCAGTCAGCTGCTCGAGGGTCACAGCATGATCCGTTCCCGCTAACACCGGCACACCAGCGTCAATCGCTGCTCGCCTTGCGGCACCTTTGTCACCGAACAATTTTAGGTGCGCTTCACTGGGCCCTATAAAGGTAATTCCTGCCGCCGCACAGCTTACCGCCAAGTCCGCACGCTCAGATAAAAATCCGTATCCCGGATGGATAGCATCACAGTTAGCAGCTTGAGCTGCTAGTATAATCTGCTCAATATCAAGGTAGGCCTTAGCACCTGTGCCAGGGATTAATACGGCTTCATTGGCAATCTTAGTGTGCAGGCTGGTGTGGTCATCGCTCGAATAAACGGCTACCGATCTGATACCCATATCCGCTGCAGCGCGGGCAATCCGGATTGATATCTCGCCCCGGTTGGCGATAAGTATTCCTTGAGATTGCATAAATTTTATCCCCGCTGATGGCCTTTAATCATCGTTAAAGGCTTTAATTATCGCCAATAGCTTGTAATAAGCGTTAGCTCTAGGCAAGTCGTGGTTTGTTACCAATGATGCCGTCTTGATTTAATATTTCTAATTGACTGTCTGAGAGTCCCAAAAGCCCACCTAGTATCTGCTGGTTATGCTGCCCTAATGTCGGCGCTGGAGTCCTGATCGGAATCGCCTCCCTACCGGGTCTCCAGGGAGAGCTGGGAT
The DNA here is from genome assembly GCA_905478975.1 of uncultured Pseudomonadales bacterium. GTDB lineage: Bacteria > Pseudomonadota > Gammaproteobacteria > Pseudomonadales > Porticoccaceae > HTCC2207. Next base: position 668 of record CAJQKW010000086.1, on the reverse strand, counting down.
GGGGCTGCTCACCCATAAAGTCTCGCGTAATAAATTGCATATAGCCGCGAGCAAGCAAATGGGGGTCATCCATTAAGTCTGAGGCACTGTTAAGGGCAATCGCGGTCACACCGGCGGATTGCAGCTTATGCATCAATCCACGGGCCTGCTGGGTCGCAGTCCAATCAGTCAGAGACTGCTGTATATCTTCAAAATTAGCCCGTCGCTGGTCTGGGCTAAATTTATCAAACTGCTGAAGAGTCGGTATTTGCTCGGCGGCTGAATTCCACTGCTGTTCGGTTGCCACTTGAATCAGTATCCATTGCTCTTCGCCCTCGCAGGCAAAGACAGCATGAATAAAATAGTCCGGGTGAAAATTTCCCCGACGCATTGGTGGCTCATTATTGACGGACTGATGCACCACACCATGCACTGCATGAGGTAATAGGCACTCGGCCTGACTAAGATCTACAAGCTGGCCCTGGCCGGTTTTCTTTTTATGAAAAAGAGCTGTGAGCAGCGCAGCGCTGCCATAGAGACCGGCAATGGCATCACCAAAGGCAACATGCAGCATGGTCGGGGGTTGGTGCTCGCTGCCCTGCAAATGGGGTAATCCACTCGACTGCTCCACGGTAGAGCCATAGGCACGAAATTTAGCCCAGGGCCCTGTACCGCCAAAGGCGGGCATG
>CAJQKW010000085.1 GCA_905478975.1 uncultured Pseudomonadales bacterium | reverse complement strand
GTAGATGGATAACCCTGTAGATGAATAGCTCTGTAGATGAATAGCATAATTAATGGATAGCCTGATCGATGGCCTGTGGAATACCAGCCAGCAACGCCTGCGCAAGACATTCTCAGTGGCACTGGTGGGCCATGGCCTGCTGCTGATTGGCTTGGGCTTTGCCATGCCAGCGGGCTCCCCTCCCAGCCAGTCCATAGATGTCACCCTCGCCCAACACCACAGCGACCAAGCGCCAGATCAAGCAGACTTTATAGCCCAGACCAATCAGATCGGAACCGACAAAAAGCAGCAGCTACTGCAACCCCAAGAGCAAGGACAGCGGCCGCCCGCCGAGCAGCAGCGTTCTAACTCCGCCGAACCGATTCTCTTGAGCCACAGTGATGAAGGCAATAATGCTAAAGCGGATATACCCAATGAACAACCCAATTTGGATCAGCAGGAATCCACCCAGCCAGATGTGGGCGCCATAGAGGCAGAATTAGACCGCTTAAAGCGAGCCTACAACAACCTTCCCCGAGTGCTGCGCATGACCTCAGTATCAGCCAAGTCAGCCGATGCAGCGGCTTACATGCATTATTTCGAAGAGACAGTAGAGCAGATCGGCAATGTTAATTACCCCACAGAAGCTCGCTCTCAGGGCATTTTTGGTCAGGTGCAATTGGTTGTGGTGCTACTCGCTGATGGCCGCATTAAACGTATTGAAGTGTCTAAAGGCTCGGGTTCGCGCTTGCTCGATCAAGCCGCTGTCCACTCTGTGCAACTGGCCTCGCCGTTTAATCCCTTCCCCAAAGAGCTGCGCAACCGTGATGAGATACACATTATTCGCACCTGGCAATATCAGCCTAACAATGTACTGACGACAAACTAATCCGATTCAACGCTTGAGTTTGTGCCGCTAAAACCCCATATTGCGCTCTATGGAAACCTTAAAACCAAAAAAAATAAGCAGCCTCAAAAACCACTTCTTGCTGGCCATGCCGGGTCTTGATGATCCGACATTCTCAGACTCTGTGGTCTATATTTGCGAGCACAATTCAGACGGCGCCATGGGCCTGATTATCAATCAGCAGATGGACATTCCGGTGAAAGCCATCTTTGATCAGCTGAGACTGGAATATCAGGACGAATGCGGACGGCCACTGCTATTTGATGGCGGCCCAGTGCAGCGGGACCGTGGTTTTATTCTCCACGCCAACTGCGAGCAGCAATGGGAGTCGACACTGACCATCTCCGATGAGGTGTGCCTCACCGCATCCCGTGACATCCTCACCGATATGGCTCTGGGCAAAGGCCCCAAAGACTCTCTGGTGACCCTCGGTTACTCAAGCTGGGAAGCCGGGCAACTGGAGCGGGAACTGGGAGAAAATAGCTGGCTGACAATCCCCGCCGAAGCCGAGATCCTGTTTAATACGGACTGTGCCAAACGGGCTTCAGCGGCGGCACTGAGTATTGGTTTAGATTTGCGTATGCTATCCCATCAAGCTGGCCATGCCTGAGCCCGGCAACCATAAAAGACTGCTGGGCTTTGACTTTGGCCTCAAGCAGATCGGCGTTGCCAGCGGGCAAACTCTGACCTCCTCCGCCACTGGCCTGATGATACTCAAGGCAGTGGATGGCATTCCCAAATGGGATCAGGTGGAGAAGCTACTCAAAGAGTGGCAGCCGGATCTGGTGGTGGTAGGACTACCATTAAATATGGATGACAGTGAAAGTGATCTCAGCAACCGAGCGCGTAAATTTGCCCGCCGCCTGCAGGGTCGTTTCGCGGTTGAAGTGGAAATGGTTGATGAGCGCCTGACCAGCCGTGAGGCCAAATCTATAGGCCGAGATCAGGGAACAGAGGATCTCACTAAGATTGACCATATAGCGGCGTCACTGATCCTGCAAAGCTGGCTCGACACGCCGTCGATTGGCTGCGCGCCCTAGGGCTATTAGGCAGAGCCCTTTTTCTACAGGCTCTGCTACCAGCGCAGCTTATCCGAAGTATCCTCCTCAATGGATAAATCATCAGCACTGGCCCCAAGCTGCTCCACATAATTCTCTGACTGCATCTTGATCATCAACCGTAGATCATTCTTTGAGTCCGCATGGGCGATGGCATTCTCATAACTGATCTGCTCTTCAATATAGAGCTCGTAGAGCGCCTGATCAAAAGTCTGCATGCCGTGCTCGGTGGAATTGCCCATAATTTCTTTTAATTTATGCACCTCTCCCTTGCGAATAATATCCGCCACCAAGGGTGTATTGAGCAGCACTTCAATAGCCGCTCGACGACCCTTGCCCTCGAGAGTCGGCACTAACTGCTGCGCCACAATGCCGCGCATATTGAGGGACAGATCCATCCACATCTGATCGTGGCGATCTGCGGGAAAGAAATGGCTGATACGGTCGAGTGCCTGATTGGCGTTATTGGCGTGCAATGTTGCCAGCACCAAATGACCAGTCTCGGCAAAAGTGATGGCGTGCTGCATGGTTTCTGGAGTGCGAATCTCGCCGATCAAAATAACGTCTGGGGCCTGACGCAATGTGTTCTTCAGTGCCACATCAAAAGATTCGGTATCCACCCCCACTTCCCGCTGGGTGATAATGCAGCCCTGGTGCTCATGGACAAATTCGATGGGATCTTCAATGGAGACTATATGGCCGCGACTGTTTTTATTGCGGTGACCGATCAGTGCCGCTAAGGACGTGGACTTACCGGTGCCGGTGGCGCCGACAAAGATAACAATGCCACGCTTGTTCATTACCAGCTCTTTTAAAATCGGCGGCAACAGCAGTGAGTCTGGTGAGGGAATTTGCGTTTCAATACGCCGCAGCACCATGCCAATCTCGCCGCGCTGATAGAAGGCACTGGCCCTAAAGCGCCCGGCGCTTTCACTGACCACAGCAAAGTTAAGTTCTCTATTTTTTTTGAACTCTATTTGCTGCTCGGCATTCATAGTGCCGAGCACAAACTCTTCGCAATCTGCTTGGGAGAGCTTATTTTTACTCACCGGCATCACTGAGCCATTGAGCTTAAGGCAGGGTGGCAGGCCAACGGTGATAAACAGATCTGAGGCCTTTTTCTTGGCCATATAGTTAACCAGATTTTCAAATGTCTGGGCTGACATGGTTTTTCTCCTTAAAAACTATCTGGCATTTTGGCTTTTTCACGGGCTACATCTACGCTGATCAGGCGCTGACTCACTAGGTTCTGCAAGCATTGATCGAGAGTCTGCATGCCCAGGGCACCGCCGGTTTGGATCGCAGAATACATCTGCGCTACCTTATCTTCGCGAATCAAATTGCGGATCGCCGGTGTGCCGATCATGATTTCGTGGGCTGCCACACGACCACCGCCAATTTTTTTCAATAGGGTTTGGGAGATCACCGCCTGCAAGGATTCCGAGAGCATCGAGCGAATCATCGGTTTTTCGCCCCCGGGAAACACATCGACAATCCGGTCAATCGTCTTGGCCGCCGAGGTGGTGTGCAAGGTGCCAAATACCAGATGACCGGTTTCCGCTGCGGTAAGGGCCAACCTAATGGTCTCGAGATCACGGAGCTCACCGACCAAGACAACATCTGGATCTTCACGCAGAGCCGAGCGCAGGGCTTCAGTAAAACCATGGGTATCGCGGTGTACTTCACGCTGATTGACCAGACATTTTTTACTTTGGTGAACAAATTCTATGGGGTCTTCGATGGTCAAAATATGGTCATAGCGATTGTCGTTAACGTAATCCACCATGGCGGCCAAGGTGGTCGACTTACCCGAGCCCGTGGGGCCGGTCACCAGCACTAGGCCTCGTGGCATCAGCGCCAGCTTTTTAAAGATATCCCCCATGCCCAGCTGTTCGAGGCTTAGTACATTAGAGGGAATGGTTCGGAATACCGCCGCCGCGCCGCGGTTTTGATAAAACACATTGACCCGGAATCGAGCGATTCCCGGCACATCAAAAGAGAAATCGGTTTCGAGAAACTCCTCAAAATCCCTTCTCTGCTTGTCATTCATTATTTCGTAGATCAAACTGTGGACTTGCCGATGCTCCATGGGCGGCAGGTTGATCCGCCGCACATCGCCATCCATTCTAATAATTGGGGGAAGCCCTGCGGAAATATGTAAATCTGAGGCGCCCTCTTTGGCACTAAAGGCCAATAACTCCGTTATATCCATGCTTTTCTCGCTTAATCCTTGCGGCAATAAATGGTCCATCAAACTGTTCGTCAAACTCCCAACAACCTGATAAGTATATGCCAAAGATTGAAAATAACATTGCGGATGTAAGCAAACGTATAGATCAGAGTGCAGCTGACTGCGGACGCGACCCCGGAGAGATACTTTTACTGGCGGTAAGCAAGACCCGCCCGGTTGAGGATATTCGCCAAGCCATGGGCGCTGGCCAGACCCATTTTGCCGAGAATTATCTTCAGGAAGCGCTGGATAAAATCGCCCAATTAGAGGGTGAAAGCCTCTGCTGGCATTTTATCGGCCCCCTGCAATCTAACAAAACCCGCAATGCGGCTGAACATTTCAGCTGGATACACAGTGTCGACCGCCTAAAGATCGCCCAGCGTCTCAATGATCAGCGCCCAGAATCACTGGGGCCACTGAATATTTGCTTGCAGGTGAATATAGACAATGAGCCGAGTAAGTCCGGGTTTGTCGCGGAAGCTCTGCTGCCTGTTGCACTACAGATAGCCGCGCTACCCAATTTGAGACTGCGCGGACTGATGGCCATCCCCCGCGGGTCAAACAACTTTCAAGAGCAGCAGACCGCTTTTCATAAACTCAGCCAATTGCGCCAGCAGATCAATCAGTCACTGGACAATTCAGAGAAACTGGATACCCTCTCCATGGGCATGTCTGGGGATCTTGAGGCAGCAATTTCTCAGGGATCGACAATGGTTCGCGTAGGCACTGATATATTCGGCAAAAGGGAACAACAGCAATGAGTAAAATCGCATTTATTGGCGGCGGCAATATGGCCTCAAGCATTATTGGCGGCATGTTGGCCAATGGCTTTCAGCCAGAGCAAATCTGTGTCGGCAATCGCGGCGCAGAGAAGTGTCAGCGTCTGCAGCAGACCTATGGCATTGCCACAACCTCAGACAATCACGCGGCAGTGGCCGGTGCTGACATAGTGGTAATGGCGGTCAAGCCCCAGGTTATGGGTGCTGTAATTACAGATCTGACCCGTTCAATCGGCCCCGACGCAGTAGTGGTCTCAGTGGCCGCGGGCATTCAGCTGAGCAACCTTGAAGAATGGCTCGGTGAAGACCGCGCCGTAGTCAGAGTGATGCCCAACACACCCTCAATGGTCCGCTGCGGTGCTGCTGGCCTGTTCGCCAATAAGCTAGTCAGTGACGCGCAAAAAGCTTCGATTGAAGCTATTTTCAATGCCGTGGGCATCTCCTGCTGGGTTGATGATGAAGCTCAGATCGATGCCGTGACTGCGGTATCCGGGAGTGGACCGGCCTACTTCTTTTTGATGATGGAAACCATGCAGAAAGTCGGTCAAGAGTTGGGTCTGTCCGAGCAGGTGGCCCGAGAGCTGACCATACAGACGGCACTGGGGGCGGCAAAGATGGCCAGCACTAGCGAACACAACACCACTGATTTACGCCTTCAGGTGTCATCGCCTGGGGGCACCACCAGAGCGGCGATTTCAACATTCCAGTCGCTGGATGTGGAAGATACATTTCGTCAGGCTATGGAGTCAGCGCGCAATCGCGCTCGGGAGATGGCCGAAGAGTTTGCTAAATAGCTCTCCGTGAGCAGCTCTCCGTGAACAGCTCTCTTTAAACCAGATTTTCAAAAGAACCAACAACCCTAAGGATTTTTTATGAACGCACTTGGCGGAACGCCGATTTACATTCTCAGCCTAGCGGTACAGATCTGTAGCTTTTTGCTGCTGGTTCGACTGCTGCTACAACTGGTTCAAGCGGACTTTTACAATCCAATCTCCCAGACCATCTTCAAGCTGACAGCGCCAGTCGTAAACCCCCTGAACAAAGTCTTGCCCACCGTTGGAACCCTGAACCTGGCGGTTCTGGCAGCAGCGATCTTGGTCAAGTGGTCGTTTTATTTGATTATGGGACTGACCAGTGGTGTCGGGTTATTGGACATTATTATGTATATCCCAGTGGCCGCCTTTGACCTGCTCTATGCTCTGATCGAAGTGTATTTCTGGGGCATCTTTATTCTTGCCATCTCCAGCTGGGTGGGCACAACCAGCCACCCCTCGGTAAAGTTGGTGGGGCAGATTGTCGAACCCTACCTGCGCCCCTTTCGGCGCTTTATCCCGCCCATCGGCATGATGGATATCTCGCCCATGGTGGCGATTCTGAGCCTGATGATTATCCGCAATAAACTGCTGCCAGTCCTTGGCGGCTCAGTGCAATCCTTAGTCGGTTAAGCCAGTTGGGTTAGGCTAACTAGAGTCTAAACCGCCGGATCTGGATACTGTTGATAAACCGCATCCAGATCCGCTTTGACGTCATCAGACAGGGCCACCTGGCAGGCATCAATATTTTGTTTGAGCTGCTCCATGGTGGTGGCGCCGATCAGGCAGCTGGCGACAAAGGGCTGCTGGCAGACAAACGCCAGAGACAGCTCAACCAAACTCAGACCATGCTTTTTCGCCACCTCGTAATAGGCCTCTGTGGCAGCCTGTGAATTGGTGCCACTGTAGCGAGCAAAGCGTGGGAACAGCTGAATACGCGAACCCTCTGGCATTGCGCCGTGCATATACTTGCCACTGAGCACACCAAAGGCCAACGGCGAATAGGCCAACAAACCCACCTCTTCACGAATGCACATCTCAGCGAGACCATTCTCAAATGATCGGCCGAGAATACTGTAGGGGTTCTGAATAGTGGCAATGCGCGGCAGATCCAGCTCGCGGGCCAGGCGCAAATATTCCATCACTCCCCAGGGGGTTTCGTTGGAGATACCTATATGTCCGATCAAGCCCTCGTCCACCATCTGTGCCAGGGCAACAAAGGTCTCTTCAATAGCGATGCCATCGAGATGGGGTCTGTGGGTATAGCCCCGCTGACCAAAATAGTTTGTCGCACGCTCAGGCCAGTGAACCTGATAGAGGTCGATGTGATCGGTCTGTAGGCGCTCTAGAGAACCTTCAACAGCGCGGCGAATATGGTCAGCATTGAGTCGTGAACCGTCTCGAATATGGGTTACGCCAAGGGCGCTTGAGGGGCCGGCAACCTTGGTCGCCAGAACAATATCTTTGCGCTTGCCGGTCTGTCGCAGCCAATCGCCGACATAGCTCTCGGTCAGTCCAGCGGTCTCGGGCTTGGGTGGCACCGGATACATCTCGGCGACATCGAGCAGGTTAATGCCCTGCGCAACCGCGTAATCCATCTGCTCACCGGCCTCATCGGAGGTGTTTTGTTCGCCGTAGGTCATAGTCCCCAAACCAACCAACGACACTTCTATATCAGTGTTTCCCAATTTTTTATAAATCATGCTTTTTTTATCCGGGCAAAGTTGAAGCGTCAGTCTAGCCGACTATGCAAAGATTAAAAATAGCCGATGCGGCTGTTTATTAGCTCCAGCGGCTGTTTATTAAAAGCCTGTCTGGAAAGTTGCGTTAAACTAGGCAGCCTCTTAGACTCAACAACTATAACTAAGAGCAAACTCCCAGAGAAATCAGTTAATGACATCAGATATCAGTGCATCCTCCGTCGGCTTGGTAAAGGTGGAAAAAATTCTTATCGAAACGCCCCTGACCTTGGCCTGCGGCGTCGTGCTGCCAAGCCATGAGCTGATGGTTGAGACCTATGGCACCCTAAATGCCGATAAAAGTAATGCCCTGCTGATCTGCCATGCCCTGAGCGGCAGCCATCACGCCGCCGGCTTTTATGCTGGCGATGAAAAACCCGGCTGGTGGGACAGCTATATAGGTCCTGGCAAAGCCATGGACACCAATCGCTTTTTTATTGTCTCCCTAAACAACATCGGTAGCTGCTTTGGCAGCACCGGCCCCACCACCATCAATCCCGAAAGCGGCGAGCCCTGGGGCGCAGAGTTCCCAGTACTCCGCGCCAGAGACTGGGTGGAATCCCAACGACTACTGATGGAACACCTCGGCATTGAATGCTGGGCGGCAGTTATCGGCGGTAGTCTTGGCGGCATGCAGGCCATGCGCTGGGCTCTGGAGTATCCTGACAAGCTGGCCAATAGCATTGTGATTGCTTCATCGATGAAACTGACGGCACAGAATATTGCCTTTAATGAGCTGGCCCGCCGCGCCATCCAGTCGGACCCAGACTTCTGTGAGGGCAACTATCTACAGAATAATACTGCACCCCGCCGCGGCTTGGCTCTGGCACGGATGATCGGCCATGTCACCTATCTGTCCGATGAACTTATGGGGCAAAAATTTGGTCGCGAGTTGCGCTCCGGAACCTTTGACCAAGGCGAAGCCGCACCCATCGAATTCCAGGTTGAAAGCTATCTCAACTACCAGGGAGAGAAGTTCTCCGGTGACTTTGATGCCAATGCCTATATTTTAATTACCAAGATGCTCGATTACTTCGACCTGTCCCGGGAGTATCAAAACGATCCGGTGCAGGCCTTTAGTCATGCCAACTGTGATTTTCTGGTGGTGGCCTTCAGCAGTGACTGGCGTTTTTCGCCGAAGCGCTCCCGGGAGATTACCGATGCCCTAATTGCCGCCGGGAAAAATGTCTCCTTCGCCGAGATTGATTCCGACCAGGGCCACGATGCCTTCCTATTGCCCAACCCACGCTACGAGCAAGTGTTGGGCAACTATCTGAGCAAGGTCGCCGACAAACTGGAGGGCGCAGCATGAACCAGGCCGAAAGCACTCGCCAAATAAATAATTCGATCCACTCCTGGGTCAAGCCCAAGTCTCGAGTTCTCGACCTCGGCTGTGGCGACGGCACATTGCTGGCGCAGCTAGAGCAAGACTTAGATATCCGTGGCTACGGTCTTGAGATCGACCCAGACTCGATCAACCAATGCGTGGCCAAAGGGGTCAATGTTGTAGAGCAGGATCTCAACAAAGGCATGGCCAACTTTGCCGACGACAGTTTCGATACCGTGATTATGACCCAGGCGCTGCAGGCCATGCGCTTTCCACACCTGGTGCTGGATGAAATGCTGCGAATTGGCAGCCAGTGCGTAATCACTTTCCCCAACTTCGGCCATTGGAAAGCCCGCGCCTACCTCACCTTGCGCGGCCGCATGCCAGTGACCAAACAGCTGACCTACCAATGGTATGACACCCCCAATATTCACTTTTTTACTTACAGTGACTTTGAAGCCCTGTGCCGTGAGCGAAATATAAAAATTCTACGTAAACAGTTTGTCGGTGAACATTTTCTCGATCGGCAACTCAAAAACCTGTGGCCCAATCTATTTGCCGAAACCGCGGTTTATCATCTCAGCAAATAATACTTTCCGGGTCTCTTGGCCCACCATGGAGGATTAAGCCAATGAAATATTTACTCTTAGCACTATCTATTGTGTCTCTAGCACTGCCAGCTGTGGCCAATGACAAAGTCTTCAAGCAGATTGGCGACAATAAGATTTTCTTTAGCGCCTTTAACAGCACCTTTATCGATCCAGATGTGGCGGTCGCCAATCAGATTGTTCGTGGCAAAGACAAAGGGCTGGTTAATATAGCCGTGGTGATGGGCTCCGGAACCGGCAAATCCGCGGTGATCACCGGCAAGGTTTACAATATTTTTCAGATGAGTCAGACGCTTGAATTCGTCGAGGTGCGGGAACAGGATGCGGTCTACTATCTGGCCCCCTTCGAATTTGAGAATGAAGACCTTTTAACCTTTAAGATCTCGGTGCGCTCGGATCAACAGAAACCGGCCTATGACCTGAAATTCCAGAAGAAAATGTATCACGATTAAAAAGGCATCACGACTAAACTGAGGAGCAACGCTTGAAGATTGTATTGGCCAGCAGCAATGCCGGAAAAATAAAAGAACTTAACGACATGCTGGCCGAACTCGATATGCAGATAATTCCTCAACAGGAACTGGGCATAGAAGATGTGGAAGAGACCGGACTCTGCTTTGTAGAAAATGCCATTCTCAAAGCGCGCAATGCCGCGCTGATGTCGGGCATGCCAGCCATCGCCGATGACTCAGGGCTGGAAGTGGATTTTCTCAATGGCGCGCCGGGTATCTACTCCGCACGTTTCGCCGGCCCCGACGCCAATACTGCCAGCAACAATAAAAAGCTCCTCGACGCACTGGGCGATGCCCCACTGGAACAGCGCAGCGCTCGCTATCAGTGCGTGATTGTCTATATGCGTCATGCCACTGACCCGACACCAATTATCTGTCAGGGCAGCTGGGAGGGGCATATTGCTCTGGAAGCAAAGGGCGACGGCGGTTTTGGATATGACCCATTATTTTATGTGGAGGATGTAAACTGCCATGCTGCGGAAATAGACAAGGAGGACAAAAATCAGATTAGTCACCGAGGCATAGCTATCCGCGAGTTACTGGCAAAGTTAGGCAATCATTTAACCGACAGTTTAACCGACAGTACTGCAACCACCGGGCAGTCTACTTAGATCGCACAACAACCAACAGGCCTCCCCATCGACAGCGCACTGGAACTCCCACCCCTCTCACTCTATGTACACATACCCTGGTGTGTGCGCAAATGCCCCTACTGTGACTTTAACTCTCACACTGCGGCACCAGAGATTCCGGAACAGGCCTATATCAAGGCACTGATTACGGACCTACAGCAGGATCAAAAATGGGCCCAGGGCAGAAAACTCACCTCGATCTTTTTTGGCGGAGGCACCCCCAGCCTGTTTTCAGCTGCGGGTATTGGCGAGATACTTAGCGCTGCGGAGCGCCTAATCGGCTTTGAATCGGATATTGAAATCACCCTCGAAGCCAACCCGGGTACCGCAGAGCAGGAAAAGTTTAGCGGCTTTCGCAGTGCCGGTGTCAATCGCCTGTCCATAGGCATCCAGAGCTTTAACGATCAGCATCTGCCGAAGTTGGGTCGCATACACGACGGCACCCAAGCCCTATCAGCCATTGAAACGGCGCGGCGAGCGGGCTTTGATAACTTTAATCTCGACCTGATGCATGGCCTCTCAGGTCAGACAGTTGAGCAGGCATCCCATGATCTGCAACTGGCCAGCGACAGCGGTGCCCTGCATATTTCCTGGTACCAGCTGACTATCGAGCCCAACACTGAGTTCTACTCCCGGCCACCGCAACTGCCGGAGGAAGACGCTCTGGTGGATATACAGCAAGCTGGTATGGAGCTGCTCCACAACGGCGGTTACGCACAGTACGAAGTCTCTGCCTTTGCCCAGCCGGGGCGAGCCTCACAGCACAATATGAACTACTGGCAGTTTGGCGACTATCTCGGTATAGGCGCCGGTGCTCATGGCAAAATCACTATGCCGTCTGAAGGCAGCATTCTGCGCAGCAATAAAACCCGTCAGCCAGATAACTATTTAGCGCGTGATCCGCGGACTCTGGCGCAGCAGAAAGCGATCCCCGCCGACGAGTTGGCGGTGGAATTTATGATGAATGGTCTGCGGCTGCGGGATGGTCTCAACGCTGACTATTTCACCCCGCGCACCGGCCTGCCTGCCTCAAGCATTGCCAAGCAAGTAGCCAAACTGCAGTCCCAAGGGTTATTGGAAGTAGATGATCGCCGCTATCAGGCAACAGCGTTGGGTTATCAGTTTTTGAATAGTTTGCTTCAAGGGTTTTCCTAGGGACTGATGGGTTTAATTTGCTAAACTGCACAGCATCAAAACACTAGAGTTATAAATGCCCTCATGAGCGAGCCCGCCTCAACCATCAATCAACTGCCTCCCGAGGAGACCGCACGCCTGCTGCGCCTGGCCACCTATGCTTCCACATCTGTGGCACTGGTATTGATTGCCCTGAAACTAGCCGCTTGGGGCGCATCGGGTTCCGTTAGCCTGCTCGCCACCTTGATTGACTCCATGCTCGACGCCCTAGCCTCCATAATCAATCTGGTCGCGGTGCGCCACGCCCTGACACCAGCGGACAAAGAACACCGCTTTGGTCACGGCAAAGCCGAGGCCTTGGCCGGTTTAAGCCAGTCGTTGTTTATTGCAGGATCTGCCGGATTCTTACTCTTTGAAGCCGCCGAGCGCATTATCAATCCGGTGGCGGTTGAGTCTGTGCAGCTAGGTATTATTGTAATGGTGATTTCCATTGTCGCGACACTGGGCTTGCTGAGCTTCCAGCAGCATGTGATTCGCCAGACCAACTCCACAGCGATTAAAGCCGACGCCCTGCACTACCGCACCGACCTGATGGTCAATGGCAGCGTGATTATTGCCCTGATATTGGTGAGCCTTGGCTATCCCGGCTTCGATGGTATTTTTGCCGCCGTGATCGGGCTGTATATTCTCTACAGCGCCCGGGAAATTATTATCACCTCTTACGACCACCTGATGGATCGTGAACTGCCGGACGAAGATCGTGACAGTATAAAAGCCTTAGTCTTGGCTCACCCGAGCACTCGTGGACTCCACGATCTGCGCTCACGCCACTCCGGCACCATGACCTTTATTCAGCTGCATCTCGAGCTCGATGATGATCTCAGCCTGATGGCCGCGCATAAAATATCCGATGAAGTTGAAGCGCGAATTCTCTCAGCCTTCCCCGGCTCCGAGGTCATTATTCATATCGACCCCCAGTCTGTGGCCGCTAAAGAAACCATGCCTGACTATGCCAGTAGTGATGAGCATAGCCTCGACTAAAGAGTCTCGACTAAAGAGCCTCGACTAAAGGGTCTCGGCTAGAGACCTTAGACTAAAAACCTCAACCCTTGAGATTGCGCCCCAAATAACGCTGCAAGATCGCCAACAATCTATGGGGCACATGCTTACGCTTCCACTCCCCCGCTACAAATCGATTGCCCTCACTCAGTGTCGGATAGCTGCGAATAGTTGCCAGCAGCTTATTTAGACCCAAGTTATGTTTCATCGCCAGCACAAACTCATTGATCAATTCCCCAGCCTGAGGCCCAACAATAGTGGCGCCGAGAATGCGGTCTTTACCAGGAACCGTCAGCACCTGAATATAGCCATGGGCATCATTATCGGCAATCGCGCGATCCAGGTCCGATAGATCATACTGGGTAATCTCTACCTCAATACCCTGGGCAGCAGCATCCCTCTGATTGAGACCCACCCGTCCAATCTGCGGATCGGTAAAGACCACCTGGGGCATAATCCGATAGTCGACGCGGAATTTTTTAAACCGTCCAAGCAAACCATTCACCGCGGCAAACCATGCCTGGTGACTGGCAGCATGAGTCAGCTGATAGGGTCCAACCACATCGCCACAGGCCAAAATATTCGGGTAGCAGGTGCGCAGATAATCATCCGTAGTAATAGTGCCATTAGCATTGAGGGGAATACCCAGCGCCTCGAGGCCGAGACTCTCAGTATTGGCAGTGCGGCCAATGGCCACCAGCACCAAATCAAATTCAATTTGCAGTGACTCGGCAGCAGGTTCAGCACTGGAGCAGAGCTCTGCGGAACGCTGCCCAGCCTGAGATTCAAACTTTTGCGCACCGTAGTTAGTCAGTACTCGCACTCCTTCACACTCAAGGCAGTCCTGCATAAAGGTGGCGACCTGCTGATCATCTCGAGGTAATAGCTGGGGCTGCATCTCAGCCAAGGTAACCTGAGACCCCAGCCGCTGAAATGCCTGAGCCAGCTCACAGCCAATGGCGCCGCCACCCACAATCAGCAATCGCTCCGGCAGATCCTGTAGCTGCCAGAGGGTTTCAGAGGTCAACGGATCAACCTGATCCAGCCCAGGAATCGGTGGCATAGTGGGCCGCGCACCGCTGGCCAAAATAATTTTCTCGGCACTGATTTGCTGTCCGTCCACATCCACTACCCAGGGTGAAATCAGCTTGGCATTGCCATACAGACAGTCAACACCCAGACCCGTAAAGCGCTCCACAGAATCGTGGGGTTCAATGGTTTTGATCACATCCTGAACCCGGCCCATCACTCGGGCAAAGTCCACTTGCGGGGCAGCCACATCAATACCCAGCTGCGCCGCCTTTTTCATATCAGCCATGGATTTTGCCGCACGGATCACTGCCTTGCTCGGCACGCAGCCAGTATTGAGGCAGTCGCCGCCCATCTTGTCACGCTCAATTAGCGTCACCCGAGCCTTGAGCGTGGCACCTATATAGGCACTCACTAAGCCGCCACTGCCAGCGCCAATCACAATGAGATTGGTATCAAATTGCTTCGGCTTTTTAAAGCCGCTGTAGAGCCTGCGTCGCTCCATCCAATTGACCGCCGCGCGAACTAATAACGGAAATATCGCTAGCAGGACAAAGGACGAAATCACTGCCGGGGTCATAATGCCCGCCGCAGAAAACTCTTCAATACTGCCGAGAGAAGCACCGGCATTAACAAACACCAATGTGCCCGCCAACATACCCAGCTGACTGACCAGATAAAAGGTCGATGCCTTTAGGGGCGTCAGTCCCATCACCAGATTGATCATCCAAAAAGGAAACAGCGGTATCAGGCGCAAACCAAAGAGGTAGTAACCACCCTGCTTTTCAACACCCTGATTAATCGTACTCAGATGCGAGGCAAATTTACTCTGCACCCAATCGCGAAGCAAAAAGCGCGACACCAAAAACGCCAAGGTGGCACCAATAGAGCTGGCAAAGGACACCAACAGAGTGCCTGTCCAGAGCCCAAACACCATGCCGCCAATAATCGTCAGTAGCGCCGCACCGGGAATCGACACCGCCGTGGCCACCACATAGATGGCAAAATAGACTGCCGCGGTAAGCACCGGCTGCTGTGCATAGAGCTCGCGAAAGAAATCCACCGAAAGGTAGCGTTGACCATCAAGGGCCACATAGGCCCAGAGCAGCGCGCCGATTGCCGCAACCAATAGAATTTTTTTAAGCACCACCAATACCTCTCAATAAAGCATGTGACTAAATATTTTGAACAAACCTTAAGCTCTCAGAACCTTAATTGAATAATTTTGATCTCAGACAAGCAGCTATTTTTAATGATTATTCAACCAGCTGTTCATGCCGAAACCGCTGTCGTAAAAAGATCCATGCAGTTATCCTCTTTTGCATTGAGACTCACCTACGGTGGATGGTAACATGACCGTTAAATCCTGCTTCCGGCAAACAACCTTAATTAATTGTGGAGACCCACCATGAGCGACGCTATCGTTCACACGACAGATTCTAGCTTTGAAAGTGATGTATTACAGTCCGACATTCCAGCACTGGTAGACTTTTGGGCGGCCTGGTGTGGTCCCTGCAAAATGATTGCCCCACTGCTCGACGAACTCTCAACCGAATATGCCGGACGGGTAAAAATCTGTAAAGTCGATGTAGACACCAGCCCGGAGACAGCAGCAAAATTTAATGTTCGCGGCATTCCAACATTGTTAGTGTTTAAGAATGGCACCGTAGAAGCGACTAAAGTGGGCGCCCTTTCCAAAGCCCAGCTGGTCGAATTTGTCGACAGCATTTTGTAGAACCTTTGCGGCTCTGGTTTCGGGGCCGCAAAATTTCCTTGCTCTTTGAGCAATGGACGCTATACTTCGACGTATCCAACCAAATTTTACCCCACGTAGGCTCCCCCACTAACGACTTTCGGTGCTATTTATAAGGCCAGCTATAGTCCTATTTATTAGTCCTACTTAAACCAAAGACATAGCATTGCGCAACCGGCGAGCCAAACCCAAAATTTTAAGTAACTTGAGACTAGCTCTAAGTTAGCTCTAAAGTAACAAAACGGCTGAAAAGCCAATCCCTCTCTCAAACCTATAGCAACCCTAAATTATCCCTCCTATGAATCTATCAGAACTAAAACAAAAACCTATTGACGAACTATTGAAGATGACAGCCGCTGCCGGCCTCGACAACTTAGCTCGATCAAGAAAACAAGACATTATCTTTGCCCTACTTAAGAAACACGCCAAAGGCGGAGATGATATTTACGGCGACGGTGTATTAGAAATACTCCCAGACGGTTTCGGCTTCCTGCGCTCAGCTGGTGCCTCCTACCTCGCCGGCCCCGACGACATCTATGTTTCACCCAGCCAGATAAGACGCTTTAACCTGCGCACTGGCGATGGCATCGCCGGCAAGATACGCCCACCCAAAGACGGTGAACGCTACTTCGCCATGCTCAAAGTTGACGAGATCAACCTCGACGCCCCAGAAAATGCACGACACAAAATTCTCTTTGAAAACCTGACACCTCTTTTCCCTGACCAGCGCCTGACCTTAGAGGCTGGCAATGGCTCTTCGGAAGATTTGACCGGCCGTATTATTGATTTAGTCTCTCCGATTGGTAAAGGACAGCGCGGCTTGATCGTAGCACCGCCGAAAGCCGGTAAAACCATCATGATGCAGAATATTGCCCAGTCGATTATTCGCAACAATCCCGAATGCATCATTATCGTATTGCTTATCGATGAGCGTCCGGAAGAAGTGACAGAAATGCAACGCACCGTGCGCGGCGAAGTCATTGCATCCACCTTTGATGAGCCACCCACCCGCCACGTGCAGGTTGCCGAAATGGTAATCGAACGCGCTAAGCGTCTGGTAGAGCACAAAAAAGATGTAGTGATTCTGCTCGATTCGATCACCCGTTTAGCCCGTGCCTACAACACTGTTATCCCCTCCTCCGGTAAAGTACTCACCGGTGGTGTCGATGCCCACGCCCTGGAAAAGCCCAAGCGTTTCTTCGGTGCCGCACGAAATATCGAGCATGGCGGCAGCCTCAGCATTATTGCCACCGCACTGGTTGATACCGGCTCGAAAATGGACGAAGTGATCTACGAGGAATTTAAAGGCACCGGTAATATGGAGCTGATTCTCGATCGCAAGATCGCTGAAAAGCGCGTCTACCCCTCGATCAATATCCGTCGCTCCGGCACCCGCCGCGAAGACCTGTTGATGGACGAAGACGAGCTGCAACGTGTCTGGATTCTACGCAAGCTACTCCACGACATGGAAGACGTAGCCGCTATCGAATTTATGACCGACAAACTCAAAGGCTTTAAGAACAACGCCGAATTCTTTGGTGCAATGCGGCGTAAATAGTGCGCCAAAACAAGTGCAGCTTGCGTATCATAGGCCTGTTGCACTGACCTAGGCCCAAGCACCATGACATTTAAAAGCCCGTTGAAATATTCCGACCTGCGTGAATTTATGGCTTTCCTCGAACAGCGAGGAGAGCTAGTTCGCATCAAGCAAGAGGTCGACCCCAATCTAGAGATGACCGAGATCAGCGACCGCACCCTGCGCGCCAAAGGTCCCGCTCTACTGTTCGAAAACCCCAAAGGCTACGATACCCCCGTTCTGTGCAACCTATTTGGCACACCAGACCGAGTGGCCATGGGCATGGGTCAAGAAAATGTCAGCGCCCTGCGCGATGTGGGCACCCTGCTCGCCTTCCTAAAAGAACCCGAGCCCCCCAAAGGCCTTCGCGACCTCTGGGAAAAGCGCCATGACTTCAAGCAGGTATTAAATATGCCTGTAAAGCAGATCAAAAACCCGCCCTGTCAGGAAGTCGTGATTGAAGGGGACGACGTCGACCTCGACAAACTCCCGATCCAAACCTGCTGGCCCGGCGACAAAGCCCCATTAGTCACCTGGGCATTGGCGGTTACTCGCGGCCCAGAAAAAGAACGCCAGAATCTCGGCATCTACCGCATGCAAAAGATCGGCAAAAATAAATTAATCATGCGCTGGCTCGCCCACCGTGGCGGCGCCCTCGACTACCGTGAATTCCAAAAACGCTTCCCCGGAAAACCCTATCCAGTTGCCATCGCACTGGGCGCCGACCCTGCCACCACATTAGGCGCCGTCACCCCAGTACCGGACACACTCTCGGAATACGCCTTCGCTGGCTTGTTACGCGGTGAGAAAACCCAGGTCGCCAAATGCCTAGGCAACGACCTGCAAGTGCCGGCCACAGCAGAATTTATTCTCGAAGGTTTTTTGCACCCAGGGGAAGAAGCTGAAGAAGGTCCGTTTGGCGATCACACCGGCTATTACAATGAAGTGGAGAGCTTCCCGGTCTTCACCATCGACCGTATCACTCATCGTAGAGACCCGATCTATCACAGCACCTACACCGGCCGTCCACCGGATGAGCCAGCAGTTCTAGGTGTCGCACTCAATGAAGTGTTCGTCCCCATACTGCAAAAGCAATTTCCCGAGATCGTCGACTTCTACCTGCCCCCAGAAGGCTGCTCCTACCGCATGGCCATCGTCAGCATGAAGAAGCAGTACCCAGGCCACGCCAAACGCGTGATGATGGGTGTCTGGTCATTCCTGAGGCAGTTTATGTACACCAAGTTTGTCATCGTCACCGACGACGATATCGACGTGCGTAACTGGGAAGACGTGGTCTGGGCCATGACCACCAGAATGGATCCAGTCCGCGACACCATGATGGTAGAGAATACCCCCATCGACTACCTCGACTTCGCCTCCCCAGTTTCTGGCCTAGGCTCAAAAATGGGTATGGACGCGACCAACAAAATGCCCGGCGAAACCGACCGCGAATGGGGCGAAACCATCGTTATGGATGAAGCGGTTAAGCAGAGAGTTGATGAGATGTGG
>CAJQKW010000084.1 GCA_905478975.1 uncultured Pseudomonadales bacterium | reverse complement strand
GAATAGTAATTGTTACACCCGAGATTCGAAGGCCTTTGGGTCTCGGCCGATGTTACATCCCTGTTAAAAAACTGCTTTCAGTGAACCATTGTTTCTTCGCTGAAGGGATCTTTGACGCTTCGGAAATTCACTGGCGCTCAAGCAGCCTTCGTTCTATCTGCAAGACTCTAAAGCCAGAAACGCCAAACTAAACTTTCGGAAATTAACTAATATCTTCGCCGCGAGCCTGTTTGTCAGCATGGTAGCTCGATCGCACCAATGGACCACAGGCAGCCTGTTTAAAGCCAATGCTCTCTGCATAGGCCGTGTATTCCGCAAACTCATCGGGATGCACAAAGCGATCTACAGGCAGGTGACTGATCGAGGGTTGCAGATACTGGCCGACGGTGAGCATATCCACATCATGGGCGCGCAGGTCATCGAGGGTGCGCAACAGCTCGTCTTTGGTTTCGCCGAGGCCAACCATCAAACCCGATTTGGTCGGCACATTGGGGTTTAGGGCTTTGTAATCTTTTAGCAGCTTTAGTGACCACTCGTAGTTGGCCCCCGGGCGTGCTTCGCGATAGAGACGTGGGATAGTCTCCATATTGTGATTGAACACATCAGGCGGGGTCGCTGTGAGAATTTCCAGAGCTGGGGCCATGCGGCCACGAAAATCAGGCACCAGTACTTCAACCTGTAGATCTGGAGTGAGCAGCTTGGCTTCGCGAATACAGTCGGCGAAATGCTGGGCACCACCGTCGCGCAGATCATCCCGGTCAACAGAGGTAATCACCACGTAATTGATGCCCATCTCGTTAATCGCGAGGGCCAGATTTTTCGGCTCGTTAACGTCCAAGGGGTTGGGCTTGCCGTGGCCAACATCGCAGAACGGGCAGCGTCTGGTGCAGATCTCGCCCATAATCATAAAGGTCGCGGTGCCATTGCTAAAACATTCGTGCAGGTTGGGGCAGGCGGCTTCTTCACAGACTGTGGCCATCTTATGCTTGCGTAGAATATTCTTGATGGTCTGAACTTTTGGCGAGGCTGAGAGGCGCACGCGCATCCACTCAGGCTTGCGCTGAATCTCGGTGGTGGGGATTACCTTGACGGGAATCCGCTCTACTTTGTCGGCACTACGCAGTTTTTCACCCTGTTGCAGGCGGCGAGTTCGCTGTGGAGGTGTGACAGTTTCTCGAGTCATAACAGACCTTTAGTTCAGTTTATTTAGCACGGCGTCAGGTTCGCCGTTGAGGTAGTCATTATAGCCAAGACCTGCGCACAGGGAGTCGGCTAATTGGTTCATAACCTGTTCGATCGTCGGTACTTCGTCGACCAGATCGGCGAGTTGCGTCATCGCCACACCCAGGCCGCAGGGGTTAATGCGCTGCCAGGGGGATAAATCCATGTTGACATTAAAGTTTAAGCCGTGATAACTGCAACCCTTGCGAATTCGCAGACCCAGTGAGGCGATTTTTTCGCCATTGTCGACATAGACACCGGGCGCATCTTTACGCGGCGCAGCATTGATATCCCAGTGGGCCAATGTCTCTACTAGAGATTGCTCAATCAGGGTGACCAGATCACGCACGCCAATCTTTAGGCGTTTTAAGTCCACCAGCACATAGGCGGTGATTTGACCCGGCCCATGGTAGGTAACATGGCCGCCGCGGTCGCTTTTGACCACCGGAATATCGCCGGGGAGCAAAATATATTCTTCTTTTCCTGCTTGGCCCTGAGTAAATACAGGCTGGTGCTCAAGCATCCAGATTTCGTCTGGGGTGTCGGCGTCGCGCTGTTCATTAAAGGCTTTCATGGCCTCAAAGATGGCGCTGTAATCTTGCAGGCCGAGGTGGCGAAGGATTAACGGCGTCGAGCTGCTGATGACCGGGTTCACTATCAGAGTACCATCTTGACCCGTGAGCTGGTTTTGAGTTCGGCGAAGATCTCTTCCAGCTGGGGCTTGCCGGTGGCGGTGATAATCACGGTAATCGATTGCCACTTGCCTTTGCTGCTGTCGCGAATGGTTATCTTGCGACGATCAAAACCGGGGGCATGGCGATCCATAACCTGTAACACATGTTGATGCAGGGCAGGATCCGCTACACCCAACACCTTGATTGGATAATCACAGGGGAATTCGATCAGTGGTGCGGTGTCTTTGGTCTGTTGATTCACTCTAGTCTCACTCTCGTCTTTCTAGCTACGTTAGCTACTTCAGGTACCTCACTGCTTATTAGGACAGCAGCTGAGTAATAAACAGCACAATCCAGTCGACAAAGCGTGCAAACAGGCCGGACTCAGCGATATCTGTTTCAGCCACAAGCGCGGTATCAATCAATAGTTCATCGTTCAGTGAAACTTGCAGGCGACCCAGTTCTTGGCCAGCACTAATAGGTGCTTTGATCTGCTCGTCCACCAGAATATTGGCGCTGAGATTTTTCTGTGCTCCGCGAGGTAATGTCAGGGTGACATTATCGGCGATGGTTAGGTTGAGAAACTCCTGTTCTCCGTACCAGACTTTGGCGTTCTCTTTGATAATGTCGCCAGTGGAATAGATGGTCTTGGTGTCATAGTGACGAAAACCGTAGGACAGCAGCTTCTGGGTTTCTCTGGCTCTGGCCTTGTCGCTGTCGGTACCCATGACCACGGAAATAAGGCGCATATCTCGGCGTTTTGCTGAGGCCACCAAACAGTATCCAGCGGCATTGGTATGTCCGGTCTTCAAGCCGTCGACACTGCTGTCGCGCCAAAGTAAACGGTTTCTGTTGGGCTGATTGATATTGTTGTACTTAAAATATTTTTCCGAGTAGATGCTGTAGTGCTCGGGGTGATCCTGAATAATCGCTCGGGCCAGCAGGGACAGATCTCGTGCTGTGGACACCATGCCCTCATAGGGCAGGCCGGTGGCGTTATAGTATTCGGTTCCGTTCATGCCCAGTAATGAGGCCTGATGATTCATGACGTCGGCAAAGGCAATTTCATCGCCACTGATATGTTCGGCGAGAGCAATAGAGGCGTCGTTGCCTGACTGGATAATTACGCCGCGCATTAAGTCGCTCACAGAGACTCGGGTGCGGGGATTCAAAAACATGGTGGAACCGTCGGTTTTGGCACCGCCTTTTTCCCAGGCATTGTCGCTGATCAGCACCATCTCATCTTTGCTCATGCGTCCGGCAGCAATTTCATTGGAGACAATATAGGTGGTCATCATTTTTGCCAGACTGGCGGGAGGCAGCTGCATATCGGCCTCGCTCTCAACCAGAACATGACCGGTATTGGCGTCGACAAGAATCCAGGCTTTGGCCGCCAGCTCTGGTGGTGCAGGGATTAACTGTTGCGCTTGAACGGCAGACAGACCTTGCAGGCTGAGGACAATAGCAGCAAAAGAGACAAGGCATTTTTTTAGCATAATAGGACCGTGGTTTTATAAATTAGCGGAGCCGTAAGCTTAACACCTCAGTGGCTGCTGTGCTCCCTCGAGATAGTTTTAACCGCCAAATTAAGTTGCCCGGCTGTTTTACAAAACAGCTTTGAGGGTCAGATTATGGCGACACCGAAAAGGCTGAGAGGTTAGCGCTGTTCTTCAACATCGCCTTAATGCGCTGCAATTCAAGGTTATTAGCGATCGGACCAATCCACAATTTAAACAGATTGTTTTGATTGCGCACCGAGATGGGCTTGGAGGTAAGGCCACGGATCTTGCCCTTGAGCTCATTGGCCAAGGCGACGTCGCTAAAGGCACCGACCTGTAGGTAGTTGCCAGAGCTGACAGCTGTGTTGGCTTGAGTCGGTTTTGGCGTGGGTTTGCGCTTGGGCGCAATAGTCGCCTTTTGGATAGCCTGGGCTATTAAAGGCGGGTTGGCAATAGTCTGGGGATGCACTGCGGTATCAATTACCTCAATCAATACCTTGGCTGTACCTTTGTCGGCATAACCCAGCTTCATCGCTGCCACATAGGAGAGATCAATCAATCGAGCACCATGGAAAGGCCCGCGGTCATTAATTCTGACCACCACTGACTTGCCGTTCTCAATATTGGTGACACGGGCATAGGAGGGGATTGGCAGGCTTTTGTGGGCCGCCGTCATGCCATACATATTGTAGACTTCGCCATTGGAGGTCAGGCGACCGTGAAACTTGGTGCCATACCAGGAGGCTATGCCAGTGGCTTTATAGCCTTTGCTGGTGGGTAGAACCCGGTAGGTTTTACCAAATACTTGGTAGGGGCTTTTGTTGCCGGCATTGGTGATGGGTTCTGACTTGGGCTTCGCATTGGGAATAACGCTAGTATCGATGCGCTTTCCGGCACCGTCCTTTTCGATCGTTGGCGCTGTGTTACAGGCACCCAGAAGCACCGCGATCAGCAGGATAGTGAGCCGCTGGGGCGAGAGGCTAAAGCTGCGAACAGGCATCAGTTTCTGCGCATTTCGCTTGGCTAATTAATTCACTCAGTTGATAGACCGCCATGGCGTATTTGGTGCGCGGGTTATAGCGGCTAATAACATAGAAGTTGTGCATGCCGAGCCAGTATTCGTTGCCAT
The DNA here is from genome assembly GCA_905478975.1 of uncultured Pseudomonadales bacterium. Taxonomy (GTDB): domain Bacteria; phylum Pseudomonadota; class Gammaproteobacteria; order Pseudomonadales; family Porticoccaceae; genus HTCC2207. Next base: position 10,220 of record CAJQKW010000084.1, on the reverse strand, counting down.
ACTTGGCGCTAAAGCGCATGGGCAAGGCCTTGGTCTCAGGGTCTAGTTGCTCCATGATTTTGTAGCCCTGAGCGTCGAGCTCTGCCAGAGAAAGCTTGGGGCGGTGGAGTTTGTTGAGGCTGTCTTCCGCGGGATCACTGTTGATATTGGCACGTACTGCAACTGTTTCGCCCTGCCTCCAGTGGTGTGCTGAGAAGTAACTGGCGACGCTGCCAATGGCATCGGTGGGGTTGTTCCAGATATCGGCAAACTCATCGCCATCGAAGTCCACCGCATAGGCGCGATAACTGCTCGGCATAAACTGTCCCCAGCCCATGGCACCAGCGTAGGATCCGGTGAGTTCAACGGGATTCTGGCCCTGCTCACGGGAGAGCAAAAACAGGTTCTCCAGCTCGGCGGTAAAAAAGCGTTTTCGCGAGGCGCGCTTGTTGGTATAGGTGTAGTAGTCAAAGGCCAGAGTGGCTAGGGCATCCACCACTTTATAGCTGCCGGTATTGCTGCCGTAGTTGGTCTCGACACCGATAATGCTGACAATAATGGCTTGATCGACGCCAAAGTCACGCTCCGCCTGTTCCAGGGTTTCACTGTGTTCTTGCCAAAATTTAACGCCGCCGCTGATGCGTCGGTCGGAGATAAAGTGTTTGCGGTATTCGTACCAGGGTTTGACCTTCTCTGCCGGGCGACTCATGGCCTTGACGATCGATTCTTGATGTTTGGCGACGCTCAACCAGCTGACAATATCTTCCCGGGCAAACTGGTGTTCCTCGACCATCTTGTCGATAAATTCAGCGGCTTCTGGATGGGCTGAATAGTCTGCTTGACTGAGACTCGCCAGAGGCAATGTGACTAGGCTGGCGAGAGAGAGTAATGCTGTTGCGAGATGTTTTTTCAAAGGTTTTTCCCTAAATCCGTTTCGGCTCAGTGCTGATGGCCATCAGAATACCAAATCCACAGAACAGAGTCACAATTGCTGAGCCGCCGTAGCTAATAAATGGCAGCGGCGCGCCAACCACCGGCAAAATACCGGAGACCATGCCCATATTGACAAAAATGTAGACAAAAAAGGTCAGGCTCAGAGTGCCCGCCACCAGTCGACTAAACATGGTTTGGGCATTCAGGGCGATGACCATGCAGCGGCCAATCAATAGTAGGTAGACCAGTAGCAGTGTCAGCACGCCGATCAAACCAAATTCTTCCGCCAGCACGGCAATAATAAAGTCAGTGTGGCTCTCTGGGAGAAAGTTGAGCTGTGATTGGGTGCCCTGAGTCCAGCCTTTGCCACTCCAGCCTCCAGAGCCAATGGCGGTGGTCGATTGAATAATATTCCAACCGGCGCCGAGCTTGTCGTCTTCAGGATTCAGTAGTGTGAGCACGCGCTGTTTTTGATAGTCGAGCAATACATAAAACCACAGAGTGGGAACCGCCGCCAGGGCCAATAGTCCAGTGGAAATCAGATAGCGTTTGCCGAGACCGGCGAGGAAAATAGCAAAAAATCCCGAGGAGAAAATAATTAATGAGGTGCCCAGGTCCGGCTGCTTGGCCACCAGAAATACTGGCAGCAGGGTGGCCATGGTGGCAAAAAACACATGTTTAAATTGCGGTGGCAGGTAGCGCTTGCTGAGATAGGCCGAGACCATCATGGGTACGGCGATCTTCATTAATTCAGAGGGTTGAAAGCGGGTAAAGCCGAGATCCAACCAGCGCTGTGCACCCTTTGCACCGACGCCAAAAAATAACACTGCCACTAGGGATGCTAGGCCGCCAACATAGATCAGTGCTGAGCCACGTTCCCAAAAGCGCGGTTTAAACTGAGCCATAATCATCATGGAAAATAGGCCCACGAGCATAAAGGTAGCCTGGCGTTTAACGTAAAAGATACTCTGACCACTGGCGCTGTAGAGCACGGTTAGGCCTATGCCGCAGAGGATCAGCAACAGTAGTAACAGGGGTATGTCGATATGCAGAACCCGCGACGGTCGTCGGTCACCACCGGGGCTGCTGAGCTGGCGAACAAAATCATCTCTATGCATGAGTCATTACCTGCGCACCAGAGTGGTTGATTGTTGAGACTGCATGTAGGCATCAAACACAGCCCGGGCAATAGGGGCTGCGGAGGAGCCGCCATGCTCACCATTTTCAACAATTAAGCCAATGGCAATCTTGGGCTTTTCCACCGGCGCAAAGGCGACAAACAGGGCGTGGTCCCACTGGCGCTTGTCGATTTTGCTGCTGTCATATTTTTCTTCGGCATCAATACTGATGGCCTGGGCGGTACCGGTTTTACCGGCAATTCTATAGTCTAGACCTTTGCTAATGCTTCTGGCGGTGCCGCGGCTACTGTGTACAACATCTTCCATGGCCTGGTGCATATAGTCCCAGTGCTTGGCGCTGATTTCGATACTGTCTTCCGCCTGAAGAGATGGCTGTTCCACGCCATTGATGGATTTTACCAGGCGTGGGCTGCGCACATCGCCACGGCTGGCGATACGTGCCGACATGACCGCCAATTGCAGCGGTGTGGTGAGCATAAACCCTTGGCCGATACTGGCGTTAATGGTGTCGCCATTAAACCAGCTCTGGCCATGGGCTCCTTTTTTCCAGGCTCTGTTGGGCATAATACCGGGTCTCTCTCCGGGCATATCGATACCGGTGGTGCTGCCGAGACCAAACTGTGAACCATAATTTGAGAGTAGGTCTATGCCGGTTTTAACACCTAGGCCATAAAAATAGATATTGCAGGACTCGATAATCGCTTTCGACAGATTGACCCCATTGCCATGTCCGCCGCGGGCAAAGTTATGATCACGCCAGGGGCGTTCAATGCCTTCAAAGTAGTAATAGCCATTGTCATTAATTCTGTCGTCGGGCGTCACTATATTGTTTTGCAGTGCGATCAGTCCAAACATCGGTTTGATGGTCGAGCCCGGTGGGTACTGGCCGCGAATGGTGCGGTCAAAGAGTGGTCGGTCTTTGGAGTAGAGCAGGCCGTCGTAGTTCGTTTGGCTGATGCCGGTAACAAATAGGTTGGGGTCATAACTGGGGGTGCTGACCATGGCCAAAATACCGCCGGTCTCAACGTCGATAGCCACCAGGGCACCGCGCTCGCCATTAAAGGCTTCGAAGGCCACACGCTGTAGATCGCTGTCGATATAGAGGGTCAGATTGTCACCGGGCACCGCGGCGGTTCTATCCAGCACGCGCATAGCACGGCCCCGGGCATTGGTCTCCACCTGTTCGCTGCCGACGCTGCCGAGTAGTTGGCTCTCATAGAATTTTTCTAAACCCACCTTGCCGATGGAGTCGGTGCCGCTGTATTTAACGCTTTCAATGGTTTGGCTTTCCCGCTCATTGATGCGCCCGACATAGCCGATGGCATGGGCAAATAGATCTTGAAATGGGTAGTGGCGAATCAAACGGGCAGAGGTTTCAGCGCCATTCAGCCTGTGGCCATTCACGGCTAATATAGCGCGCTCGGCTTCACTTAAATTGACATGTAATGTGGTCTGCTCAAAAGGACGTCGGCGCTTTAGATTTTTGCGAAAGCGCCGAATATCACGCTTAGAAAGGGTGATCAATTGGCCCAGGTCGCTGAGTAACTGTTCAACATCGTCGCTGCGCTCAGGCACGATGGTTAGGTTATAGCTGGGGCGATTATCGGCGACTAGTTTGCCTTTACGGTCGTAGATTAAGCCCCGTGGTGGCGGGAGAGGCCGAACCAAAACCCGGTTGTTGTTGGATTGGGTGGCAAAGTTTTCGTAGCGAGAAATTTGCAGATCAAAGTAGCGCAGGCTCAACACAATAGAGAGTATTAGCGTCACCAGAGTGCCAACAAACAGTCTGCGTGCAAATAGCATTCGCTCCCGTGCCGGATCTGAAAAAGCCGCATCAACCATCATATTATTTTGTCACCGTAAATCCATTGTCGTTAACTGCGATGATAAGGGTGATTGGCGTTTATCGTCCACGCCCGATAGAGCTGTTCCATCAGCACAATGCGCACCAGTGGATGGGGCATGGTTAAGTCCGACAGTGACCAACGCATATTGGCGCGAGACAGACATTCACTAGAGAGACCATCTGGGCCGCCGATCAGCAGACAGATGTCGCGGCCATTCATCTGCCAGTCAGCTAAATTTGCAGCCAGTTTCTCGGTGCTCATTGAGCGACCCAGCACATCCAGGGCGACGACGAAATCTTGATCGCCAATGACTTTTAATAAAGCCTGGCTCTCTTTTTCTATGGCTTTACTGGCGGGCTGGTTTTTGCCTCGGGCACCCAGGGCAATTTCCACCGTCTCGATACGCAGCTCTGGAGGCATACGCTTACCGTATTCGGTGCAGCCGGTTTCAACCCAGCTGGGCATGCGAGTACCCACTGCCAGAAGCTTTAGTTTCATTGTCGGTCAGGGTGCCTAGTCGATATCGCCGAGCAGGTGGCGTTCATTTTCTGGATCGTCTTGGGCATCGCCTGGGCGCATTGACCAGAGTCGCTCAAGATCGTAAAACGCCCGTGTGGCTGGCAGCATAACGTGGACAATCACATCGCCGAAGTCGACCAGAATCCACTCGGAGGTATCGTCTCCCTCAACACCAATAATGCTGAAGCCGGCTTTTTTGCCTTCAACGGCAACATTGCTGGCCAGAGATTTTACCTGACGGTTGGAATTACCGCTGGCGACGATCATGTGATCCATTACGCCGGTCAGGTCGCGAACGTCCAGTGCAATAATATTTTGCGCTTTAACTTCTTCCAGCGCGGCGATAACAACGTCTTTTAATGATTGGGTCATAGTGAAAAAATTACTCGTATAAATCGTGTTGATGAATGTAGTTAACGACGGCTGCCGGTGTCAGGAAGTCAATCGCATCGCCGTGCTTGATCTTATCGCGTATATCAGTCGATGAGATTGCCAGCCTAGTGGTGTCGCAAAAGTACAGTTTACCAGCGCTGCACTGTTTTAGTTGCGGTAAATCGTCGCAGCGGTGCTGATTTATCCAATCAGACAGTGCGCCGGAGCTCGGCAGTGCATAATCCGGTCGCGGCGAGATCACTAAATGACAGTAATCTCCTAGCTTCTGCCACTCTTGCCAGCTGTCCAAGGTGATCAGCACGTCGATGCCAATACAAAAATACAGTGGCATGTCGCTGCCGATCTGCTGTCTGATTTGGCGCAGTGTATCTATGGTGTAAGTGGCGCCGCCACGTTGCAGCTCAATATCGTCAGCCACCAGTTGCGGATAGTTGGCGACGGCGCTTTGTAACATAGCCATGCGCTGTTCAGCGGAGACACTTAAAGCCTCGCGGTGGGGTGGCAGTGAACAGGGAACCATGCGCAACTGGTCGACTTCGAGCAGCTCGGCAAGTTCTACGGCAATGCGCAGATGGCCGAGATGCACCGGGTTAAAAGTACCGCCAAAGAGGGCAACAGACATATTATTGACGAATCTGTCCGTCGCCATAGACCACCCATTTTTGGCAGGTGAGTCCTTCCAGGCCCACAGGCCCGCGGGCATGGATCTTATCTGTTGAGATACCGATCTCAGCGCCGAGACCATATTCAAAACCATCGGCAAAGCGGGTTGAGGCATTGACTATTACTGAGCTGGAATCCACCTGGCGAATAAAGCGATTAGCCCGCTCCTGGTCTTCGGTGATAATGGCCTCGGTGTGCTGTGAGCTGTAGCTATTGATATGCTCTATAGCTTCTTCGAGTCCGGCAACCACCTTGATCGACAAAATAGGTGCCAAATATTCCAGGCCCCAATCTTCCTCGCTGGCGACAACCGCTGAGGCAATAATCTCGCGAGTCCTGTCACAGCCGCGCAGCTCAACATCTTTATCGGCATAGAGGGCAGCCAGTTCAGGCAGCACTTTGTTGGCCACCGATTCGGCGACCAATAAGGACTCCATAGCATTGCAGACACCGTATCTATGGGTCTTGGCATTAAGGGCAATGGCCACGGCCTTTTGCAGATCAGCGCGATCATCTATATAAACATGGCAGTTGCCATCCAGATGTTTAATAACAGGCACGCGAGCATCGGCACTGATTCGTTCAATCAAACTTTTACCGCCCCTGGGCACAATGACATCGACAAATTCGGTCATGGTGATCAGTTCACCCACCGCTGCACGATCAGTAGTATTGACCACCTGAACCACTGCTTCAGGTAGACCCACTTCGAGCAATCCCTGAGTGATACAGGCGGCAATCGCTTGGTTCGATTGAATCGCTTCACTGCCGCCGCGCAAAATAGTTGCGTTGCCTGATTTTAGGCAGAGACTGGCGGCGTCGATTGTGACGTTGGGGCGGGACTCATAAATAATGCCGACCACACCTAGGGATACACGCATCTTGCCGAGCTTGATACCGCTTGGGCGATCTTCCAAGTCAGTCATTTCACCTATGGGATCGGGCAGGGCAGCAACCTGATGCAGGCCTTCGATCATGGCGTCGATACGCTCTGGGTTGAGTTCCAAACGATCCAGTAGTGCCGCGTCGAGACCATTGGCAACGCCGTTTTGCATATCCAGCGCATTGGCCGACAACAATTTTTCACGGTCATGGTTAAGCGCTTCGGCGATCGCCAGAAGTGCCTGATTTTTCAGTACAGTGTCTGCCGCAGCAATGATTTGAGACGCATCTCGCGCTTGGCTGCCCAGTGTTTGCATATAAGCTTTAATATTCATAAGGTTTACTTGGCTAGAGTCATTACAATCTAAAACCGCCATTATACGGATTGCGTATAAATAATGCCTGACTTTCAGCCTCCTCCAAACGCCGCAAAACGCCAAGGTAAACCATTGCAAACAGCGATTACATTACTCAACTCTCAGTCGCGCTGGTTAGTGCTGACTGGCGCCGGTGTCAGCGCCGAATCCGGTGTGCCTACCTATCGTAATCGGCATGGCCAGTGGCAGCGCAAACCGCCGGTCACCCATCAGGAGTTTGTCGGCAATCATCAGGCACGACAGCGGTTTTGGGCGCGCAATCTGGTGGGCTGGCGATTTATGAGCAGCGCCCAGCCCAATGCCGCGCACAATGCTTTGGTCGGATTAGAGAGGGCGGGGGTGGTTTCCTGTCTGGTGACGCAGAATGTGGATGGCTTGCATCAGCGCGCCGGTAGCCAGAAAGTGATTGATCTGCATGGGCGTGTGGACAGTGTTTCCTGCATTAGCTGCAATTTGCGTTTGCCGCGAGCACCTTTGCAGGGCTGGCTGGAGAGTAATAATCCGGATTTTGCTAAACTTGCCGGAGCCATAGCGCCGGACGGTGATGCCGATGTGGATAATCTCGATCATACTAATATGCAGGTGCCAGACTGTGAAAACTGTGGTGGCATATTAAAACCGGATGCGGTGTTTTTTGGTGATTCTGTGCCAGCTCAAAGAGTGGCTGAGGTGGAAAAGCAGATGCATGATGCGGATGGGCTAGTGGTGGTGGGGTCGTCTTTGGTGGCCTTTTCCGGCTATCGATTCTGTCTTTGGGCGAGCAAGCAGAACAAGCCTATTGTGATTATTAATGATGGCAGCACCCGTGCTGATGAGATTGCGACGGTCACTGTGGCGGGTTTATGTGGGGATGTTTTGCAGGGTTGGTTGCAAGGCTCGGTGTAATCCTGATGACAAGTTCTGTCGCCCAAGAGCCTAGTGCTGTCACCCCGAACCCTAATGCTGTCGTCCCGAGCCTCAATTCTGTCATCCCGAGCCTCAACTCTGTCATCCCGAGCGTAGCCGAGGGATCTCAGCCAGCCGGCAGGGGACCCTCAGTAGGCAGGAGGCGCTCAGTCGGCAGGAGGCCCGTCGGCTGCGCTCAGAGTGACAGGTGTTTTGCCCTCTCAAAATGCCAGAGTGGCGTCTGCACTTAAAGGTACTTACTCACCACCTCAGCCAGTGCCTCAATATGTGCCGGATTATCATTCAAGCAGGGAATGTAATGAAAGGTCTCACCCCCAGCCTCAACAAACAGTTCTCGGGCTTCCATATTGATCTCTTCAATAGTCTCCAGGCAGTCAGATGAAAATCCTGGGCAAATCACTGCCACATGCTTGATGCCTTGTTCAGGCAGCGCTTCCATAGTCTTATCGGTATAGGGCTGCAACCAAGGCTCACGACCAAAGCGCGACTGGAATGTCGTCATAATTTTATGTTCATCAAGCCCCATGCGCTCGCGCACAAGTCTTGTCGTCTGGTGGCATAAGCAGTGGTACGGATCGCCCTTTTTCAAATAACTCTGTGGCGTGCCATGGTAGGAAAAGACCAGCTTATCCGGCTCACCATGCTCATCAAATTGCTTGCGAATAGTCTCGCATAGGGCATCTATATAAGCTTCCGACTGCTGATAGCCACCAATAAAGTGTAACTCGGGCACCCAGCGTGTTTTGGTAAATACCTTAGCCACCGCATCAAAAGTTGAACCTATAGTCGCACCTGAATACTGCGGGTAGAGGGGCAGTACAGTAATGTTGCGCACATTCTGCGCAGTCAATTCGGCGATTGCCGACTCCATGGAGGGATTGCCGTAACTCATGCCCAGAGCGACAGGCATATCTTCATTGAATTTTTCATCGAGAATTTTCTTCACCCCAGCGGTCTGAGCCTTGCAGTGGACCATCAGTGGCGAACCACCTTCAGACCAGACACTGGCATAGAGCTTCGCCGAACGACTTGGGCGAATACGCAGAATAATCAGATTGAGAATCATCCACCACAGCAGGCGCGGCACTTCTACAACACGGGGATCGCTCAAGAATTCTTTCAGATAGCGGCGCAACTCAGCAGTTTTGGGTGCATCCGGCGTACCCAAATTACACAGCAACACACCACGACGTGGGGAAGGCCCTTGGTGGTCGTAGTCGGTCTGGCCCTGATATTTCATTGATCGCTCCTGAATGCGGTGGTTGTGCTAGAGCCGAGACCATACGGCAAGCGCATGGTCTCGACAAACATTATTCCTACAAAGACCGCCAGTATACGGGTTATAGGGGAGGCTGGATGAGTTGCATTCAGGTGCTCTGTACTTGGGTTAGCTTCTTGGTGAGCGTCAATACCAGGCCGACAAACTCCCCTGGATTGCTATGGATCTGGTATTTCTATTCTCTGCCGGCTGGGCTATTTTTGAGGCAAAGACAGGGCGCAAGGAGTGGTGGGGCTGTTTTTTAAAAGGTGAGTAAATTATGTAATCAGTAAGTTCAGTGGAGGCTAAAAACTCTTTTGGTGAAGTTGTAATAAAAGTTCAACAAGAGCCTATATGTATTACTAAAAACAACAAGCCAGCCGCTGTCATGAATCCCCGAGAGAGTTCGAGCGACGGTACGAAGGTGAGGCTGGGAAGTGTCTAGCAAACTAGTGGCGATTCAAATAGCGATAACAGGTATAGGAGTAGTGGTGCTCAACGCTCTTGGGCTAATCTAACAAATCTTTGAGTACACAAACCCGCTTCGGTGGGTTTTCTTTTAAGGTGCAGGCAGTTATGCTTTAATGAATGGCTATTCGGTGACTCATTTTGGAAGGAGAGCTAATTTTATGTTGTATTCATCCAGGTTATTTTTATATGGTTTTGTCATGTCTCTCTTAGTATCAAGTACTTTAGCAAGCGCTAACGATAATCGGCGTGTAGCTAATATGATCACCCATAAAGACTTAAATGAACTGTGTCCAGGTAAATTTTTAGAAATTCATTCGATAGCCAATACCTCAGACCAAGCCGGAATGGCTATCATGAAAATCTTTTGGCTCGTAGATAGCAGTTTCCTAAAGCGAGCTGCAAACAAGGTCTCGAATCCGGAAGAATGGGGTGTAACATTGGGTGAAACCTTTCGATATTATTGTGAGAAGTCAATACCTGTCGTTACTGTTAGAGCTGCCGCCTTGAGTACCATCAGTTACTTAGAATGAAAAAGCATTTTTGGAGAATTAAATGACAGATAAAGAGTATTTCTTACAAGCGGAAACGGAATTTGAATCAGATAATTATGATGACGCCGTGTTGGCAAAAGCAAATCATTTCAGCAGAGGAAATAAGGATAACCTAAAGCACAAATATATCGAGTTAAGAGTAGAAGATTTAACCGAGAATGCTGCTCGAATAAAAAAAGATAAAATTATTTCTCAAGCCACAGAATACGGAAAAGTAGGCTGGAGTATTGCGTGGAAAATAGGTTTGGTAGGTGCCATTCTATTCCTTATTTTTTTTGTTGTATATGTCCTTCCCAATTTTT
>CAJQKW010000083.1 GCA_905478975.1 uncultured Pseudomonadales bacterium | reverse complement strand
CTGCGGAGTTGCCGTAGGCTACGATTGAAGAAATCTGTACAAAGCGCCGCACCTTATATTTTTCTGCAGCGGCCACCAAGTTGGCTGTAGCCTGAACATTGACCCGCCACATATCTGCATCTGCAATCGAATTGGATACCAGTGCCGCTGTATGCACCACTACATCGCAGTCCTTAAGCTGCTCGCTGATGGTTTCAGGCTCGGCAATATCGCCCTGGATAATGTCATCGCCGTTGCCACAGAGGTCAACACCCACGGCGGCAATGCCCTGAGCCTTGTAATATTGCATCAGCTGATTGCCGATAAAACCATTGGCGCCGGTGATCAATACTTTTTTGGGTTGTTTCTGAGCCATGCTGGTTTTCCTTTTTATTTTTATTGTGAGGAGAATTGACTTAAATTCTTACGGTAGAAGCTCCCTGCAAGCCGGGCCAGTGCCATTTTTGAAAACAGATGAGTGATGGCTGCTGTAAACCGATTTGCAAACCCTGGAATCCAGGTCGCCTTGCCTTTGAGGCAGGCATTGATGCCCTGTTCTGCGACGTCGGCAGCCGACTGCATCATGCCATCTGGTATCGCCAGCTTGGCGCCCTGCTGGGGGTTATCCATCATCTTGGTCGCTGTGTAACCGGGGCAGAGCGCAGTGACTGTGACACCAGTACCCGCCGCTTTAAGCTCATTGTGCAGTGCCTGGGTAAAGGACAGCACAAAGGCTTTGGTGGCCGCATAGATATTTTGATTGGGTATGGGCATCCAGGCGGCCAGAGAGGCGACATTGAGTATATGACCGCGCTGTCTTGAGGCCATATCATTGGCAAATAGATGGGTGAGCGAGGTCAGTGCCAGCATATTCACAGTCATCATATTTTCCTGAGCGCCGAGATCCAGTTGGGTAAAAAAGCCATTGTGCAGCAGCCCTGCATTGTTGATTAAAAAATCAACCTGCAGGCCTTCTTTTTGGGTGGTCTTAAATAGCGCCTGCGCCGCTTTGGGTTTGGATAGGTCGCTGCTGATCACGGTGCATTTGACGCCGTGCTCTGCGACCAATGTCGCGCTGATTTCCTTAAGCACAGCTTCGCGCCGTGCCACCAGAATAAGATCGTAGCCGCGGCTTGCCAGAATTTTACTAAACTCCAGACCTATGCCGTCAGATGCGCCTGTGACTAATGCTGTGGACATAATTTTCCCCTTTTTTATTTTTTATAATCGACAAAAATTGGTGATGACCAGGCTCGCTGACTCTGTGGCTCATGGCACTCGTCATTGATGTCCAGGCGGTAGTCACCAAAGCACATATCCGTGTCCACGGCCTGACCATTTTCGTCAAAGCTGGTACGCAGATTGTCGCCATTAATTGTGGCGATAGGTTCTTCCAGAGCGCGCACATAGTAGAGTGCATCGCGGCCCTGGGTGACAAAGTCAGGGTCTTCAAATTCGATGGTACAGCCCTCTGCCGAAGGCTCGCAGTCAAACAGGCGCCAGCTATCTTCAATAAGCGGCGCGATTGATTCACCGGCTACTGATTGGGGGCGAATTTTAATCACTTCGATACGATCAATTTGATAGCGCTCATCAGAGGGGTAGTAGCATTCACCCTGGGACATTTTTTCCAGATGCTGTTTTTCCAGAGCATTGACCACATAGTCCGGGCAGCCGGGCAACTGCTTAAAGGAGCCAATGGCTCTGGCGCGAAAACGCGGCACCGAAGCCATATTGACCGAACTGCCCATGGGCACTGATACATCCCCCTGCAATAGATCAAACCACAGCAGCATACGATGGCCACTGGTGCCATAGACTTCACGGCGCTTCATAGCATCCCAGATTGCATCTCGACTGCGTCCCTGAGAATGCACTGCGGCCAGTCCACCCACATTTAGGAATGAGGTGGTGCGCTCAAATTCCGAGGCAAATAGCTTGGCGCTAACCGGGTCAATTTCATCGGCGCGCAGTGATTTTGAGGCATATTCACTTCTTACCGCGGAGCTGGCAAAGATCGTTTCCCAGAACGGGCTGCGCACTCCGGTGGCATCCGAGGTATTTAACCGCTGCTGCTGTTTAAAACCATGACCGGCGCGGGCTGAATGGGTATCGGTAGAGCCAATAAAGCCCCAGCGATATCGCAGCGGATTTTCGGGATCATCGAGATTCTGCAGCGCCAGTCCATATTGCACCGACTTCTGTGGGCGATAGTTAAACGCGGGTAGAAAAATATCCCTTGCCTGACCTGCATCCAGCCAGTCTTCTGCAGTGCTGCCCGGAACGGTCATAAAGCCCTGAATACCATCTACCTGAACAAAATTATGCCGGGCTTCAATGGTCCTAGCCTCGCACTCTTCGGGACTATTGTCTTCAACCAGACAGCGTTGGCGAATAATTTCTCCTGCCTGCCAGCAGCTGGGCAAATAGTTTGCCTGGGGTTCCGGGCACACCCATTCGCCAACATCATTGAGTTCGCGCACGGCAAAATCTCTAAACTGTTCTGAGTTGCCATGGCCAGAATAGACCTCAATTAAGCGAGTTTTTTGTGCATCTATATTCTCTGCGGTCAGCTGATGGCTCCAGCTTGAATTGGGTGGACTATAAAAACCCCAGGCGGTGCCATGGGGTACTACCATATTGTCAAAACCCCATTCATCCAGCTTGGCAAACAGGTCGCCGGGGGTGGCGGCGGTTTCATAACATTCCAATGGCAGGTCCGGGCTGGCGGTTTCTGGATCGCAGGCAGGCACAGCGGCCATCTGCATCACCCAATCATTATAGGAAGCGTAGTAGTCGCGGTGGCGCGGGTCTAACAGACCCAGCAGACTGGACTGTTTGCCGGAGCCTGAGCGAGCGGCTACAGTGGCAACTCCTACACCCACAGAGGCAATAGGCCGGGCAGGCAGTTTGTCTGTGCTGTCGTCTTTAAACAGCACATTGTGATGGCCATAATGGGTCTCAGCAGTACCGCCGACCTGAGTCCATTCCCAGCCGACAAAAGCAGCAATATCCGGGTTGGCAGGGTCGCCAGCCAGGCGGTTGCACTGCTGCACCGAGTCTATGCCATCGCGCCACTGGCGGGGAGTAAAGCTTTCGGCATGGTCGGTGAGAAAGTAGAAGTCCAGCTGAGAGACAAAGCGGGCGTAGTCGCAGGCATAGGCTGGAGGATAGGCACCAGAGGCGCCGTGCATCATGGGCAGACTGTACATAAAGGCATCGGCCGAATTGGTGGTGTGCACATGGGTGTCACCAAATAGAATCTGCTTGTCGTCCCGCATTGCAGAGATTGCTCGCTCAGCGATCACCGCCGTGGGCAGACTGGCTTCGCTGACCTGTCCAAACGCCAGGGGAGTCTCGCTCCAGGCCTGGTTGGGATCGGGGAAATAACCTGGCAATAGTTTGTAGGCTGCATCCGGCGCAGCGCCGGAGAAAAAAACAATGGCGGCCACTGCCACCCCTCCAGTGATCATTAATACCCGTTGCAACATAATGGCATCCTCTTTTTATTGTTATCTTGTTTAAATATTTAGGCGAAAGCCGGTCCATAGCTGCGAGCAATAAACCAGTATAGTCCCAAGCCACAGAGCAGGGCAGAGCAGAGATCTGCCGTTGCACTGGTAATTTTTTTATATTGCTTTAGCTTTAAATAAACGATCCATAGGACGACAACAATCAGTAGCTGTCCCAATTCTACCCCTATATTAAAGCCTAACAGGGCAGGCCATAGCTGTTCATCAGGCAGGCCCACCTCTTGCAAAACAGCGGCAAAGCCAAAGCCATGGATCAGGCCAAAGGCCAGACTGAGTACAGGCCTTATTTGAAGGGTGCTGATGTTGCTGTTGGTTGGCAGGTAGCTGAGGGTAAATAGTATCAGGCCGAGAAGGCTAAGAACCGGCAGTGTAGAGGTCACCAGCTGACTTATTGATAACAGCAGCATAAGCCCAAGAATAGCTGTAGTCCCATAGGCTATTTGCCGATTAGCCCCGGTTCGATAGCCAATATTCTCTGCCGCTACCAGAGCAATGGTAAAGCCTATTAGCGCTTCAACAATAGCAGTTTCAGGGCTGACCCAGCCCAGCACTGCCAGGCTAAGGGTGATGCTGTGGCCCAGCGTAAAACCGGTTACCAGCCAGATAATATCGCGAAGGTTGCGCATCATAAGCAGCAGGGCCAACAGAAAAGCAATATGGTCGACCCCGGTAAAAATATGCTCCATACCCAGGGCGGTGTACTG
>CAJQKW010000082.1 GCA_905478975.1 uncultured Pseudomonadales bacterium | reverse complement strand
ACCAACGTACGCCCCACCGCCAAACCCGAACCATTCACCGTATGCAACAACTCAGGCTTACCCTCAGCATTTCTAAAACGCGCCTTCATGCGCCGTGCCTGAAAGTCGGCAAAGTTACTGCAAGATGAAATCTCACGATACTTTTCTTGAGACGGCAACCAGACTTCAAGATCAATGGTCTTGGCCGCGGAGAACCCCAGATCACCACCACAGAGCACAACACTGCGGTATGGCAGCTCAAGCTTCTGCAAAATCGCTTCAGCATGGCCCACCAGAGAGTCCAGCGCATCCCATGACTTATCCGGATGTACAAACTGCACCATCTCAACCTTCTCAAACTGATGCTGACGAATCATGCCGCGAGTATCGCGACCATAGCTGCCCGCTTCACTTCGAAAACAGGGCGTGTGCGACACATACTTAATCGGCAGACTATCGACAATTTCATTGCGATAGAGATTGGTGATCGGCACTTCAGCCGTAGGAATCAGGTAAAACTCACGCTCGTCATCAAGCTTAAACAGATCTTCCTCAAACTTCGGCAGCTGGCCGGTACCAAACAGTGACTCGCGATTAACGATATAAGGTACATAGACTTCTTCATAGCCGTGCTCGTTAATGTGGGTATTCAACATAAACTGCGTCAGCGCCCGATGCAGACTGGCTAAACCGCCACGCATCACCGAGAAGCGCGAACCGGTAATCTTCGCCGCCACATCAAAATCTAAACCATTAAAGCCATCACCCAGATCAACATGATCCTGAACTGGAAAATCAAACTGCCGCGGCGTGCCCCAGCAGTGCAGCTCAATATTGTCATCTTCAGTCTTGCCGGCAGGCACAGAGCTGTGTGGAATATTGGGAATTTCCTGCAACAGGCTGTCCAGCTGCCCCTGCACCTCAGTCAGCGCCGCATCCGCCGCTGCTGAATCATTTTTAAGCTGCTCACCCTTGGCTTTTAAAGGCTCGACATCTTCCCCCGCGGCCTTGGCCGCACCAATCATCTTGCCCATGGATTTGGAGTAGGCATTGCGCTCCTGCTGCACACTTTCGGCGGCTAACTGTAGCGCTTTGCGCTGGGCTTCAAGGGCCAAAAAGGCCTCGCAGTCGAGGGTATAACCCTTGGTTTGTAGGCTTTCGGCAACGGCATTTAAATCCGAGCGCAATAGCTTCGGGTCAAGCATGGTGGTGTCCTTCCTTAATAAAGTACTTAAATAAATTTGCGCTTAAAAATCACAGTAAGCGCGTCAGCCAGATTGAACTGCTGATCGCCAGCAGACATAAAATCACTGTCGCCAACACATAGAGCAGCGCCACAAAAAGGTGGCCATTTTGCCACAAACCCAAGGCATCAAGCGAGAAGGTTGAGAAGGTTGTAAAGGCACCGAGAAATCCAATCATCCACAGGCTGCGCATTTCCACTGGCAACGCACTGCGTTCAATAATAATGACAAATAATATCCCCATCACAAAGCTGCCCAGTACATTGACCGTCAAGGTGGCATAGGGAAACTTATGGCTGGATATCTGAAAAATCCAGGTGCTGACAGCATAGCGGGCCATGGCACCCAGTGCGCCACCCACGGCAACAGCGATCCAATTCATTACAGTGTTCCCTTTTGCTTGTCATCAAGGCTGCGCAGATAGGCTAGCTTCTCAGAAATTTTCTTCTCCAGGCCACGATCAGTGGGCTGATAGTAGGTTTTGCCGCTGAGCTCTTCAGGCAGATAGCTCTCGCCTGGGGCATAACCGCCCTCTTCATTGTGGGCATATCTATAGTCTTTACCGTAATCCAAGTCCTTCATCAGACTGGTCGGCGCATTGCGCAGATGCATGGGCACTTCGTAGCTGGGCAGTGACCGTACATCCGCCATAGTGGCATTAAAGGCGCTATAAACCGCGTTACTCTTGGCCGCTACCGCCAGATAAACTACCGCCTGGGCTAAAGCTAACTCCCCTTCAGGGCTACCTAGACGCTCCTGAACATCCCAGGCACTCATGGCCAGTTCCAAGGCTCGTGGATCGGCATTGCCTATATCTTCACTGGCCATCCGCACCAGCCGTCGAGCGATATAAATTGGGTCACAGCCGCCGTCTAACATGCGGCACAGCCAGTATAGGGCGGCATCGGGAGAGGAGCCGCGCACCGACTTGTGCATCGCCGAGATCTGATCGTAAAAATATTCGCCACCCTTATCAAAGCGCCGGGTGTCACCGACCAATACCTGTTCCAGTACAGACCGGTCTATCGCCGCAACATCCCCTGACTCGCTGGCCAGATCATTGGCTATCTCCAACAGATTAAGGGCGCGGCGGGCATCACCGTCGGCGGCACTGGCCAACAGGTCCAGAGCCTCATCATCTAACTGTAAGTGGCGCTCGCCCAATCCTGACTGCTGATCGGCCAAGGCCTGCTCAATCACCGTCTTGATCTGTTCGCTATCCAGGCTTTTTAGCACATAGACACGACAGCGGGATAGCAGTGCATTGTTTAATTCAAAAGAGGGGTTTTCGGTGGTGGCGCCAATAAACACCACCGTGCCATCTTCAACAAAGGGCAGGAAGGCATCTTGCTGAGACTTATTAAAACGGTGTACTTCATCGACAAAGAGTATGGTTTTGCGGCCCCGCAGATCTCGCTGCTCGGTGGCTTTGGCGATGGAGGCGCGAATTTCTTTAACCCCAGACAGTACCGCGGAGATACTCTCAAAGTGGGCATCCGCAGAAGCGGCAATAATTTTTGCCAGAGTAGTCTTGCCCACACCCGGCGGCCCCCAAAAGATCATCGAGTGCAGTGCCCCGCCCTCTATGGCCTCCCGCAACGGTTTACCCGGCCCAATCAAATGCTCCTGACCGTAAAAGCCATCCAGTGTTCCCGGACGCATACGCGCCGCCAAGGGTCGATAAATGGTTTGGCTAAACAGATCAGTTGGCATTATTGATGACATCGACGCCGTCGGGGATCTGGAAGACAAAGAGATCCCCAGAGAGCTGAGGATTAAGTTCAAGCTCAGTGAAACGAATGGTGGTGGTCTGACCAAGACTGTCGGTTAAGGCAATAGCGGTGGGCTTGCTGCCCTCAAAGGCAATGGTCATGCTGTCAAAGAGACTGCCGCCCTGCTCCGGCTTGAGCTCAAAGCGCCCGTCGCCAAGCTGAGTGACAAAATAGGCCTTGTCGAGCTGGTCGAGATCACCGGAAAACAACACCGCGGGCGTCGTGGCAATGTCTTCATTAAAAGGCTGGATAATCACCTGTTCCAGATCCGGATCATAGATCCACAGCGTGACACCATCGGCAATAATCTGCTGCGGCATCGGCGACTCAACCACCCAGCGCAGGCGATTGGGCTGGGACACCTGAAATAGCCCTTGCGAAACCTGCAACTCAAAGCCATCGGCATCAATGATCTGCTGTTCAAAGCGCGCCGATAGACTGGTGATTGGCTGCAATAGGTCGCGCAGCTGTTGGATATCTTCGGCAGCGCCCCCGGACCATGCCTTGGTTCCGAGGCACAGAGCCAGAAATGACGTAAACAACAAACTAGGGAGCCGAGCCATTTTGTGCTGAGAGCGCATCATCTGTTTTATCACCTGAACAAGGTCGATTAAAGCAGAGGATTCTACCGGTTTTTATGGCGTTGAAGTAGCTACATTTGACTCGGGTAGAGTAGACCCCGCAACTAACTTGAGCAGGAAACGCTCAGAGGACCCACTGCCATCACCGAGGGTTTCTCGGCGGATGATAATCTTTTCGCGATAAAACGCCGCACAACCCAAAATCAAACCCTCTGCCACATCCCCCATGCAACGGGGCGACTGATAGATCATCTCCATTCGCGACTCGCTAAATTGCGTGCATTTAATTGTCGGTGGTGAGGCGTCCGGGTAGAGTTTTTTGACTTCCCCATGAATAAACCCATCAACCTTAACAAACAGGGCAAAACAGGAATTGAGGTCAGTAATCCACTGTGGATAGGCGGCAATCAGTTCGGCAAACAGGTAGACGCCAAAGGTTCTGGTCAGATGAGACACCGAGAGATTAATCTTTTTACTCAGTGCGGCGATCATAGTGATTAGTTCACTGTGATCATAGTTACCCACAGTAGTGTAAATGCCGCCGCTTGCCGGTGCCGCCTCGGCAATCACTTCATCGACCATCTCCAGCCCGTACTCTTTTTCGACCAAGTGTAAAAACGAGGTAAATATCAATCCTTTCATAATGCACTCCCTTGCATGCTACTTTTCATTGCCGCCCTGAGTGCTTTGACCGCCACCCGAACTGCTATGCCTATGCGCGCACTTCCTGTACACGATTATAGTTATCGCTATAACGGACGATATCATCCTCGCCCAGATAGCAGCCACTCTGTACCTCGATCAACTGCAGCGGCAAACATCCGGGGTTAGTCAGGCGATGGCGCTGACCAATCTGGATATACACCGACTCATTCTCCGACACCAACTGCTCTTCACCGTCGCGCTCCACCAGCGCAGTGCCGCTAACCACGATCCAGTGCTCGGCGCGGTAATGGTGCATTTGCAGAGACAGACTCTCACCAGGATTAACCTTGATCAGTTTGACCTGAAAACGATGACCCTGACCTATAGAGTCATAGCTGCCCCAGGGGCGCATTACTTCGCGGTGAGACAGATGCTCTGTTCGGCCCTGCTGTTCCAGCCTTGCGACCAGGCTTTTGACTTCCTGAACGCGACTTTTATCGGCTACCAAAATGGCATCTTTAGTCTCGACAACAATCAGATCTTTTACCCCGATAGCGGCAATTAAGCGCCCATCGCTCTGAAAGAAGCTGCGCTCACAATCATCGGCGAGCACATCTCCCCACTGCACATTGTCGTTGAGATCCTTATCCGCCGCTTCCCACATCGCCGACCAATTGCCGAGGTCTTTCCAGCTAGTGTTCAATGGCACCAGCCAGGCGCTATTGGTTTTTTCCATAATGGCATAGTCAATAGAGTCACTGGGACAGAGTGAAAATAGGGGCTCGGACAAACACACTGCACCGGCTTGCAACACAGACTCTGCGAACGCCTGTTGACAGTGCGAGAACATCTCCGGGTTATGTTTCTGCAGTTGATTTAGATAGACGCTAGCTTTAAATAAAAACATACCGCTGTTCCAAAAATAGTCGCCACTGCTTAAATACTGGGTTGCGGTGGCGAGGTCTGGCTTCTCAACAAATCGCTCTATTCTCTCCCCGGCAGAGCATGATCCGCCAGACCCCGGCGACACTTTGATATAACCAAAACCGGTATCTGCGACAGCCGGTGGCACGCCAAAGGTGACTATTTTATCGCTTTCGGCGAGCAGCAACGCTGCATCCAGAGCTATCTGAAAGGCCTCTTGATCACCAATCAAATGATCCGCTGGCTGCACCAGCAGCAGTGGGTCTTGGCCCTGGGAAATGGCATGCAATGCGGCAACCGCAATGGCTGGCGCGGTGTTGCGCGAACAGGGTTCGACAATCAGGGTAGCGTTACAGTCAACTTCCTGTAGCTGTTTGGCGATCATAAATCGCTGCTCTTCGTTGCACACCAGAATCGGGTCTTGTAGGTGGGTTACACGATCCACCGTACGCTGAATCATTGACTTGGCGCCATTCAGTTTAAGTAGCTGCTTGGGAAATTTTTTCCGCGAGGTTGGCCACAGTCTTGTTCCACTGCCGCCAGAGAGAATCACCGGTACTACATTGGCCATTAGCGACGGCGCGCTGGGTTGCTGCTTAATATCCATATCTGTTCCCATTTCCTTTGGGTTTATGTCGCTTTTCTAAGCGATTCCCTGTGTCTTGATCTACCGAGGCTTTTTATATCCTGAGCTTTTAATCCAGAGCTTTTAATCCTGAGCTTTTAATCCTGAGCTTTTAATCCTGGGCTTTTAATCCAGAGCCTTTATATAACGGGCTTTATATCCCAAGCCTTGATTGGTGGCCCCAGCGCATCCACTTACCAGCAAATGCCCTCATAGTTTTTCGCATACTTAAACCCATTGCCCAGGCCAACCAGATCAATCACCGGCATAAAGCGCTTAGCGGCGCGGGCTGCATCGCGGCCATAATCGGTATTGTGGCCAACAACCAGCAGATCCACCGAGCCCACCAGCTGATTTATATTGCTACAGCCGGATTCGCTGGTCTCCCGGTCCAGACCCATACGCAATAGATTCGCAGGTTTAGCATTGGGGTCGAAAAAACTAATCTCCTGGTCCAGCTCGCGCAACCGCATAACCAGCTCGAGCAACGGGCTCTCACGCAGATCATCGGTATGGGCTTTAAAAGTCAGGCCAATAATGCCAATACGCTTTACTCGGTGTTCGGCAATCATCGCCAAGGTATGCTCAATATGTTTGTCGTTGGATTGAATAATACTGTCGATCAGCGGCGTGCTAACCGACTTAGAAGCCGCCAAGTGCATAATGCCGCGGGTGTCTTTCGGCAGGCAGGAACCGCCAAATGCAAAGCCCGGCTTGAGATAATAGGGGGATAAATTAAGCTTGGTGTCCTTGACAAAAATATCCATGACCTGATGGCTATCGACGCCGACCTTTTTGCACAGACGCCCTACCTCATTGCCAAAGCCCACCTTGAGTCCATGCCAGGTGTTGTCGATATACTTTACAAACTCGGCGGCCTCAATACTGGTCTCAATCAGCTCTCCTGGCAGGCCTTTATAGAGTTGGGCCAGTGTTCCTGAGCTGCGCTGATCGACTCCACCAATAACAGTTTTAGGCGGCTCATAGAAGTCGCTAATGGCGCTGCTCTCGCGTAAAAATTCAGGATTGAAACAGACGCCAAAGTCGCGGCCGCAACGCTTTCCTGAAGCCGCTTCCAAAATCGGGATCAGCACATCGCGGGTCGTTCTGGGGGGCACAGTGCTGCGGAAGGCGACAACATGGTAATCATTCTTGAGCGCCAGGGCGCCACCAATTTGCTCGGCGGCAATACGCAAATATCTTAGATCACATTCGCCCTCGGGGCCGGTTGGTGTACCGACGCAGACGAGGGTTATATCTGACTCGATGACCGCTGAGTGGGCATCTGATATCGCCTCGAGGCGACCAATCTGACGGGCATGACTCAACAGTTCTGCCAGCCCCTCCTCGACAATCGGCGACTCGCCTCGATTGAGGGTTTCAATTCGCTCAATATCAGGATCAACACCGATCACCGAATGACCGCGATCGCAAAAACAGGCGGCAGAAACGGCCCCGACATAACCCAACCCAAGCACGCTGATGGTCGGCTTTGCCGCGATCTCGGCAATCTCTAACTTGTCTGGGGTGTAACGGGAATCCAGGGTAAAGTCCAAGCTGCTGTCGTTAGCCGCCGGCGATGGATTGATATCCAGCTCCCCTTTCAGCCCTCGAGCACTGTGCTGAATCGCGCTTGATAGATCGGTTTTGCCGAGCAGTGCAATCTCAGTATGATTGCGTGCCGGATTTAATTCAGTTCCCTTATTTAACATTACATCTCCCTGTGGCATGGCAGCCGTAGTCGGTGGATCGCAGTGATACCACCGTTATAGTTAACCATCGCAAGCTTCGTGCCAACTGTTAGTTAGAAATGTTTTTATCAATATAATCATATAGATACAGGGTATTATTAATTAATAGTATTATTCGAAGAAGGTTTTATATTGCATTTTGCAACGCACTTAATCGTGGCAAAATGCAACTTGCTCTTTACTACTTGCTACCAACCACTTACCAGTGCTTTTGCTTGCGATAGATAGTTGATGGACTGACCTCTAAAAGCGCCGCAGCCCTGGGAACATTGCCATCGCAGAAGGCAATGGCTTCCTCAATGGAGCTTTTTTCCACCAGCCACAGCGGCCTTACCTGGCCTGGCATGTAATCTGACTGCTGAGGGTCAATGGTTGGCACTCCTGGAGGCTCTGGTTGTGAACGGCTAATATCGCCCTCCAGCGCCGATTGCAGCGTAGACTTGTCAACAACCGGCTGATCAGTGAGCACCACAATGCTGTGGGTTAGGTTTTCTAATTGGCGAACATTGCCAGGCCATGGGTATTGGCGCAAAAACAGCTTGGCGTCGTCACTAAAGCCTTTAAAGCGCCTTTGCTCACGGCGGGCAAAGACCTGTAGAAAGTGTTCCGCCATCATCACCATGTCCGCACCGCGATCGCGAAGCGGCGGCAGCTTGAGCGGAATAACATTGAGCCGATAGTAGAGATCCTCACGGAATTGACCGCGCTCAACTGCATCCGCCAAAGTGGTAGAAGATGCGGTTAATAACTGTGCGGCAAATGGATAGGTCTGGTGACTGCCCACCGGAGAGAACTCACGTTCCTGAATCACCCGCAGCAACTTAGCCTGTAGCGGCAGCGGTAATGTTGTCACCTCATCGAGAAACAAAGTGCCCTGTTGGGCCGCAGCAAAAAGCCCCTGATGCTCGGCGGTGGCGCCGGTAAAGGCGCCCTTCTTGTGGCCAAACAACTGTGATTCAATCAGGTGCTCATTAAAGTTGGCACAGTTTATGGCAATAAACGGCTGTGACTTTCTTGGGCTCTCTGCATGGCAGGCTCTGGCAACCAACTCTTTACCGGTTCCGGTCTCACCGGAAATAAAAATCGGTATATTGGCTCGAGCAGACTTGGTAATCCGTTCAAACAAACGATACATGGCCGGATTAGTACTGAGCATACCGTGGAAGTCGGTGGCCTGTGACTGGCTCATCTTTTCACTGCTAAAACCAAATAGCCCCTGCTCACGGAGCGCCGCACTGGCGATCATACGCAACTCATTATTATCCCAGGGCTTGCTGATAAAGCGGTCGATAATACGTCGGTTAAGGGCGTCGCTAAATGACTCCATATCGCTGTAGCCACTGAGAATAATACATTGCACATCCGGCCATAGAGCCTTTATCTGGATGAGCATTTCACTGCCCTGCATCCGCGGCATGCGCTGGTCTGAAATCACCAGGTCGGGACGATTGTCAGTGGCATATTCAAGGGCTTGTTGGGGGCAGCTAAAGTCCACCAGATTGACGCCCAGCCTTACCAGGCAGCGTGTAAGAGATGAGAGAACCGCCTTCTCATCATCCACCAACAGTATGGTAGGTTGACTATTGTTCATATCGAGCACTCCCCTCCCTAGGAAATTACTGTCATTTGTCGCTGTTTTTTTTGTAAGCTTTGCCGGTACTTTCAGCGTACCCTCTAAAATCTTTTAACTCACTTCAGCACTAATATTTAATAATGTACCGCCGCCTGATGATTTTATTGTCGGGTCACTTCAGCGATCGGCAACACAACCTTAAAGGCCGCACCAGATCCCTCAGCACTGGTGACAGCAAGTTCGCCGCCATGCATCTCAACGGCGGCTTTAGCCACATGTAAACCCAGCCCTGTGCCCTTACCAATGTCTTTTGTGGTGAAAAAGGGGTCGAATATATTGGCCAACTTGTCCGCCGAGATACCACAGCCATTGTCGGCAATCTCAACCCACAGCCAATCCCCCGCCTGCCCTGAGCTCAAGCGAATGACCCCGCGTCCTTCAATAGCCTGGACAGCATTGAGTAAAAGGTTGAGAAACACCTGCCCTAGCTTGCCTGCATGGCAGAGGATCTTTGGGATCTCCCCCAGCTGCCAGTCGATATCAGCTTTATATTTCAACTCGCTTGAGGCTATCTTGACCGTCTGTTGCAAGAGAATATTAAGATCCTCAGCACTGGCCTGTGGCGCATTCAAATAGGAGAAATCTGACAGGTCGGCAACAATTTGCCCAATTCTGCGAGTGCCTTCAATGGACTCATTGATCAGCAGCTCTATATCAGGCAAAAGATAATCGAGATCGGCTGATTGGCTAAGGCCTCGCAGATCTTCCAGTAATGTATTCGTTTTTAAGCAATCCATAGAGTCCTCAATATTGAACTGAGACAGGCATAGTTGCTGCTGTCTAATAAGATCACGGAGACCCGCTAAATAGTCCCTAAGCGTATCCAGATTACTGCCCACAAATGCCACTGGGTTATTGATTTCATGAGCCACCCCAGCGGTCAACTGGCCAATGACTGCCATTTTTTCCGACTGCACTAACTGCTGGCGGGTCTGCTCCAGCTCATGCACTTTTAGTTGCAGGTGAGCGCTCTGTTCAGCAATTTTTTGATTTCGCGAGAGTAGTGCTTGATTAGACCGATACAGCTCGCGGCTCTTATTCTCGAGCAACTGCTCGGCGCTATGCCGGGCGGCAGTTTCCCGTTGGAGCTTATTGTTTAAAGCTTGGATTGTGCTCATTTGTGGATTAATGTCTCGGTATCAAAGACAGAATGAAAATAGAAAGGAACTTAAATAACCGCTTAAATAGCAGGTTAGATCGATAACCTGCACAAGCCTGTAGCAAAGGTATTATGGTATGGCCATTCATGGCAGTCTAACTCCAGTTATCTAAGATTAATCAGCCAGTTTGCGCCTGTTAGGCTTTACTTTAAGAATTATTTTTTGATTAAAACCAACCGCGGGCTCTGTCGGTCTTCTTTCAATACTAAATTGCTCATCAAAGTGCATAAACATCGCACTGATCAAACCCTCGGCCATATCTCCCGGCAGAAATGCCGAGCGATAGTCGAGCTCTAATATGTCAGGACTAATTTCGACCCAAGCAAATGAGGGTGCCACAAACCCTGGAAATGCCAGTCTCACGACTTCATTGAGAGCCATATCATGGCTCTTGACTAGGTCAAAGGCATTGGTGTTTTGCTTGATCCACTGTGGGTTTATAACAATTAACTCTGAGAACAAATGGACGCCCATTACCTTAGCCAACGTCTCTCTGGGCATTCCGAGTAACGTTGCAGCGTTCGCAAGTAGATGATCCAAAGTGTTATCTGAATAGTCTGCAACCGATAGATAGACTCCACCCGTTGGCCTCTCCATTGCCGTCATCAGATCACTTGAAAACATTTCACCATACTGTTTCTCAAGGGAGGCAACGACGGCGGCAAGAACAAAACCTTTCATCAGAGGCAACTCCAAACTTATCCAGAGTAAGTTGTATAATGTTAATCTTTAAATACCGCCTAAAGCAGCTAAATAGACCGTTCTATAAACCTTAGCATGGATTATTCGTTTGTGCATATTTATCTCGCTTTTAGTGATACAGCCCTCACAAGCCCGGGTTTCTGAAACCTTGGCTAAATCTCATAACGCAAACCAATAACTAGAGTGCTGCGCTGATAACTCAGCGCATCTAGGGAATTGCGCTCACGCTGGCTAGCAAGGGCGATAGACCCCCTGAGGGAGTCGACGACCAACGGCTGGCTATAGATAATCTCAGCCATGATTCCTCGCCGACTGCGCCCTGATGTGCCAATCTCTGACTCCTCCGGAGACAGCTGTGGATCCAAATAACCACGCCAGTAAGCTTGATTCATAAGGGTAATATCCGCACCGCTAGCCAGTTGATACTTAAAGGTCGTCGTCACCTTGTGGGCGTCCAGATCCCGCACACCCTGACCATTGTCTCGGGCAAAGTAGCCGCTTAGATAAACCGTTGCATGCAAGCGCTGATGCAGCGGCTGGCTAAGCACCAAGCCATAGCCCTTGAGCGAATACTCCACAAGCGACCTATCATCTTGCGGATTATTCTGTAGCCCCCTGTAGTAGCGTGACCTGTGGTAGACAAAAAACCTAGTATTAAGGCCTGAATCGGCCTTGTAGCGCAGACCTGGCTGGAGGCGAAACTCGTTATAGTCTAACGGCTCAAGTCCTAGATTCGCATAATCCTGCCGGTAGTTGCGCTGACTAAATTGCGATAACAGAGACCAGGATGTTTTTTTACTCAGGTAATAACTGAGCTCGGCACTGACCGCGGCAGCATCAAAACCAAAGCGATCCCCAATCAAGTCCCCTTCCCCCGTCTCGGCAATCTGACCCTGAGTTTGACTGTAATAAGTACTTTTCTCCTGCCCTAGATCGGCGCTCAATCTCAGATTGGCTTTACGTTCGCCGAGTTTAAAGCGCCCTAGCCAGCTTAGGTGTCCCTTTAAGGCCCAGTTGCTTGCCGCATCGCGGCTGGGATTATAAATGTCTCTATGCAGTTCAAGGCGATAGCGCAAATTGGCTTTCTTGATGCTGCCCTGAGGTCCGTTATCACCCTGATATTTAAGCTTCAGGGATTTAAATTCAGTACCTCTCTGAATCCCTTCCGGTGAGGATAATTTAAACGGATTACTGTCATAGCCATAGGTTACCTGAGCCTGTAGTTGATCCCCGGCACTGACCCCAGAGTTAGCCAAGAGTATTGTTAGCCATAGGCAGACCTTGATTAAGTTGATGGCTGAACCTCCAGACCTAGTACCAGATCATCAAAAAAACTCGGTTCATTGAGGGAGTAATAGCCGGGAATTTCCCAGACTAAAACCTTCGGTGGCGACTGCCGGAACCGGTCACTGCTCAGATAATCTTTTAATGCGCCACCAAAACCGGCACCGCTCTTGGCTTTGTTGTTAACTGCTGCGCGGGCATAGTGGGCGAGAAAGCCATCAAAATTAAACCCTAGCTGACCTTTGCTATTGCTGGTGCCAACCAGAACAATCTGCGGCTCTGGCAGCTCGCCGAAGAGGTCATTAGAGAGGTCATTAGAGAGGTCATTAGAGAGGTCATTAGAGAAATCATCAGAAACCGCCACAGTCTGGTAGAGCTTAAAGGGTTCTTTCGGATAACGTTGATCACAGAGTTCTAGTGCCGCGCGCTGGAGACTGCCATCGTTGTGATCAGCGCCGACATTGGAGCTGGTAAACCGTTGTCTTTCGATCCCTGGGATCTGCCTAGCTTTAATCGCGTAACCGGTCAGTCGGGCGATGGTGCGGGCACCATGATGATTCCAGTGATGGTCACGGGCAAAAAACAGGGGTTTCGTCTGGGTCTGTTGAAACAGGCTGTCGATCTGAGGCACCACAATGTCGATAGCCCGCAGCTTTTGCAGATAGTCACTGTAAGCTCTGCGTCCACGCTGCACATCGTAGTGAATATCACCGAGATACTCAGGGTGTACAAGCGCCCGCCCAGGAATCGGCACCATCACCAATGTGGTGCCCCGTGACTGCAATAGCCGCTGCAATCGCTGCAAACTTTTATAGCCGGGCGCTCTGGGGCCGTAGGCGCGCTTTAGGTCCATGTCTCGAAAGAGCCAATCCTGACGACCTTTTTGCAGGGTTTTGAAATTTTTCAGAAATGTCCCGCGATAACTCTCAGGTTTCGCCGCTGCGGCACAGAGTGCTTGATTCACTGGCTGTGCCAACTCTGGGGTAGTCTTATTGTCAGCAGTCACTGCGCTGGCCAGTCCAGCCCCAAGTAAGCTCAGACAGATTATCTTCAATCGCCACTCAAGTAATAGCATCTAGCGCCCTCCCACTTTATCGGCCCAGCGAGTAAAAAGACCCTCTTCAGCGGAACAGATAAACAGAGTCGACAACACCCCGGGCTGAAAGATCATCGCCTGGGTAACCGCTAAGTTCTTGCGCTCATTGCTCTCAGGGCCGGCACTGTCGACCACAGAAAAAGCGCTCTTTAAGGGATTAATTCCCCGTGCAGCGGAGGCTCCCTGAGGAATATTAGTCAACACAGGCCGCGCCAGTGCCCCAGCATGTAGGTTCAAATACGGGCGATTGGAAAAGTTATAAACCACTAACATGCCACGCCGGGAGTCGTCGGCGCGATAATCTTTCACCAGTGATACGGACTTGTCAGCGACCAGCAGTGAATAGGCCTGATCCGGCTCTAGAGAGCCCTTCCAGAGCAATCCATTGATCTCTTTGCCATAGTCCCCCGGCGGCAGATAAATAAACCTAGACGCGCTGCAATAGCTATCGGTGGATAAAGGTTTGCCCTCTATACGCAGTGTTATCATTTCTTCCGGGCTATTTTTCTGGAGATTAATAATGCGCAAAAATGCGGAACCCGGTGGTGCCAGATCATAGAGACCGGCCTCATCGCTCGAGCCAGAAAATGAGATACAACTTAATACTACAGCCTGAATCAATGTGCTTGTTATCCGTTGCACTGGGTTCGACATTTCATCTCCTTATAATTCTTAATCAATTTACTCTTTTATAAAGCGCCGAGCTGTGGATAGCTCACCCCAAGGTAGCGCTCAGGGACTTCCCAAATCACCAGCTTTAGATTTGCCGACATGGGTAAATAATCCATCAAAAAATTGGCCATGGGCACTATTGGCCCCTGCCCCTGCTCAGAGAGATTTTCTATATCCACGGCCAGTGCTTGCTTTAATGCCCCATCAAAATTCCAGCGCCGATCGGCACTAAAACTGGTTCCCACCAGCACCACCTGCGGTGGTTTACTAGGTAGATCATCGGCAAACCGATCCTCAATAATTCCGGCATGATCTTCAGCCGGATAGGTTTGGTATAACTGGATGCGCTCGGGCGCTGGCATAAGATTGTCGAATAGCGGTGTCAGAGGTAAAAAGCGCAGCAAATCACCCTCAATGGAATTGCTGCCGGTGCTCTCGGTGATAAATTTCTGTGTGGTTACATCCAACTCAGGTATGCGCTGTTGCACCAGCCCCGCGGCGCTCGATGCAATTAACGCGGCACCCTCTGGGGTCCAGTGGGTATCGGTTTTAAGATAAAGAGACTCCGGCTGCTCATGACCGGCCATCACCTGTAGGCCATCAACCACGAAGATACCCTTCTCCCGCAGACTATTGAGTACGAGGGGATAGAGGGATTGCTGCACTAGTGCCGGTTGATGAGATCCGAGTTGTGCTTTTAGCAGTCTGGCTTTGGAGGGAATTAACAGCACCAACAGGGCCACGTCGCGGTTCGCCAACAGCTGCGAAGCCTGAGCCATAAATACAATATTCTCTTCTATGGCTTGCTCGGCATGTGCATGGGCAATAAATTCTTCACTGGAAAAAAGCCAGCCTTCAAGACCAATCAACAGACCTTTTTTCGCCTCGTTAAAAACACTGAATTGAAAGGCAGCCCATACATTGAGGCCAATCTGTCGCAGTGAAAAGTGACTGTCAAAGCGCTGTTCAAGAGTCTGTGCCAGCTCCCCGGAGAGCAAGTGTAGAGGGTCAGGCTCTTGACCCTGCTCTT
>CAJQKW010000081.1 GCA_905478975.1 uncultured Pseudomonadales bacterium | reverse complement strand
CAAGGAAGGAAAAAGCTTATGGCCACGACTGCCGAGAGCCAGCTGTTTATCTACCGCGGTAAAAATCGCAAGGGCGAGAAAGTTCAGGGGGAGATCAAGGCTGACACATTGATTGCCGTGAAGGGTCAGCTGCGCAAGCAGGGGATTATTTCTACCTCGATCAAGAAAAAACCCAAACCGCTATTTAGCAATGCCAAAAAAATTGTTCCCGGGGATATCGCGCTATTTACTCGGCAGCTGGCCACCATGATGAAAGCCGGTGTGCCACTGGTGCAGTCCTTTGATATTGTCGCCGATGGCTTTGCCAACCCCACTATGCAGAACCTGATCCGTCAAATTCGCGATGATGTGGCGGCGGGTGGTAGCTTTGCCAATGCCCTGCGCCGCAGCCCGCGCTATTTTGACGATCTGTTTTGCAGCCTGGTAGATTCTGGTGAGACCGCCGGTGCCCTGGAGACCATGCTCGATCGGGTCGCCACCTACAAAGAAAAGACTGAACAGTTAAAAGCTAAGATTAAAAAAGCCCTCACCTACCCGATTGCGGTGTTGGTGGTGGCTATGGTGGTGACGGCAATCTTGCTGATTAAAGTGGTGCCGGTATTTGCCGAGACCTTTAGTAGTTTTGGCGCTGATCTGCCCGCTTTTACCCTGTTTGTACTGGGTCTGTCGGAGATGATGCAGGAATATTGGCTGATCATGTTGGTGGCTATTGGTCTAGGCCTCTATGCCTTTAAAGAAGCGCGCTTTCGCTCAAAGAAATTTTCCTATCAGGTCGATCGCTATTCCTTAAAACTGCCGATTATCGGCGGGATTATCTATAATTCTGTGGTGGCGCGTTTTGCCCGCACCCTGGCGACTACCTTTGCCGCCGGTGTGCCGATTGTCGACGCACTGGAATCCGTAGCCGGTGCGGCGGGCAATGCCCCCTACCACGATGCCATTTTAAAGGTCCGCGATGATGTCACCACCGGTGTGCAGTTACAGATGGCGATCAAGGCGACGCAGATGTTTCCCATACTGCTACAGCAGATGACCGCCATTGGTGAAGAGTCTGGCGCCTTGGACGAGATGCTGGAGAAGGCGGCGACTCACTATGAGGAGCTGGTGGATAATTCGGTGGATAATCTCACCAGTTTGCTGGAACCGCTGATTATGTCAGTGCTGGGTGTTTTGGTCGGTGGTTTGATGATCGCCATGTACCTGCCAATATTCCAGCTGGGTAATGTGGTTTAATAAGCCGCAGGCTTTTATCGGCCACAGACTTTTATCGGCCACGGGCGCTTAATCAAATGCTAATTCTTACAACCGCGCTGCGCTCACTAGAACGCTGGGCCACAACTGTGAATAATCTATGTTTTTAGAAACCAGCCTATCCGGCGCCGCCTCTTTATCCGCCGCAGCCTCTTTATCCGCCGCAGCGCTTGCTATCGCCGCCTTTCCCTTCGGTTTAATTATCGGCAGCTTTCTCAATGTGGTGATTCTGCGTTTTCCTGAACAGCTTAAAAATAGCTGGCGCCGTGAGTCTGAGGATTTTCTCGGCTTGGCTCCAGAGTCAGATGACGCGCAGGAGACCCTATCCCTATCGAAACCGGCATCACGCTGTCCCGGCTGCGGTGTACCAATCAAGCCCTGGCACAATATTCCGGTGATCAGCTATATATTGCTGCGCGGTAAATGCACCGCTTGCTCGACGCCTATTTCAATTCAATATCCCCTGGTGGAATTGCTCAGCGGTGTGGCCACGGCGTTTATTGTTTATCAGTTTGGTCTGTCCCTGACAGCCGGCTACTGCCTGATATTTACCTGGGTATTAATCGCTCTCACGGGAATCGATTTTCGCGAACAGCTGCTCCCGGACCAGATTACCCTGCCGCTACTGTGGCTGGGACTGTTCGCCAACCTTAGCGGTACCTTTGTGCCCCTGAATGAGGCGGTGATCGGCGCGCTGGCGGGCTATCTCTCTCTGTGGTCGGTGTTTTGGCTGTTTAAGCTGATTACCGGTAAGGAGGGCATGGGTTACGGGGACTTTAAATTGCTCGCCGCCCTGGGAGCTTGGATGGGCTGGCAGATGCTGCCGCTGATTATTATTCTGTCGACCTTTGTCGGTGCTCTGGTGGGAATTGTTGGGCTGCTAATGAAAACCCGAGAAAAACAGGTTCCCATGGCCTTTGGGCCATTCTTAGCGATGGCAGGTTGGATTGCTTTAATCTGGGGTGATAAGATCCTCGGCTCCTATTTAAGTGTATTTGGCCTTTAGAGTCGGCACTTAGGTTAAAAGCTTATGATTAAAAGCTTGGAAGAAAAAGCTTAGAAGAAAAAGCTTCGATTAAGCGCTTTTACGATCCACAGCCATGGCACTCTACAGTGAAATCAACAGTATCCAACTCTAATTCTAGCTCTCCATCTAGTTCTCCATCTAGTTCTCCATCTAGTTCTCCATCTAGTTCTCCATCTAGTGCTCTAATTGTCGGCTTGACCGGCGGTATCGGCAGTGGCAAAAGCACCGTAGCCAAGGCCTTTCAACAGCTCGGCATTGAGACGGTTGATGCGGATCGGGCTTCCCGCGCCGTGGTTGAACCGGGCATGCCTGCACTGGCTGCTATCGCCGAGCAGTTTGGCCCACAGATTATTCAAGGGGACGGCCATCTAGATCGTGCGGCGCTGCGGCAAATTATCTTTGCTGACCCGGATAAAAAGCACTGGCTCGAGTCACTGCTGCATCCCTTAATTCGGGATTGGATTGTTCAGCAGTTAGGAGCCGCCACCAGCCCCTATGTGATTCTTGAATCGCCCCTATTATTTGAAACCGATCAGCATCAGCTAGTGGCTAAAACAGTGTTGGTAGATTTGCCAGTTGAACTGCAAATAGAGCGAGCCTGTACTCGGGACGCGAATCAGGCTGATCAAATTCAGCGGATTATCGATGCCCAAATGTCTCGTGAGGAAAAACTTTCCCGGGCCGAT
Organism: uncultured Pseudomonadales bacterium; assembly: GCA_905478975.1. Classification (GTDB taxonomy): domain Bacteria; phylum Pseudomonadota; class Gammaproteobacteria; order Pseudomonadales; family Porticoccaceae; genus HTCC2207. Next base: position 31,448 of record CAJQKW010000081.1, on the reverse strand, counting down.
ATAGTATTGGATAATGCGCAACCTTTGGAGACACTGGCAGCCCGCGTGGCAGCCGTTCATCAGACACTTCTCAGCTTACCCATGTAAGCTTGAAAAAAGACACTGGCCAGTCAGGAAAAACAACCATGAGCTCTGTAACCAAATTAAATTGCCCAACCTGTAAAACTCAAATTGAGTGGACGGATAAGTTCCCTTTTCGTCCCTTTTGCTGTCAGCGTTGTCAGCAGATCGATTTTGGTGGCTGGGCTCAGGAGAGTTTTGCCATTAAGGGTGCGGCGCTGTTGGATCCAGAGGTGATGGATTCCGACCAGTTGGCTCAAGAGTTGCGCAATGCGGGGATGATTGATCCGGATTTATTGGATTCCTAAAGACAGCTTGTTTTTAACCTGCTGGCTGCTTGAGACCCTGCTCAGCAAGGCGCTGAAGAATCGGCTGATTGCCGGCGGGGAAACAGAGGTCAGTCTCTGCTGATGTTGTAACTGAGAGTAGCAACTGTTCCAGACTCACCCAGCGACACTGCTGCCCTTCTTTACTCTGGGCTACACCAGAAAAATTATCTACCTGCCAGATATCCAGTAATACCTTCTTATCCACATAATCATGCTCGACCTGCATATAAGGTTGCGAGGCGATGATATGGATATCGATCTCTTCAAACAACTCACGAGCAAGCGCGGTTTCAGGGCTTTCGCCGACTTCAATTTTGCCACCGGGAAATTCCCAGAGTCCACCCTGATGGAGATGGTCGCCACGTCGTGAAATAAAAATCTGCTTATCTGGGCCGACGATAATCGCCGCCACTACATGGATGCGTTTCACTATAGAACCCTAAGTTGACAGCCTAAGTACGGTATTCAGCATTGATACGCACATACTCATAGGTGAGGTCGGTGGTCCAGATGGTTTCTGTCACGGTTTTTTCAGGCGCCCCGCGATCCAGGGAAATTCGAATGCTGATATCTTCCGGCGCCATGGCCGCTTCGCCTGCGGCTTCGGTGTAACTGGCGGCTCGACAACCGGCTTCGACAATTAGCACATCATTGAGATGCACCGAGACGCGGTTAACATCGAGGTTGTCCACACCGGCGCGACCGACGGCGGCGAGTATACGCCCCCAGTTGGCATCGGATGCGGCCAGTGCGGTTTTGACTAAGGGTGACTCGGCCACTGTGTAGGCAACTTTTAGGGCTTCTGGGGAATCCAGTGCGCCATCGACAATCACCGCGACAAATTTACTCGCCCCTTCACCGTCGCGAATAATTGATTGAGCCAGCTCGATAAAGACGGTCTCAAGTTCAGCGACAAATGCCTCAAAGTTACTTTCATCAATATGAATCCCACTGGCACCGGTGGCCACTAAGATCACCGCGTCATTGGTGGAGGTGTCGCTGTCCACGGTGATGCGGTTAAAGGATTTATTGGCGACCAGTCTCAGGGCGCGCTGGAGCAATTCGCCATCGACCTGGGCATCGGTGGCCACATAGCCGAGCATGGTGGCCATATTGGGCTTGATCATGCCCGAGCCTTTGGTAATGCCGGTAATAGTAATCAACTCGGCAGAGGCGCTGTTTGGCTGGTATTGCAGGCTTGCGCCTTTGGGGCGAGTGTCGGTGGTCAATATTCCTTCGGCGGCATCGGCCCAAGCATTTTCATCTAGGGCGGCGACGGCGGCGGGCAGTGCTGCCAAAAGCTTGTCTATGGGTAGGGTCTCGCCAATCACACCGGTGGAGAACGGTAACACCTGATCTGCGGAAACTCCCTGCAGTTCAGCCAGAGCCGCACAGCTAACTTGGGCATCAGCCATGCCCTGCTCGCCGGTTCCGGCATTGGCATTGCCGGTATTGGTCACCAGATAGCGCGGTGTGGCGGCACTGAGGTGCTGCTTGGCAACCACCACAGGTGCGGCACAGAAAGCATTTTGGGTAAAGACTCCGGCCACGGCACCACCGGGCTGCAGTTCCATGACAACCAAATCTTTGCGCCCCGGGGTTTTAATCCCGGCGCTGGTGGTACCCAGTTTGAACCCTTTGACCGGGTGCATCTGTGGAAAAGGCTTATTACCTGTGGCCATCTCTATTCCTACTCTCTATCTAATCGACCTAATCGACCTAATCTAATTAATTTTACCGTGGCACTGCTTGAACTTTTTCTCGGAACCACAGGGGCAGGGATCATTGCGCCCTACCTTGGGTCCGGCACGCTGTATTGGCTGTGCTGTCGGGGCGCGCTCTCCACCCTGCTCCTGAGCGAGATCGGCTGACGCGGCATGCTGGTATTCGCGACCTTCCTGCTCTTTGCGGCGCTGGGCTTCAAGCTTCTGCATATCCTCATCGCTGGCCACTTGGATATGGCTGAGGAAACGAATGGTCTCGTATTTAATATTCGCCAGCAGCTCTTCGAACATGGCGAAGGATTCACGCTTATATTCCTGCTTCGGGTTTTTCTGGGCGTAAGCGCGCAGACCAATGCCCTGACGCAGCTGATCCATATTGGCCAGGTGATCTTTCCACTGGGTGTCGAGTACCTGGAGCATAATCTGGCGCTCCACTTCGCGCATCTGTGGACCGACATCGGCGTAGCGTGTCTGATAATCCTCTTGCACCAGTTCAATAACCTTCGCGCGCAGAGTCTCTTCGTCGAGGCGACTGTCTTCTTCCAACCACTGGCTTATAGGCAACTGCAAGGTGAAATCGGTGTGCAGGGATTTTTCCAGCCCCTCGATATCCCACTGCTCTTCGAGACTCTGGGGCGGAATAAACATATCCATGGACTGAGTGACCACGTCTTCGCGCACCGCGGTAATCACGTCGGAGATATCACCATCTTCAAGCAGGTCGTTGCGCTGCTGATAGATCACCTGACGCTGGTCGTTGGCCACATCGTCGTATTCCAGCAGGTGCTTACGGATATCAAAGTTGCGCCCTTCGACTTTGCGCTGGGCTTTGACGATGGCATTGGTGACCATGCTGTGTTCTATAGATTCGCCGTGCTCCATACCCATTGAACGCATCATATTTTTGATCCGATCGGAGGCAAAGAGGCGCATCAATGGATCTTCCAGAGACAGATAGAAACGCGAGACACCGGGATCTCCCTGACGACCGGAGCGGCCACGGAGCTGATTGTCGATGCGCCGTGATTCATGGCGCTCGGTGGCGACTATATGCAGGCCGCCAGCCTCGATAACAGTGGCATGGCGCTCTTGCCATTCGGCTCGAAGCGTTTCCAGTCGGGTATCACTGGGATTATCCAGCTCTTTAATCTGGGCTTCAACATTGCCGCCCAGTACGATATCGGTGCCGCGACCGGCCATATTGGTGGCGATGGTGACCGCACCAGGCAGTCCGGCTTCAACAATAATATTGGCTTCACGCTCGTGCTGCTTGGCGTTCAAGACATTGTGCTTAACACCGGCTTTTTTCAGCATTTGAGAGAGTAGCTCAGAAGTTTCAACCGAGGCAGTACCCACCAGCACGGGCGCGCCTTTGGCGGTGATATCGGTGATATCTTCGATCACTGCTTCGAACTTTTCTTCCTGGGTTAAAAACACCAGATCATTTAAATCCTGACGCTTAACCTCCACATTGGTGGGAATCACCATCACTTGCAGACCGTAGATCTGCTGGAATTCGAACGCTTCGGTATCGGCGGTGCCGGTCATACCGGAGAGCTTTGTATAGAGACGGAAATAATTCTGGAAGGTAGTCGAGGCCAGAGTCTGGCTCTCTTGCTGAATATCTAGCCCTTCTTTGGCTTCAATCGCCTGATGCAAGCCCTCAGAGAGACGGCGGCCGGGCATGGTACGGCCGGTGTGCTCGTCAATTAATACCGCTTGGTTGTCCTGAACGATATATTCAACGTCCCGCTGAAATAAGTTTTGAGCGCGCAACGCTGAGTGAACATGGTGCAATAGACCTAGGTTAGCAGCCTGATAGAGGCTCTCATCGGCGGCAAGTAAACCCTCACTTATCAGTATATCTTCAACCTTTTGGAAACCGGCTTCCGAGAGCTCTACCGAGCGGGTCTTTTCGTCGACAACAAAATCCCCCGGCTGTTCTTCAGTTCCGTCATCGAGAGTACCGTCACCAAGAGTGCCGCCATTAAGCTTGAGAGTCAGGGCATTAACGCTGCGATAGAGAGAGGAACTGTCTTGGGCAGCACCGGAGATTACCAGCGGCGTGCGCGCTTCATCGATCAAAATCGAATCCACTTCGTCGACTATGGCAAAACTGAGGCCACGCTGGGATTTATCATCCTCACGCAGGGCCATATTATCGCGCAGATAGTCGAAACCAAATTCATTGTTGGTGCCATAGGTAATATCGGCGGCGTAGGCTTCACGGCGACTGCTGGGGCGCAGGGTTTCGTCACCCTGATCCATAATAAATGAGTTGGCGCTGTCTGGGCCTTGATAGGACTGGATTACACCCACCGAGAGTCCCAGTGCCTGATACAGCGGAGCCATCCACTGGGCGTCGCGACGGGCCAGGTAATCATTTACGGTGATCACATGCACCCCTTCACCGGGCAGTGCATTGAGGTAGGCGGCCAATGTGGCAACCAATGTTTTACCTTCACCGGTGCGCATTTCAGCAATGCGGCCCTGGTGCAATGTCATGCCACCGATCATCTGCACATCAAAGTGGCGCATGCCCATAACGCGGCTGGAGGTCTCGCGGACCAGAGCAAAGGCTTCAGGCAATAGATCGTCCAAATTACTGCCCGCTTCCAGCTTGCCCCTCAAACGCAAGGTTTCAGCCTTGAGGTCAGCGTCCTTAAGCTCGGCTAAACCGGCTTCTAGCTGATTGATTTGCACAACAGTTTTGCCTAACTTGCGTATTTCTCGGTCATTTTTAGAACCGAAAATTTTCTTAAAGAGATTCGCGAACATTACATTTTTCCATCAATAGATAAGGCGTGTTTTAGAGATACTGGCTATGGGTTGCTACTAAGAGAATTAACCATAGTGTAGACCCTTTGTAGAGAGAGCTTTACGCCATCTGCACGGGCCTCAGGGATTTGTCTGGGAGTGTTAGCGGTGGGTCTTGTGGATATAGCTGGCAGGATCGACGGTGCGACCATTTTTGTACACTTCAAAGTGAACATGGGGGCCAGTGGAACGACCTGAACTGCCCATGCGGGCAATCTGCTGACCTTTCTTGACGATGCTACCAAGGGTCACAAGGTTTTCATCGTTGTGGCCATAGCGAGTGACATAGCCATCGCCGTGATTGATCTCTACCATATCGCCATAACCGCTGCGCTTGGCCGACCAGGTCACTACGCCTGAGGCGACGGCAATCACTTCTGAGCCTTTCTTGCCGGCGAAATCCACGCCAGCATGCCAGCGCTCTTTGCCATGGAATGGGTCGGTGCGCATGCCGTAAGAGGAGGACATCCAGCCTTTAGTGATCGGCGTGCCAGCAACGGTCTGCTCTTTCTTGAGACGGTTGTCGGACATCATTGAGGTGAGTATTTGCAGCTGCGATTCGCGGTTGTCGAGCTTGCGGTCCAGCTTGTCAAAGATGGCGGTTAACTCAGGCTGCACATTTAATGAGCTTATGCTGCGTTGTAGCGGCGAGCCCTCGGGGCCACCCACACCTGGGGTGTCGGCAAAATTGAATTCGCCATCTTCGAGGCGGGCGATCTGGGTCAGTCTCTCACCGAGCGCGTCGAGACGAATCAGGCGCGAGCGCATCTCGGCCAGCTTGATGGTCATGGCGGTGAGGGTGCGGCTGGCTTCAATGCGGCCACTGTCCACTTCTTGCTGCTGCAAGACCAGTTCGTGCTGCATCTCACTAATATTGTTCTCGACCAGCAGTTCCCAGCGTCCGTCGGCGATTTTTACGCCCAACAGAGTGCCGGTGGCGACGGGAATACCCAGCAATAACACAGACAGCAGTCCCTTGGCCCAACTATTGAGGCTCAGGGTGCGGACTTTTTCGGCCCGGTTGCTGATCAGAATGATTTTCACTGTCTGTTAGTAACCCGTTCTGTTTATTGAGTTCTAGTGCCTGCTAGTAATCTAATTGGCTCTTTATCTAACTGGCTCTTAATCTAGCTAGCTTTCATATATTGGATCGGTACATCTTCTGGATTGTCGACATAGGTCACAACTTCCCAGGCATCGGTATCGGCAATCAGTGCTCGCAGAGCGGCGTTATTCAGTGCATGGCCAGACTTATGGGCGCTAAATTCACCGATCAGGCTGTTGCCGAGCAGGTAGAGATCACCGATGGCATCGAGAATCTTATGTTTTACAAATTCATCTTCGTAGCGCAGACCGTCTTCATTGAGTATCTGGCGGTCATCCACCACAATCGCATTTTCAAAGCTGCCACCGCGGGCCAGACCCACGGAGCGCAGATATTCAAACTCGTGCATAAAACCAAAGGTCCGTGCGCGGCTGACTTCTTTTACAAATGAGGTACTGGAAAAGTCGACGGTGGCGGTGAGGGCCTGAGTTTTAAACACCGGATGGTCAAACTCAATCTCAAAGTTCACTTTAAAGCCATCAAAGGGCTTAAAGGTAACCACTTTGTCATCCTGACGGACGGTGACATCGCGGATAACGCGAATAAATTTCTTCGCCGCATCCTGTTCGCGGATACCCGCAGATTGCAGCAGAAATACAAAGGGGCTGGCGCTGCCATCCATAATCGGCACTTCAGGGCCGGAGACGTCGACAATCAGGTTGTCGATGCCGAGACCGGCAAAAGCCGACAGCAGGTGTTCGACGGTGCTGACGCGCACATCGCCATTCATTAGGGTGGTGGAGAGTTTGGTGTCGCCGACATTTTCGGCTTTGGCTTGGATTTCTACCACGGGATCTAGGTCGGTACGGCGAAAAACAATGCCAGTATCCGGTTCAGCGGGGTGCAGGGTCAGGTAGACCTTATCGCCGGTGTGGAGGCCCACGCCAGTTGCACGTATCACGTTTTTTAACGTGCGCTGCTTTATCATCCCGTAACTCTCTTAATTGAAGCTCGGGATATTACCAGAGATACCCCCCATCACCAAGATTTTAAATCTGAGGCGAAGGTGACAGAGGGCAGGGTTTCTAGACCATTTATCAGTCCGCTTGCTTGCGCAAAAAGGCTGGAACGTCGAGATAGTCGAGCTCTGGATCGGCGTGCAGATCCATCTTGCGGGCGGTAGATTGTCCAGCGCCCTGACCACGACGGGTGACAGTGGGTTTAACCAGGCTGTCATAGTCCACTTCGCCACGTGAGGTGCGCGGTGGATTATCCACCACCACACTCATCGGTGTACGCTTCTCGCCAGGCTCTTGAAGACCGGTGGCAACTACAGTTACACGCAGGCTATCAGTGAGTTCTGGGTCAAATACACTACCGACAATCACGGTGGCATCTTCGTCAGAGAAGTCGCGGATAATATTACCCACATCTTCAAATTCACCCAGAGTCAGGTCATAACCACTGGTGATGTTCACAAGAATACCTTTGGCACCCTGAAGGTTGATATCTTCCAACAGTGGGCACTTGATAGCGCTCTCGGCGGCGACAATTGCGCGATCTTCTCCACTGGCTTCGCCAGTACCCATCATTGCCATGCCCATTTCGGACATAACCGTGCGCACATCGGCGAAATCGACGTTGATCAGGCCTTCGAGCAAGATCAGATCAGCAATACCCTGAACCGCACCAAAGAGTACGTTATTGGCCTGTTTAAAGGCGTTCAGTACAGTCATGTCCTTACCCAGAACCTGAAGCAGCTTCTCGTTGGGGACGATAATCAGGGAGTCAACGCGCTCTTTAAGCTGAGCTATGCCCTGATTGGCAATATCCATGCGCTTGCGACCTTCGAAAGCGAAGGGACGCGTGACGACGCCGACGGTCAGAATACCCATCTGCTTAGCCACTTCGGCAATTACCGGTGCGGCACCAGTGCCTGTACCGCCGCCCATACCTGCGGTAATAAAGACCATATCAGCCCCTTCGATGGCCTGGGCAATACGCTCCTTGTCTTCTAGCGCTGCCTGACGACCGACTTCAGGGTTGGCGCCAGCGCCGAGACCTTTGGTCAATGTGCCACCGAGTTGTAATACGGTTGCATTGCTCAGGTCGTTGAGGGATTGGGCATCGGTGTTAGCACAGATAAACTGCACGCCATCGATATTGCCTTCCATCATATGACGGACTGCGTTGCCGCCACCGCCGCCGACTCCGATTACTTTGATATCTGCATTCTTTGGAATGCTCTCTACTAGTTCAAACATATGTTTCCCCTTTGCGCCTCTCAATTAAAAACAGTAGTCATCAACCTTGATGACCTTTATAAACCACCCTGGGTCCAGGCTTTGAACTTGCTAAACAAGCTCTGTGTTGGACCCTTCGTCGAACTTCCCCGGCTCTGCTTGCGCTGAGCTTGGGCTCCAAAATGCAACAGGCCAACACCGGTCGAGTAGATCGGATTGTTGACCACATCCGACAGACCCTTAATGTTGGCCGGTGTGCCGATTCGCACTGGCATATGGAAAATCTCCTCCGCCAGCTCGACCACACCTTCCATCTTTGACGTGCCGCCAGTAAGCACTACACCAGCAGCAATCAATTCTTCAAAACCGCTGCGGCGAATTTCCGCCTGAATCAGCGTAAACAACTCGTCATAGCGTGGCTCAACCACTTCGGCGAGAGATTGGCGGGACAGATCCCGGGCCTCTCGATCGCCGACACTGGGCACTTTTACGGTCTCTTCTGGACGGGCCAGCTTAGCCAGTGCACAGGCATATTTAATTTTTAGCTCTTCGGCATGAGGCGTCGGCGTACGCAGCGCCATGGCAATATCATTGGTCACCTGATCACCGGCAATTGGGATAACCCCGGTATAGCGAATTGCGCCCTCGGTATAGATAGCGATATCGGAAGTGCCGCCGCCGATATCCACCAGTGCCACACCCAATTGCTTTTCATCTTCGGTGAGTACCGCGTCGCTGGAAGCCAACTGCTCAAGCACAATATCTTCCACTTCGAGACCGCAGCGGCGGATACATTTCTTGATGTTCTGAGCGGCGTTAGCGGCACAGGTCACCAGGTGAACTTTGGCTTCGAGACGCACACCGGACATACCGATGGGCTCATGAACACCCTCTTGGTTGTCGATAATAAATTCTTGCGACAGCACATGAAGGATTTCCTGATCCGCAGGAATGGCAACCGCTCTGGCGGCATCCAGCACGCGATCCACATCCAGCTCCTGCACTTCACGGTCGCGAATGGCGACAATTCCATGGGAGTTAAGGCTGCGAATATGGCTGCCGGCAATACCCGCATAGACCGAGTGGATTGAGCAACCAGCCATCAGTTCAGCTTCTTCAATGGCGCGCTGAATCGAGTTCACCGTGGCTTCAATATTAACCACTACACCCTTCTTCAGGCCGGACGAGGGATAGCTCCCGGTACCAATAATCTCAAGTTCATCGCGCTCGCCGATAGAACCGACAATGGCGACGATTTTCGAGGTGCCGATATCCAATCCGACGATCATATTTTCTTCATTTTCACTGGCCATACTCTTACCTCACCAACGCTCTGTTATCTCTAAACAGCGGCTGAATTATTGTTATTTGCATTTTTTTGTTTCGAATCTGTCTGCACTGCCAGCGCCGTCTCGCGCCAGGCAACAGCCAACCCATTGGGGTAGCGCAGATCCACTGCTGCAATATTTTTTACATACTTGTTTAGGCCAGCAGCCCAAACCAAATTAAAACGGCGAATCTTTTCGCTAATCTGATCGCGGCCTATAACCATGCGCAATCCAGGAGCTGTATCCAGATACCAAACCCCTAAATTATCCCGCTGTAATTCGGCGATTTTAAGTCCTGTGGGCACCAGCAACTCGGCCATCAGCTGGTAGTTCTCCATCATCTCTCGGGAGCTACCGGTCTCGGCGCGCAGCACTGGCAAGGCACCCAGATGACTGTTATTTTCAATAATCAATTCTTCACCGAGGCGATTGAGAAAACCCTTTTTGCCCCAGCGGGCGATGGGCACTTCTTCAGTCACTTCGACTTTTAGCATTGAGGGCCACTCACGGCTCACCGTGGCTTCTCTGACCCAGGGATGGGCGCGCAACACCTGTCTGAGACGGGCCAAGTCGACACTTAAAAAGCCACCATCCACTTCACCGGCAACCATTTTGGTCAGCTCAGTGGGCTGCAAATAGGTAAAGTCGCCGCCGATCATCACATTGGTCAGGGGCTTATCAATCTGTTGATAGAGCAGGCTGCCGCCGTAGCCCACCAGGGCTAATACCGTCACCAGCATAATTCGCGCCAGATGGTTGCCAGCTTTTGCCAGCATTGACTCTGAAGGCTGTTCGTCGCGGCGATTTGCTCTAGCCATTACAGCGCCCCCTCGATAATGCTTGCCACCAGCTGATCAAAGCTCAGACCCGCCGCTTTGGCGGCCATGGGCACTAGGCTGTGGCTGGTCATACCCGGCACGGTATTGACCTCGAGCAATTGGAACTGGCCCTGATCGTCGACCATCACATCGACTCTTCCCCAACCGCGACAGCCAAGGGAATCAAAGGCCTGCATAGAGAGAGTCTGAAGTTCTTGCTCGCGGCTTTCAGAGAGTTCGCTGGGGCAGAGATACTGAGTTTGGTCAGAGAAGTATTTCGCCTCATAGTCATAAAACTCGGCATTGGACTCAATGCGGATCGACGGCAGTAACTGGCCATCCAATATGGCCACGGTGTACTCCGGGCCAGGCAACAGCGGCTCAGCAATCACTGAGGTGTTGTATTGGCAGGCATCGGTCCAGGCAGCCTGTAACTGTTCTGGGGTTGCCGCGCGACTCATGCCGATGCTGGAACCCTCAGCGGCGGGCTTGACCATCACTTGGCCGCCAAGGCGCTGAAGCTCTGCAGCCCAATCTGAATTCGCGTGTAACAGTGCAAAATCGGTGGTGGGTAAACCCATGCCCTGCCACATCTGCTTGCAGCGCAATTTGTCCATGGCCAGTGCTGAGGCCAAGACACCGCTGCCGGTGTAGGGAAGTTTGAGATATTCCAGTGCGCCCTGAAGGGTCCCGTCTTCACCGCCGGGGCCATGGAGGGCGATAAACACCAAGTCCAAGTTATAGCCGGGCAGTGATTGCAGCAGATTATCGTCGGCATCTATAGCCACTACATCGACGCCAAGATTGAGCATTGCCTGATGTATGGCTTCGCCGCTCATCAGTGACACTTCCCGCTCTGAGGAGCTGCCACCATAGAGTAGACCGACGCGACCGTATTGATTGCTCATAAGGTCACCTCGCTCTCGGTTACTAGACCCAGACCAAGACCGCCATCGGCGAGCATTGCGACTAGCTTATTAACACTGCCTGCACCTTGAGTTATAACCAAATCATTATCCCGCACCAGTTCGTTTAGCAGTGCTGGCACCTCTTCAATGGTCTCCACATAAAGTGGGTCTACAGTGCCACGCTGGCGGATACTGCCAGATAGGTTTTTACTGCCTGCACCGGCGATCATGGTTTCACCGGCGGGATAGACTGCCAGCAGAATCAACACATCCACCTCAGCCAGGACTTTGACAAAGTCTTCATAGAGATCGCGGGTGCGGGTGTAGCGATGGGGCTGGAATATCATTACCAGACGCTTATCGGGCCAGCCGCCGCGCACTGCATCAATGGTGGCTTTTAATTCTGTGGGGTGATGGCCGTAGTCATCCACCAACATGGCACTGCCGCCACTGGCGAGCTGGTAGTCACCGTAAATTTCAAAGCGTCGGCCGACGCCGCCAAAGCTGCTTAGGGCTTTGATAATGGCGCGATCAGAGATGCCTTCATCACTGGCCACTGCTATAGCGGCAGCGGCATTCAGGGCATTGTGACGGCCGGGAATATTGAGGCTGATCTCGAGTGCCGCCAGTCCATCCGGGCGCTCAATAACAAACTTGGAATGGCGCTGATCAACGCTTAAATCGCGAATACGGTAGGCCGCATCTTCACTGAAGCCATAGGTGAGCATGGGTCGTGCTACATCGACTAACAGTTCGCGAATCACTGGGTCGTCGATACACATCACTGCCAAGCCATAGAAAGGTAGGTTGTGCAAAAATTCGATATAGGTTTTGGTCAGGCGACTAAAGTCGAAATCATAGGTCTCCATATGATCCGCTTCAATATTGGTCACCACCGCAACCATGGGCTGTAGGTGCAAGAAGGAGGCATCGCTTTCATCCGCTTCAGCCACCAGATAGCGGCTGCCACCCAATTTTGCATTGGTGCCAGCGCTGTTAACGCGACCACCCACCACAAAGGTCGGATCGCGGCCATCTTCCGCCAGAATCGCAGTAATTAAACTGGTAGTGGTAGTCTTGCCATGGGTGCCAGCGATGGCAATACCGTGACGGTAGCGCATCAGTTCGGCGAGCATCTCGGCGCGGCGTACAACCGGAATGCCCTGGGCACGCGCCGCGGCAATCTCGGTATTTTCAACGGTCACTGCGGAGGATTTCACCACCACATTGGCACCGACTATATTGGCTTCACTGTGGCCGATAAATACTGTGGCGCCAGCAGCTTGTAGGCGCTGAATACTGGGTCCCTGACTGATATCAGAACCGGAAATCTCATAGCCCTGGTTAAGCAGCACTTCGGCAATACCGCACATGCCACTGCCGCCAATACCGACAAAGTGAATCCGCTTGATACGGCGCATCTCGGGTGGCTGGAAGTTAGTCTGATCAATCATGGGCCAGCTCCAGGCAGACATCGGCAACCCGCTCTGCGGCACCGGCTTTGGCCAGCTTGCGAGCATTGATAGCCATCTGTAGACGGCGTTCACTATCGCCGCAGACTGCGCTGATCTGCTCGGCCAGCGAGGCCGCTGTGAGATCGTCTTGGGCCTGCATTAGAGCAGCTCCCTGATCAACCAATAGCTGACCATTCACCGTCTGATGATCATCAATGGCGAAAGGAAAGGGAATTAATAAGGATCCTAGACCGGCGCTGGTTAACTCAGCCACGGTCAGTGCGCCAGCACGGCAGATAGCAAAATCCGCCCAGCCGTAGGCTTGGTCCATCTCGGCAATAAACGGCACCACCTCAGCGCTGACACCGGCGGCAGCATAGAGCGCCTGAGTCTCGTCACAGTGCAGCGTGCCGGTCTGATGGCGAACCTGGGGGCGCTGACTTGGCTCAATCAGGGCCAGTGCCGCAGGCAATAATTTATTGATCGCCAGAGCACCGCGACTGCCACCCAGCACTAATAGGCGAGCCGGACCTTCACGGCCAGCCAGGCGCTGTTTTGGTGGAGCCAGATTGGCAATCGACGGACGCACCGGATTACCGCACCACTCGCCCTTGGCAAAAACATTGGGGAAGCCCTGCATTACCCGCTGGGCGATTCGCGCCACCAGCTTATTGGTGGTGCCAGCAACCGAGTTTTGTTCATGTATAACGATGGGAATACCTTTTAAACGGGCTGCCACAGCACCGGGGCCGGAGGCAAAGCCACCCATACCCAGAACCACTTGCGGCTGAAAATCACTGAGTACGGTGAATGCCTGGCGAATTGAGCGCCACAGCAATAACGGTGCTTTTAATAGGGCGCTGAGTCCTCGACCGCGAATACCTTCAATATCGATGCAGTTCAATACAATACCTGCCGCGGGAACCAGATCCGATTCGATACCGCGCTGGGTGCCGAGCCAGGCCACTGATGCATTGGCTGCACGGAGCTGATCTGCAACGGCCAGAGCTGGAAACACATGCCCGCCAGTGCCGCCAGCCATAATCATGACGCGACAGCCCTTGCCTAGAGTGTTGGCAGATAAAGTGCTTGTATTAGCGACCACGACCTACCCTCCTGACAACCTGTGTATCCGGATGAAGCTCATGGCCAATACGCAGCATCATGCCAACCATGGCGCAGGTCACCATCAGACTGCTGCCGCCGTAACTGACAAAGGGCAAGGTCAGGCCTTTGGTGGGCAAAAATCCAGCATTAACACCCAGGTTAATGAGTGTCTGGCCACTGATCAGGCAACCAAAGCCAATTAGCACAAAGACGCCATACCAGTACTCTTGGCTGACCGCCTTTTTGCTCAAACTAAAGATTCGCCACACCAGCAACACATAGAGACCGAGCAGGCAGAGCACGCCGATAAAACCAAATTCTTCAGCAAAAATAGCGAATACAAAGTCGGTGTGGGCTTCTGGCAGATAGAGCATTTTTTGCACCGACTGACCGAGGCCAACACCAAACCATTCGCCGCGACCAAAAGCTATTAATGACTGAGTGAGCTGGTAGCCAGAGTTAAACTGATCTGACCAGGGATCGAGAAAGCTGCTTAAACGGGCCATGCGATACGGCGCGGCTTCGGCAAACAAAACCAACACTGAAGAGCCGGCAAAGACCAGAGCCAGGTAGTGCCACAATCGAATGCCGGTTAAAAACAGCATTGCCATAAAGGTGCAGGAGAGCACTACCAAGGAGCCAAAATCCGGTTCCATCAGCAGTAAAAACAGTGGCAGCATCAGCACGCCCAGGGGCTTGGCCCAGTCTCGCCAGTTGTCGCCAAAGCCCTCGCGGCTATTGGCAAAATAGCTCGCCATAAACACCACGGTGGCGACTTTGGCCAACTCAGAAACCTGTAGTGTTAGACCGGCAATGCTCAACCAGCGGCGACTGCCATTGACTTCACGACCAATGCCCGGGATCAAGACGATAATTAGCAGCAAGATCGCCAGCAACATCCACAATCGGCTGTATTGGGACCAGACACTGGGCGGGGTAAAGAAGGTCACACCCATGGCCGCCAATGCAATAAAGATATAGATGGCGTGGCGCTTCACAAAATAAAATTCATTATTAAAGTTGTGCTCGGCATAACTAAATGAGGCCGAGGCGACCATGGTTAGGCCCACTGACATCAGTGCCAGTACCGCCAGTAACAGCAAACTGTCGATGCGCCAAGAGCCGCGCTCTGAGCCCGAGAAGTTAAGTGGCCATCTAATAGTCATATTCATGCTGCCACCGCCGTGACTGCCTGTTGGAAGCGGCGACCGCGCTGTTCAAAACCGGAGAACATATCAAAGCTGGCACAGGCGGGAGAAAGCAGCACAATATCGCCTGGCTCTGCAGCGGCGCGGGCAGCGTCCACCGCCGCCTCGAGTGACTTAAGGGTTTCAATTTCAGTGGCGCCAGCAAGGGTCTCAGCGATAGATTGAGCATCTTCGCCGAACAGCGCCAGCAACTTAACAAACTTGCCCAGAGGGGCTTTTAGTTCGCTAAAGTTTTGTCCCTTGCCCTGACCGCCGGCAATCAAAATCAGATTGGCTTTGTCGCTGTTACCAAAGCCATCGAGAGCCGCAACCGTGGCGCCAATATTGGTACCTTTGGAATCATCTATGTAGGTGACGCCGTCCTGGGTAGCCACATATTCACAGCGATGAGACAGACCCTTAAAGCTTTTCAGGGTTTGCACCATGGCGTCCATAGGGAGACCAGCGGCCTGACCCAATGCCAGTGCCGCCAGGGCATTGGCAATATTGTGACGACCTTTAATCGCCAGCTCGGCGCTCGGCATCAACGGCTTTAAGCCAAAGGCGAGCCAGTCTTCGCCGTCTTCGTCGAGCAGGCCGAAGCCCGCCAGATCCGGATGGTTTAGACCAAAGTTGCAGAGTTTCACCGCCACGGACAGCAGCGGATTAGTCAGGGCGTCCTGGCGATTGTAGATCACCTGACTGGCGCCGAGGAAGATACGGTGCTTGGCGGCATGGTACTGCTGTAGGCCAGCGTAGCGATCCATATGGTCGGCACTGATATTGAGGATTGTGGAGATGGCACCGCGGGTATCGGTCACCAGCTCCAGCTGAAAGCTCGACAGCTCGATCACATAGAGTTGGTTCTCGTCATCAAGCAGGTCCAGCATCGGGGTGCCGAGATTACCGCCGACACCGACCTTTAAACCGCTGGCCACAGCCATCTCACCGACCAGCTTGGTTACGGTGCTCTTGCCATTGGAACCGGTTATCAAAATCACCGGCGCCTTAGCATGGTCTAAAAACAGTTCGACATCGCCGAGCAACTTGATCTTTTGCGCGCTGGCAGCAACCAGTGCGGGCTCTTGAAGCGCGATACCCGGACTGACCACAACGCTGTCAAAACTGAGTAACAAGTCGGACTCAAAGGGACCCAAGACAACTGGCACATCGGGATAGGATTCGCGGACTTCCGCAAGACGCGGTGGCGCAGTGCGGCTGTCGGCAAAGACAAAGGACTTACCGATCGACGACAAAAATCGGGCGACCGACAGTCCCGTGGCGCCCAGGCCAAGGATAGCGGTGTTGCGATTAGTGGCAATCAAGTCTGTCATCTTTGTAGCTCTACTCTCTCTGTTATAAGTGTTTTATCTAGGCTCTTTATCTGAGTTCTTTATCTAAGCTTTAAGGTGGCCAAGCCAATCAGCACTAGCACCACGGTAATAATCCAAAAACGCACAATTACTCGCGGCTCTGGCCAGCCTTTTAATTCGTAGTGGTGGTGCAGTGGCGCCATACGGAATATGCGTTTGCCGGTGAGCTTGAACGAAGCCACTTGCAGAATCACCGACAGGGTTTCGATTACAAATACACCGCCCATAATCGCCAACACCACTTCCTGACGAATAATCACCGCGATAATCCCCAGTGCTGCGCCCAGAGCCAGGGAACCTACGTCGCCCATAAAGACCATGGCGGGATAGGTGTTAAACCAAAGAAACCCGAGGCCAGCACCACAGAGTGCGCCGGTAAAAATAAGTAGCTCGCCAGCACCGCTGATATAGGGAATATGCAGGTAGGTGGCAAACTGATAGTTGCCAGTCAGATAGGCCATGATGCCGAGGGCACCGGCAACTAGAACCGTGGGCAAGATCGCCAGACCGTCGAGGCCGTCGGTGAGGTTGACGGCATTACTGGTACCGACAATCACGAAGTAGGTAAAGAGGATATAAAAGGGGCCAAGATTGATTGCCACATTTTTAAAGAACGGCACAATTAGGTGCAGCTCAGCAGCAGACTGGGCATGGGAGTACAAAAACATTGCCGCCGCCAGACCACAGAGAGACTGCCAAAAATACTTCCAGCGCGCCGGTAAACCGCGGGGATTTTTATGCACCACTTTGCGGTAATCATCGACCCAGCCAATCACACCAAAACTAAAAGTCACGATCAGAACAACCCAGACATAGACGTTTTCAAGATCTGCCCACAGCAGAGTACTGATAAACATCGCCATCAGAATCAGCGCACCGCCCATGGTCGGCGTACCCGCTTTGCTGAGATGGCTCTGGGGCCCATCAGTGCGAATTGCCTGACCCATCTGCAAGCTATTGAGCAGCGCAATAACACGGGGACCGAGCATCCAACAGATGGTCAACGCCGTGATCACCGAAAAAATTCCGCGCAGGGTGAGATACTTCACCGCTGTAAACGGGCTGTAAAACTGACTTAAATATTCAGCTAGCCATACCAACATTAGGAGTTCCCCGCCACTAACATATCAACTACTAAATCCATTTTTGAACTGCGCGAGCCCTTGACCAGCAGGGTCAGGTCACGGCGTTCAATCTCGTTAAACAATGGTGCTTTTAAGCTTTCCAGATCAGTAAAGTGCTGACCCTTAAACGCCTCGCTGGCCTTGGCGCTGAGATTGCCAAGGGTATACAGCTGATCGATACCGGCACTCAGGGCATAGTCACCCAGCTCAGTGTGCAACTGCTCTGCGCCGGTGCCCAGCTCGCCCATATCCCCGAGCACTAAAACCCGGCGACCGGAGCTGCTAGCCAGCACATCGATGGCCGCGCGTACCGATTCTGGGCTGGCGTTGTAACTGTCATCAATAATTTGGCCACCCTGGGCCAAGGCTTTAATCTGTAAGCGCCGCGCCGGAGACTCTGTGGCCTCTATACCAGTAGCGATTTGTTCAATACTGGCACCGGCAGCCACGGCACAGGCGGCAGCGGCGAGAGCATTGCTCACCGAGTGACGGCCGGGAATAGCCAGGTTAACCACCTGACTCTCTACTGATGTGTCGGTGAAGATATGCAGCGTGAATCGGCAACAGCCGTTCTCCAGCAGTTCAATATCGCTGGCGCTTATATCGGCGCAATCGTCATCCACAGAAAAGGTTATGCATTCGCGGTCGCCGATCAGCTCCATCCACTCTGCTTCCCAACTTTGGTCGAGATTTAAAATGGCGATGCCAGCAGCATCGAGGCCGCTGTAGATCTCGCCCTTAGCCGCGGCAATTCCAGCAACGCTGCCAAAGCCTTCGAGATGGGCAGTCTGGACATTGTTGATCAAGCTAATCTGCGGCTTGGCAATAGAGCATAAATAGCTGATCTCACTGGCGGCGCTGGCGCCCATTTCAACAACCGCAAAGTCGCTGTCCTGGGGCATATCGAGCAATGTTAATGGCACGCCGATATGATTATTAAAGTTGCCCTTAGTGGCATGGACAGAGCCAAGGCCACCGAGAATCGATTTAACCAGCTCTTTCACCGAGGTCTTGCCGGTGCTGCCGGTTACCGCAATAACCGTTCCGCTGAAGGCGTCCCGCTGTAATTGTGCCAACTGGCCCAGAGCCACTGTAGTGTCTTCTACCACCCACTGCGGCAGGGGCAAATCGGTATCGGCTTTCGAAACCACTAGGCCACTGGCCCTGTCCGCTACATCGGCGAGAAACTGATGGCCATCGAGGCGCTCGCCGACCAGCGCGACAAATAGATCACCGTCGGCAATATGGCGACTGTCGATAGAGACTGCATCAAATTCACAGTCGGGGTTGAGTAGCGTTCCGCCAAAGCGGATCGCGGCATCAGTGAGGCGCAGAGAGTTAATCATTCAGTCTCAGCCTCCTGCTTCTGACGCAGTGCTAAACGTGCCTCTGCCAAATCGCTAAAGGGCAATCTGTTGGCAGCGACTATCTGGTAGGCCTCGTGGCCCTTACCGGCGATTAAAACAATATCGTCGGCAGCGGCTGCATTAATTGCGGCACGGATTGCGTCCCTGCGATCCGTTACCGCAAGTACTTTGCGGGTGACGCCCAGAAGAACCTGGTTAATAATTTGTTGTGGCGACTCGCTGCGGGGATTGTCACTGGTGACAACGACGCGATCGGCGAGCTGGTCGGCGACGCGGCCCATTTCTGCGCGCTTGCCCTTGTCACGGTCGCCGCCGCAGCCAAATACAACCCACAGTTTGCCCTTGCATTGCAGGCGCAGTGCGCGCAGGGCTTTGTCTAGTGCATCCGGAGTGTGGGCATAATCCACCACAACCAGCTGGCTGGCGTTTGGGTCAACGACTTCCATGCGACCGGGCACGGCTTTTAACTTGGCCGCCGCGCTTAAAATGTCATCTAACTTAAAGCCCTGCATAGCCGCTGCACCAATAACAGCAAGCAGATTGGCAAGGTTAAATTTGCCCAGCAGCGGCGAGGTCAGTCGTCCTCGACCCCAGGGGGTTACCAGCTCGGCAGTAATCTTAGCGACACCCAGTTCGATGCGGTCACAGTGAATATCGGCGGTGTGATTTTCGAAACTGTAAGTAATGCCATCCACTGCGGGATCAAGGTTGGTCAGAATCAATCGGCCGATATTGTCGTCCAGATTGATCACTGCATGCTTTAGTCCTGACATGCCAAAAAGGCGGGCTTTGGCCGCGGCATAGCTATTGAGGTCACCGTGGTAATCAAGATGGTCACGGGATAGGTTGGTAAAAATCGCGGTATCGATCTGTAGTCCAGCAATGCGGCGCTGCACTAGACCGTGGGAAGAGGCTTCAATCGCCACTCGACGGGCGCCACCATCGCGCATTTCCCCAAGAATTCGCTGCATAGCCACGGCATCTGGCGTGGTAAGAATATCGCTGGCTGAGGTCTCGCCATCCGACTCCAGCTCCGCTACCGCATTGCCAGCACTGCCGTACCCAATGGTGCCGACACAGCCAGCAGGCTCGCCGAGCAACTCAAAGAGACTGGCAAGCAACTGGGCACAGGTGGTCTTGCCATTGGTGCCAGTGATCGCCGTGACCGCCATTTGGCGAGAGGGATGGGCGTAAAACGCGCCGGCAATATCCGAGACAAATTCATTTAATTTAGGCACCGCAATCACCGGTACCGACAGTGCTGCTTGGGCACTGGTTTGTTCTGCCGCTTCAACCAATACCGCGACCGCACCCTGCTCTATAGCCTGAGCAATATATTCTGCGCCATCGGTCTGAGTGCCTTTTACAGCGATAAACAGATCCCCCGGCTTGACGTCGCGACTGTCCAGAGTAAGGCCATTAATGACTGTCTCAGGGCAGTAGCTTAGGTCGACAAATTCGCTAAGCAAATCCGATAAGCTGAGGCTGGGAACCTGAGGTGCAGTCATCACAGGCCTCCCCTTTTAGCGAGCATGGCTGGCAGGCTGACAATATTGCGTTCAGCACTCATGGTATCTGGTGTGACCTGCAAGAGACGCAGGGCACTGCCGGTTACTTCGGAAAAAACCGGTGCGGCGACTAGACCGCCGTAATATTTGTCCTCTGTGGGTTCATCAATAACTACCACTGTGACCAGGCGTGGATTATTGATTGGCGAGAGACCGGCAAAGAGTGACATATGACGATTTTCATCATAGCCACCGGTCGCCTTAATCTTTCTTGCAGTACCGGTTTTTCCACCCACCGAGTAGCCATCAATCAGCGCGCGGCGACCGGTTCCCTGATCACTGGCGGCGGTTTCTAACATCTGACGTACAGTCTTTACGATATCAGCGTTAATCACTCGAACGCTTTCATCTTGGTAGTCATCGATGGCGGTCAAACGCACTTCACGACGGAGTCCGTCGTTGGCTAAAATTGAATAGGCTCTAGCCAGCTGGAGTGGCGAGGCACTGAAACCATAACCAAAGGCATAGGTTGCCTGAGTAACAGGGTCCCATTTGCGATAGGCGGGCAAATTGCCAGCGGTCTCACCGGGGAATCCGCTGCCTATACCCTCACCAAAGCCCATCCGTTCAAAGAGCTCACGGGTATTATTTGGGTTGAGTGCCAGGGCCAACTTGGTAGTGCCCACTTGACTGGATTTGTTGAGAATATCGGTCAGGCTAAGACGACCGAGATCACGCCGATCATTAAAAGTTTTGTAGGAAACTTTTATAAAACCCGGACTAGTATCAATGACTGTGTCAGGATTGAATTTGCCGCTTTCAAGGGCCGCCAAAATGGTAAAGGGCTTAGCCGTTGAGCCGGGCTCCATCATATCGATCACAGAGCGATTGCGTACTGAGTCGACGCGCAGATTAGAGCGATCATTGGGGTTGAACGAGGGCTGATTGGCCATGGCCAAGACTTCGCCAGTATGCACATCCAGCACGATCACTGAGCCGGATTTAGCGCCATGCTTTTGCACGGAGGCTTTTAGGGCCCGATAGGCGGCGTACTGCACTCGCAGATCAATACTCAGACGCAGGGTGCTGCCGTGACTGGCGGGCTTGACCAGAGAAATATCTTTAATCACTCGACCGGCGAGATCTTTGACCACTTTTTTGGCACCGGGCTCGCCAGTCAGAACAGCATTGTAAGCTAGCTCCATGCCCTCTTGGCCAGCATCATTGATATCGGTAAAACCGACTAGCTGTGCGGTGACTTCTCCAGCGGGGTAAAAGCGCTTGTACTCTTGACGGCCAGAGACACCGGTTATCTGTAGATCGAGAATCCGATCAGCTTCAACACTGGGCAGCTGTCGAGCCAGATACATAAAGGATTTATTGCGATAACGCTTTAGGCGGCTCTGCAGCTGCACCAAAGAGATATTCAGCGCTTTCGCCAGCATTCTGAGGTCATCTAGCTCAGCATGCTTGTTAACTAACTGAGGATCAGCGACCAGGGTAACAACAGGGGTGCTAACCGCCAGTGGTTCGCCATTTCTGTCGGTTATTAAACCGCGATGGCCTGGAATGGTTTCAGTGCGAATGGCGCGGGCGTCGCCCTGAGTCTGAAGAAACTCGGAGCCATGCTCCTCGCTGGGCATAATTTGTAACTGAGCAATTTTAGCTGCAACGATCAGGGGCAGTGAACCTAGGATCAGCATTACAAAATAGTAACGCCCGCGCGATAGGGTATTTTTTATCGACTTTTTAGCCACTTTATCGCTTCACCATTATTATTTCTTGAGGCTGCGGACTGTGCATATCCAGACCTTCCTTAGCCATTGTCTCGATCCGCTGCAGCGATCCCCAGGCGCTCTGCTCCAGTAAATATTTACCGTAAGCCACCTGCAGTTGATTTTTCTCACGCTCGAGAGCCGTCAACTGGTCATACTTTTGGCGACATATATGGCTCACATAAGCCACCGCCAACGCACTGATTAAGACCACTATCCACAGCAGCGCAGTCTGCGCTGAATTGCGGCCTGTCACAGCACTCATGCAACACGCGCGGCAACACGCATTACCGCGCTGCGCGAGCGTACATTGCCGCCTACTTCGATGGCCTCAGGCTTAATCGCCTTGCCCATTTTCTTTAATCGAACACCGCGCTCTACATCTCGAACCGGGAGGTTTTTCGGCAGTTTGATGCCGCGCTCCTGATCGCGAATAAAGCGCTTAACCTTGCGGTCTTCCAGTGAATGGAAGCTAATAACCACCAAACGACCATCGATCTTCAATAAATCTATTACCTGCTCCAACAGCGCCACCAAATCATCCAGCTCGCGGTTGATAAAAATTCTGATCGCCTGAAACGCCTTGGTTGCCGGATGTCTGCCCCGCTCCCAGGCTGGATGTGCATCAGCCAATATTTTCGCCAACGGCACAGTTCGCGTGATCGGTGCCACCTCGCGCTCGCGAACTACAGCAGCGGCCATACGCTTGGCAAATCGCTCTTCGCCAAACTCTTTGATCACCTGAGCAATATCCTTTTCAGCTGCAGTGGCAATCCACTCCGCCGCTGACAATCCAGAGCTGGTATCCATGCGCATATCTAATGGCCCATCACGCATAAAACTAAACCCGCGCTCCGCCTGATCCAACTGCGGTGAGGAGACGCCCAGATCGAGCAATACTCCTGTAACCTCACGACCTTCAAGCCATTCACCCATATCGGCAAAAGAACCGTGGACAATGGTTAAGCGACTGTCGTCAGCAAAACGTTCTCGACCCGCAGCAATCGCCTGAGGGTCTTTATCAATAGCTAGTACCCTGCCGTGCTCAGATAATCTTGAGAGCAACTCCGCGGTGTGTCCGCCGCGGCCAAAGGTGCCGTCGATATAAAAGCCATCCGGATCCGTCACCACTGCATCTATTGCCTCATACAGCAGGACGCTAGTGTGCTCGGGCTTTTCAATGTCATTCACAGGAACCTCTACCAAGAGAGATTCTTCAATGCATCCGACATATTGTCTCGGTCGAGAAGCATGCTGCGGTAAGTTGCCTGAGACTTTTCACGCTCAGTGTTCCAGTTCTCTTCAGACCAGATTTCAAGACGCTGACTGCGGCCAACCAATACCAATTTTTTCTCCAACTGTGCATAGCCGCGCAACTCGGGCGGAATCAGAATACGGCCACTGCCATCGACCTGAAGGTCTTTGGCTTGGCCGACAACAAAACGACTCAACATCTCGGCGAGCTCATCGAGAGCAGGCAAGGCGGCGACTTTTTCTTCGAATTTTTTCCATTCAGGCAGTGGTGATAGCATTAAGCAGGTAGACTTCATGTCGATGGTGATAACCAGATCACCAGCGCAGAGTTCGTCGAGCAGGGGACGGTAGCGAGTCGGAATTGCCATCCGGCCCTTAGTATCCATATTGATTGGATCGCTACCCTTAAACACTTACCACCCCTTTAAAGCCTTCTGAATTTCTTAACTGGCCTGGCCCTTTATCGTTTTTTATTGATATAGGAACCTATATTCGCCACTTTTTGCCACTTTTACCCATATGTGTACACTATTCACAGCTAGGGTTAAAGTCAAGGCTCAGTGAGGGGTGAAAAAGTGAATAAAATCAGTAAGTTCCGGCAATATCACCGGTTTGTGATAAGGAACTCAGAGGGGCTAATATATTTCACAATATAAAACATATATCTAAAGCTAGAAGTTAATGTAACTTCTAGCTTTGCGAGGTTTTAAGAATAATTGTGACTGATTTCGGATTTTTATATATCTAAATCGAATAGATAATCCGAGTGGATCGTCTATGTAAAATTAGGTGAGTTGACCGATAAGCCGGGTTCTGTCGTGGACAGTCATTCATCTGGGACAAACGTCGCCGTTTGCCTCAAGCAACCTACCCGTTCCCAACGCGGGACGCGCCATATGGAAACCTATTTGGTCTTGCTCCGAGTGGGGTTTACCTTGCCACTACTGTTACCAGTAGCGCGGTGCGCTCTTACCGCACCCTTTCACCCTTACCTGTGTTCGCGAACGAACCATCGGCGGTCTTCTCTCTGCTGCACTGGCCGTAGGCTTTCGCCTCCCAGGTGTTACCTGGCACTCTACCCTGTGGAGCCCGGACTTTCCTCCGCGTTGCACCCTTATGAACGCAAGCGAACACAAGAGAGATCAACACAGCGACTGCCTGGTCAACTCGGGCGGGATAATAGCACAGCTATTGGTCTGTTATGGGGGTTTGTTGGTTGTTGGACAGCCATTTCGAATGGCCATAGAGCACTGTAGTCGCGAAGGCACTGCGCCCGGTTATCTAGAGCCTAGCGGAGACATCCACCATCAGCACCCTCTATCTCCCAGCGAAGCCATGCAGACCCTTTGCGATCAATCAGGGCCCGCTTATAAGTTTGTTCTTTTCAGATTAAGAGAGCGCCCTGTTTGAGCGATAGCGAGTTGCGCGAACGCTGAAAATAACAAACTTATGGGGCCGATCGCAAAGGGTCTGCATGGCTTTGCCCGCGCCCAACCAAGAGATCCCTTGGCCGGGATGACCAAAGAACAGCCCCATGCAGTCATTCTTTCAACAGTGCATGCCCCTCCGGCAACTGCCGCGACAACCACAGCGCCAGCTTATGGCGCATATTCGGATCACTAATATTCTCTTTCGCCAACGGCTGAATCAGCTTATCTTCCACCAACACCTTGTAGATAAACTCAACCTTCAGCTTTACCGAATCAGTCTCTTCAATCTCGCCATAGGCGCGCTTTTTGGCATACACAGCGCCAACCTGGAGTGCCTTCTTAAATAACTCTGCTTCATTGGGTAGCTTTGACATGGCACAGCCTCCGGGCTATTTGATTTGGTCTAATCGGCTTGATCTAATTAGGCCTAATAGTTTAGTTCGCTCGCGTCTTTAATCGACAAACTTTCGTGCGTTCCTGAAAATCCTCATCCAGGCACCATCTTCACCCCAATCATCCGGATGCCAGGAATTCTGCACCGTGCGATAGACCCGCTCTGGATGCGGCATCATCAATGTGGCGCGACCGTCGCTACTCGAAACACCAGTAATACCCTCTGGCGAACCATTGGGATTGGCCGGGTAACTGGATGCAACCTCGCCATGATTATTGAGGAAACGCATCGCCACTTGATTGCTTGAAAGCAATCGATCCATAGCTTTTTGCGACGAGAACTCAGCGCGACCCTCGCCGTGGGAAATGGCAATCGGCATATGCGATCCGGCCATACCCTGCAAGAATATAGAGGGCGACTCTTCAACCCGTACCAGCGAGAAGCGCGCTTCAAATTGCTCGGAATGGTTACGTACAAAGCGCGGCCAGAGTTCAGCACCGGGAATCAATGTCTTGAGATTACTGAGCATCTGACAGCCATTACAGACGCCGAGACTAAAGCTGTCGGAACGCTGAAAGAAGCTCTGGAACTGATCGCGAATCTGTTCATTAAACAGCACGGTCTTGGCCCAGCCTTCGCCAGCACCCAAGACATCACCGTAGGAGAAACCACCACAGGCAATCACGCCGCCAAAGTCACTGAGCACCCGACGACCAGCCAGCAGATCACTCATATGCACATCCACTGCATCGAACCCAGCGCGATCAAATGCCGCGGCCATTTCCAGATGACTGTTAACCCCCTGCTCCCGCAGAATCGCCACGGCAGGCCGAACACCGGAATTAATATAGGGTGCGGCTATATCGTCACTGGGATCGTAACTGAGATTCACCGACAGACCAGGGTCGTCGCTGGCAATATTATTGAACTCTTCCAGGGCGCAGTCGGCATTGTCACGCAGTGCCGCCATACGGTAGGAGGTCTCGGTCCAGGTGCGCAGCAAATCAACCCGCAGGCGCTTAAACAATGGCAGCTTTTTATTGATAATCTCGACAGTTTGATGACTGTTTAAACCACCCAGCAGATGCACATCGACACCGGCATCACTAAAGCGCTCTGCCACTGCATTGGTGCGCTCGGCGGAGACCTGAATCACGGCGCCCAGCTCTTCATTAAACAGCGCGGCAATGGGGTCGTCGCCGAGACCAAAGACATCTACAGAGATACCTACGTGTCCGGCAAAGGACATTTCAACCAGAGTGGCCAGCAGACCGCCATCAGAGCGATCGTGATAGGCGAGAATATCGCCCTGCTCAAGGGAGAGCTGCATAGCATCAAAAAAGTTTTTCAACAGTGCCGGATTGTCTAAATCCGGCGCTGTATCACCCATCTGCTGATTCACTTGAGCGAGAATCGAGCCGCCCATACGCATGGCGCCGGCACCCAGATCGAGCAACAGTAGCTGGGTTTCGCCGGCGTCGGTACGCAGCTGTGGGGTTACCGTTTTACGCACATCGAGAACTGGCGAGAAGGCGGTAATGATCAGTGACATAGGCGAAGTTACCGCCTTGTCTTTATCGCCATCAGTCCAGGTGGTGCGCATGGACATAGAGTCCTTGCCCACCGGAATAGTAATTCCCAGAGCCGGGCAGAGTTCCATACCCACTGCTTGCACTGCGCGATAGAGTTTTTCATCTTCGCCGGGGTGACCGGCGGCGCTCATCCAGTTGGCTGAGAGCTTGATATCTTGCATCTGAGCAATGCGTGCGGCGGCGATATTGGTAATCGCTTCACCAATCGCCATACGTCCTGAAGCCGGTGCATTAATCAGTGCCAGAGGTGTGCGTTCGCCCATGGCCATGGCTTCACCGGCAGTGCTGTCATAAGTCACTGTGGTCACAGCACAGTCAGCCACCGGAATCTGCCAGGGGCCGACCATCTGATCGCGAGCAACCATGCCGCCAACGGTGCGGTCGCCAATGGTGATCAAATAATTTTTGCTCGCCACTGTGGGGTGACGCAGCACTTGGAATACGGCGTCTTCAATATTTAAATTATCGGTAGCGAAAGGCTTGCCTTCAGCCTGGTCACGTTCGGCAATGCGATGCATCTTTGGCGCCTTGCCAAAGAGTACCGACATGGGCAGATCTACGGGATCATTTTTGAAGTAGCTGTCGCTGACAGTAATGGTTTTATCTTCAACCGCTTCACCGACTACAGCTACTGGGCAGCGCTCTCGGTGACAGATTTCCAAAAAGCGCGTCAGGTCACGAGGTTCAATGGCCAGCACATAGCGTTCCTGTGCTTCATTGCACCAGATTGCCACTGGTGCCATACCGGGCTCATCATTGGGCACTTTTCGCAGCTGAAAATGACCGCCAGTGCCGCCATCTTTGACCAGTTCGGGCAGAGCATTGGAGAGACCGCCTGCGCCGACATCGTGAATAAAGGCTATGGGGTTGTTATCACCCTGCTGCCAGCACTGATCGATGACTTCCTGGCAGCGGCGTTCCACTTCTGGGTTCATGCGTTGCACTGAGGCAAAGTCCAGATCCGCCGAGCTGGAGCCGGTGGCCATGGACGATGCCGCACCACCCCCGAGACCAATCAACATAGCCGGGCCACCGAGCACGATCAACTGTGCGCCGGGTTTAAATTCAGGTTTGTCGACATGGTCGGCGCGGATATTGCCGTAACCCCCGGCGATCATAATCGGCTTGTGATAGCCGCGACGCTGGTTGTCAAAATCCACTTCAAAGCTGCGCATATAGCCGCAGATATTGGGGCGGCCAAATTCATTGTTAAAGGCAGCGCCACCAATTGGTCCCTCGAGCATAATGTGCAGTGCCGAGACAATGCGCTCCGGCTTGCCATACTCTTCCTCCCAAGACTGCTTGTAGTTGGGAATATTGAGATTGGAGACGCTAAAGCCCACCAGTCCCACTTTCGGTTTCGAGCCGCGACCCACGGCCCCTTCATCGCGAATCTCGCCGCCGGAACCAGTACCCGCACCAGCATAGGGAGAGATAGCGGTTGGGTGATTATGGGTTTCCACTTTCATCAGTAGATGCACGGGCTCTTGGCTGTAGCCATAGAGCTTGGTCGCCGGATCTGGGTAGAAACGACCACCCTCGGTGCCCACCACTACCGCGGCGTTATCTGAGTAAGCCGAGAGAACATTTTCGCCATTGACCTTGTAGGTATTGCGAATCATGCCAAACAGGGAATGTTCTTGGTCTTCACCGTCGAGGGTCCAGCTGGCATTAAAAATTTTATGACGGCAGTGCTCGGAGTTGGCTTGAGCAAACATCATTAGCTCGACGTCAGTGGGGTTGCGTTTAAGCCCCTCAAAGCTCTCCACCAGATACTCTATCTCGTCCTCGGCCAGTGCCAGACCCAGCTCGACATTGGCTTTTCGCAGTGCATCAACTCCACCGCCCAGAGTATCGACAGTCGCGACCGGCGCTGGTTTGTGATGACTAAATAACACTTCGGCCTGCTGTAGCTCATGTAGCACTGACTCAACCATACGGTCATGCAGCTCGGCACCCAGATCGGCCAGTTGCTGCTCAGTGAAATGCTCTTGCCCCTGAACATAATACGCCGTGCCACGTTCGACTCTGACAACCTGATCGAGGCCGCAGTTATGGGCTATATCCGTCGCCTTGCTCGACCAGGGAGAAATAGTCCCAGGTCTAGGTACCGCTAAAATCAACTGTCCTTTGGTGGCAGTTTTCTCTTCTCGCGGACCATAGGTCAGCAGTGCCTGCAGTGTTTCCACCCCACTCGTAGAGAGCGGCTGAGTCAGTTCGGCGAAATGCACATATTCGGCGTAAACTGAAACCGTAGAGGGCACTTTTTGCTGTAGTGTTGAAAGAAGTTTTTTACGTCTAAACGCAGACAGAGAAGGTGCGCCGGTGAGGATCATCATAGAGGCAGTGCTCGCAAAACTTTCGAATGAGAAAGCGCGTCATTCTAGCTGAAAAATCTGTTGGTAGGCAGATAGAATTGAGTAAAGCCTGTACAATTCTTTCAGCGACAGTCATTTTGCAGTGATTATCATCTGTAATGCTCTAACAGCCATGTTGAGCAGCCTTTTTGAGCAGTAGTTTAGAGCAGCAGTCTAGGGATCTTTTGGAGAGCACATTTGCTCGGACTTTTGAAAAAGCTTTTAACCCGATTTCCTGTCAGCGCAAGACGCACTGGCAAGCGCATCATTTTGGCTTTTATCGGGCTCTTACTTGCCCTGTATTTTAGCAGCAGCGCGCGCATCAGCGACCTGCAACAGGTGCAGCTAAGCGGCACATTGCACATGCTCACCGTCGCTGGCCCCACCACCTACTATGAAGACGGCAGAGGCAAAAGTGGCCTTGAGTACCTGCTTGCCAAGGCCTTTGCCGATAGCCTCGATGTCGAGCTGGTGGTGCAATCAAAACCAACGCTCCACGCTCTATTACTCTCTGTAGGCGGTCCCGAAGGCAATTTCGCCGCCGCCAATATTACTGTCAACGCCAGCCGCAGCAAGTTACTGCAATTCACCGATCCCTATATGCAGGTCACCCAACACCTGGTCTATCGCCGCGGCTCTGCACGACCGCGCTCCCTCAGTGATATCGACGGCGACCTGCTGGTACTGAAAAGCTCGTCCCACAGTGAACAACTCAGCCTCTGGGCCGCCCAGTACCCAGGGCTAAAATGGCGCGAGGATAGCAGCAGTGAAATGAGCGAACTGATGCGCATGGTTCACGACCGCGAGATTGACTACACCGTGGTCGACTCACTGGCCTATCTGGTGAGCCGACATATCTATCCCCAGGTGCGTCGCGCTATCGATATTTCCGACCCCCAATCTGTAGCCTGGGCCTTCCCGCGCCATGGCGACGGCACCTTACTGGCGGCAGCCAATCGCTTTCTCAGTGACTACAGCGCCAGTGGCAAGTTGGACAACTTAAAAAATGATCTGCTGGAACAGGCCGACAATTTCTCTGTGGCGGGTTCCCAGCGCTTTGGTGAGTTGGTGGACAGCAGACTGCCGAATTATGAGCCGTTGTTTAAGTTGGCTGCCGAGCAGTTCGGTTTCGATTGGCACCTATTGGCTGCCGTCGCCTATCAGGAATCACATTGGAATCCAAAAGCGCGATCGCCCACAGGTGTGCGCGGCTTGATGATGCTGACCCTGAATACCGCCCGCGAAATGAAAATAAAAAATCGTCTCGACCCGCAGCAAAGCTTAACCGGCGGTGCCGCCTATCTGTCGAAGTTGCGCTCGCGCCTGCCAGATCGTATCAACGAACCCAACCGCACACTGCTGGCACTGGCGGCCTACAATGTGGGCTTTGGGCATATGGAAGATGCGCGTATTCTTACCCAGCGCAATGGACAGAATCCAGACCTCTGGGAACATGTGCGAGAGCATTTGCCCAAACTGAGCAACAAGCAGTATTACCAAGAGCTAAAGTACGGCTATGCCCGAGGCAATGAGCCGGTTATCTATGTGGACAATATTCGCTACTACACAAGATACTTAGAATTGCACGAACTATCCCAGCAATTGGAACTGCAAAATGTAGAGGATCAGCAGCCCAACAGTGAATGGGAAGACTCCGCACCCTCATCTCTCTAGAGCCTTTAGCGTTAAGATTTAAGAGCCTTTAGCTTTAAGACTTAAGAGCCTTTAGCTTTAAGATTTTAGAGCCTTAAGGCTTAGGGGCTTTCCCCGCAGCACGCTTAGCGCGAAAAAAGCCGCTTATAAGCGCCCCACACTGCTCCGCCAAAACACCCCCCTGCCAATCGATAGAATGATTGTAATGAGACTCATCCATCAGTCGCAGCTGACTTTCCAGGGCACCGGCGCGAGGCTCTTTGGCACCAAAAATAATTCTGCCTATGCGGGCGTGGACCATAGCGCCCACGCACATGGTGCAGGGTTCGATGGTGACATAGAGATCGCAGCCACTGAGGCGATAGTTGCCCAGTGCTGTGGCGGCATTGCGCATGGCAATAATTTCCGCATGGCCAGTGGGATCACAGCTGGTAATGGGCTGGTTGTAGCCCTCGCCAATCACCAGCCCGTCTTTGACGACTAGGGCACCAACCGGCACCTCGCCCACTGCCGCTGCCTGTTCCGCAAGCGCCATGGCACGACCCATAAATTTTTCATCTAAAGACACATCAACACCTTTACTGGAAACTCACTTTGTAGC
>CAJQKW010000080.1 GCA_905478975.1 uncultured Pseudomonadales bacterium | reverse complement strand
AAGCCCGTTTACTGAAAAGCCCGTTTACTGAAAAGCTCGTTTATTAAAATCTCGTTTATAAGAAAAACCCTTGATAACAATAATTATTCTAGGAACTAAAATAAGAACTAAAATAAGAACTAAAATAGGAACTAACAATGGCTACAAACCTTTTTGATCTAACCGGAAAAATCGCTCTAGTCACTGGCGCCAGCCGTGGCATTGGTGAAGCAATCGCCAGACTGCTGGCCGAGCAAGGTGCTCATGTTATCGTCTCCAGCCGCAAGCTCGATGGTTGCCAAACCATAGCCGATCAGATCGCCGCAGAGGGCGGTAGTGCCGAAGCACTGGCCTGTCATGTGGGCAGCATGGAGCAGATTGAAGAGACTTTTGCGACGATTAAAAGCAAGTTCGGCAAGCTCGATATTCTGGTGAATAACGCTGCGACTAATCCGTATTTTGGGCATATTCTCGACACCGATCTCGGCGCTTATACGAAGACCGTTGATGTCAATATTCGCGGCTATTTCTTTATGTCTGTCGAAGCCGGTAAACTGATGCGCGACAATGGCGGTGGCTCGATTGTTAATACTGCCTCGATTAACGCACTGCAGCCCGGCGATATGCAGGGAATTTATTCAATCAGTAAGGCCGCAGTAGTGAATATGACTAAATCATTCGCCAAAGAATGTGGCGGCCTGGGTATTCGTGTCAATGCCCTGCTCCCGGGTTTCACCAAAACCCAGTTTGCCGGAGCGCTGTTTACCGATGATGCGATCTATCAGTCGGCCATTGCCCAGATCCCCATGAAACGCCACGCCGAGCCCAGTGAAATGGCCGGCACCGTGCTCTATTTAGTCTCCAATGCCTCTAGTTATACCAACGGCGAGTGCATTGTTGTCGACGGCGGTATGACGCTTTAAGCCCGTCAAGGCCTACATTATGTCAGCCCCAAAAAGTATTGGGGGCTGACTGGGTCTATTGTTCAGCAAAAATAAATTTATAATCTATACTGAGATATATGGTATTTTTAGTTGGGGGGCTAAACCATGACCTTTTGCTTCCGTATTAATTATTTATTTTTTACATCAATACTGGTTAAACGCGCAGTTTTTCAGACGGCGCCATTCACAAAAAACTCGGTTATCGCTGCACTAGCACTGATTGCCCTAAGCCTTCCAGTTCATTGTGAGGCGAAGCCATGGTCTGAGAGAAAGTTTAATAAAGCTGTTCTCAATATCGATAAAGATATACAGCGCAAGCGCTGGAAAAAATCCATAAAACGCAGTAAAACGGCCCTGCCCCAGTGCATTACTCTCTACTCTGAGAGTTCGCCGAGCTGTATTCTTATTCTGAAAAATATCAATCAAAGTTACGAAAAGCTGCACGCATTCAATCCAGATCCTGAGCAGATTGAGCAGGCCTATACACTCTCATACACTTTGCTAGGGACGTCGCACCCGACCACCAATAGTGCTCGCGATTACTATTATAAATATCTGATTTTTAAAGAGAGCTATATCGCCGCGATCCCGCTATTACTGGAGATCATCGAGTTAGAAAAAAGCCGCGACAATGATGAATACCAACTGATGGAGCGTTACAACCAGCTCTATGCCCTCGAGGGTTTGACCGAGAACTGGCCAGCCGAAGAGGCTGCATTAATTATTGTTGTGCGCCTTGCAGAACAGGTGTTGGGTAAGCAAAGCGACGAGTTTAAAGCCGCAGTAAAGGCTCTTGCCTACAATTATTGTACGCAGAAAAAATATTACGAATACTTTGAGTTAATCAAACAACAGCAGCAGGAAGTTTCCTGTTTCTCAGGGCCTCGCAATTAAAAAAGCCCACTATTGCAGACAATAGCGGGCTTTTTTATAACTACTTAGTGCTGGGAATTAGGCACTTTCAAGCTGATAATAATCCATCAAAATCTTCGCCACTTCAGGGCGTGAAAATTCAGGCGGCGGCGCAATTCCATCACCTAACATCTGCCGAACCTTGGTACCCGACAACAGAATAAAGTCGTCTTTAGTATGGCCTTCCGCTTCGTTCATCATCACCACGCGCTTAAGCCTCTTCGAAAATGCCGTGTGATCCGCATTAAAGATTTCAATGTCCAATGAGCCAGCAGGGACCTTTTCAGCAAAGATAGTCTGGGCATCGAACGCACCATAGTAGTCGCCTACACCGGCGTGATCACGACCCACAATCAGATGGGTACAGCCCATATTCTGACGGAACACCGCGTGCAAAACCGCTTCACGGGGGCCAGCATAGAGCATGTCGAAGCCATAACCAGTGACCATTACGGTGTTCTCAGGGAAATACAGCTCAACCATCTTGCGAATGCAGTCATCACGCACAGAGGCTGGAATATCGCCCTGCTTTAGCTTGCCCAGCAACATGTGCACGACAATGCCGTCAGCGCCCAAACGCTCCATGGCCATATGGCAGAGCTCTTCGTGGGCACGGTGCATGGGATTGCGCGTTTGGAAGGCGACAACCTTGTTCCAGCCGCGCTGAGCAATCTCATCGCGAATTTCAGTTGCCGTGCGGAAGGTATCGGGGAAATCCGCCTGGAAATAGCTCAGGTTCAACACCTGAATATCGCCAGAAATCAGATGATTACCCAAATTATTAAAGGTGGCAACACCTGGGTGCTCAGGATCCAGAGTACCAAAGATATCTACCGCCATAGACTGAATCTGTTCAGCGCTGACCTCTTCAATTGCAGCCACATCCATCAGCGCAATAACCGGGTGGCCTTCAGTATTGGGATCTCTCAGAGCAATACGGCTAGCGCCGCTGATCGCTGAAATATCCTTGGTCAGATTGATTACTGGTACGGGCCAAAACAGGCCTTCAGTGGTGTGCAGAGATGCGGAAACACTCAACGCATCGGCAAGGTTCATATAACCGGTTAGGGGATTAAAATATCCCGCGCCGAGCATTACGGCATTGGCCGCTGCGGCTGAGTTGAGTAACAGTGAAGGCAGAGACTCTGCTTCCTGTAACAGCGCCTGGCGCTGCGCGTCGTCGACTAAAAGAGGGTTTAGCTGGTCTGATCCATGGGGCTTAATCAAGTGGTCTTTCTCCATCGGTTTTAAGTAAGTACGGGCTAAAAATAATAGGTAACAAGAGCTGTTTAAGGCGCTTTTTTAAACGCTAGGCAATAAAACCATGCTCCTCAAGGTAAGTCATAATCAAAGTCACTTCCTGCTCAAGTGTCATCTGATCAGTGTGCAGGTGGATCTCAGGGCTGTTTGGCGCTTCGTAGGGATCATCAATGCCAGTAAAATTTTTAATTTCTCCGGCGCGCGCTTTTTTGTAAAGTCCTTTAGGGTCGCGTTTCTCCGCTTCAGATAGAGCACAGTCGACAAAGATTTCGATAAAGGCAAAGCCTGACTCAAGGTGCAGCGCCCGAACCTGATCGCGGTCGGCGCGATAGGGACTTATAAAGCTAGACAGGGCAATCACACCAGAATCCACAAACAGCTTGGCAATCTCACCAATACGGCGAATATTTTCCGTGCGATCCTCAGCCGAAAAGCCGAGATTTTTATTGATACCCAGACGAATATTATCGCCATCCAGTCGATAGCTGAGCTTGCCGCGCTTAAATAGTGCTTTTTCCAGCGCCACTGCAACGGTGCTTTTACCGCTACCTGAGAGCCCTGTAAACCATAGGGTTGCGCCCTTTTGTCCCAGCAGCGTACTGCGATCATCAATGGTAATATCACCGTCGTGCCAGGTTACATTTGTTGCTTTTTGCTCAGCCATGAGAGATTTCCTGTGGGGGAATTATAAGGGTGGATACTAGAGCCTTTAACTATACATGTAAAACAGGATATTATGTTTATCATAATCGATTTAACCGATAATGATAATTAAACGACAGCCATCGCACGCGCAAGGTAACCCATATGAAATACAGCCTCCGGCAACTTCAGATATTCCTCAGTATCGCCCGCTATGAAAATATATCCAAAGCCGCAGAACAGCTGCATATGTCCCAGTCTGCCGCCAGCTCTGCCCTGCAAACCCTTGAGCAGGCGTTTAATCTCAGCCTGTTTGATCGCACAGGCAAAAAACTCGAGCTCAACGAAGTGGGTAAAACCCTGCGCAGCAAGGCCCATGTACTAATTGCAC
>CAJQKW010000079.1 GCA_905478975.1 uncultured Pseudomonadales bacterium | reverse complement strand
GCGCCGTAGACTGGGTCAAAGCCTGCCTCGAGTAACTTGTCCAATACCTCGTCGCTGAGGGTCAGTTGCAGCTCGTGTTCAGCCAGGCGTTTGCCCAGTAGATCGAGCTGGATGCTGGCAATACCGCGGAGTTGGTCTTTGGCTAGAGGGTGGAATACCACTACTTCGTCGACGCGGTTGATAAATTCGGGGCGGAAATGACTGCTGACTACATCCATGACCGCAGATTTCATCACCTCGTAGTTCTCTTCACCGGCGAGCATTTGAATGACGTCGGAGCCGAGGTTGGAGGTCATCACAATCACGGTGTTTTTAAAGTCGACAGTGCGGCCCTGACCATCGGTCAAACGGCCGTCATCGAGTACCTGCAATAAAATATTGAAGACGTCGGGATGGGCTTTTTCGATTTCATCCAGCAGTAATACTGAGTAGGGGCGACGGCGCACGGCTTCAGTGAGATAACCGCCCTCTTCATAGCCCACATAGCCGGGAGGTGCGCCAATCAGCTTGGCGACGGAGTGTTTTTCCATAAACTCGGACATGTCGATACGCACCATGGCCTCTTCGCTGTCGAACAAAAATTCAGCTAGGGATTTGCAGAGTTCGGTTTTGCCGACGCCGGTGGGACCGAGAAACAGGAAGGATCCATTGGGGCGATTGGGATCGGATAAACCGGCACGTGAGCGGCGCACGGCGTTGGAGACGGCGACGACGGCTTCACTCTGGCCCATCACTCGCTGGTGCAGGGAATCTTCCATGCGCAGCAGTTTATCGCGCTCTCCTTCG
Organism: uncultured Pseudomonadales bacterium; assembly: GCA_905478975.1. Classification (GTDB taxonomy): domain Bacteria; phylum Pseudomonadota; class Gammaproteobacteria; order Pseudomonadales; family Porticoccaceae; genus HTCC2207. Next base: position 19,156 of record CAJQKW010000079.1, on the reverse strand, counting down.
AGCATTTTCGACACTGGGATACCGGTCCACTTGGCGACCACTTCGGCGATCTCTTCCTCGGTGACTTTGTTTCTCAGCAGGCGCTTTTCAACCTGGGCTTCGCTATTGGCGCTGGCCAATTGCTTTTCTAATTCGGGAATAATGCTGTATTGAATCTGCGCCATTTTTTCAAGGTTGCCGGATCTATGGGCCGCTTCAAGGTTGGCTTTGGCTTGCTCCAGTTCAGCTTTAATATGGGTTGCACCCTGCATGGAGGCTTTTTCGGCTTTCCAGATCTCTTCGAGGTCGGCATATTCTGCGCCAAGCTCAGCAATATCATCTTCGAGTTTTTGCTGGCGCTTGCGGGAGGCTTCGTCTTTGTCTTTTTTGACCGCTTCGCGCTCGATTTTTAATTGGATTAAGCGCCGCTCAAGACGATCCATCTCTTCCGGCTTGGAGTCAATTTCCATGCGGATGCGACTACCCGCCTCATCGATCAGGTCGATGGCTTTGTCCGGCAGTTGGCGATCGGTGATATAGCGCTGGGACAGTTTAGCGGCGGCCACTATGGCACTGTCGGTAATCTCAACGCCGTGGTGAACTTCATAGCGCTCTTTAAGACCGCGCAAAATGGCGACGGTATCCTCTTCGCTGGGCTCTTCGACTAAGACTTTTTGGAAGCGGCGCTCGAGGGCGGCGTCCTTTTCAATAAACTTGCGGTATTCGTCCAGGGTGGTGGCACCGACACAGTGGAGTTCGCCGCGGGCCAAGGCTGGCTTGAGCATATTGCCGGCATCCATGGCGCCCTCGGCTTTACCGGCACCGACCATGGTATGAATCTCGTCGATAAACAGAATGATCTGTCCTTCCTGTTTGGAGAGATCTTTGAGCACGGCTTTTAGGCGCTCTTCAAAGTCACCGCGGAATTTTGCACCGGCTAAGAGTGCGCCGAGATCCAAGGTCAATACGCGTTTATTTTTTAAGCCCTCTGGCACTTCGCCATTGATAATCCGCTGGGCCAAGCCTTCGACGATGGCGGTTTTACCGACACCGGGTTCGCCGATCAAGACCGGGTTGTTTTTGGTGCGGCGCTGCAAAACCTGGATGGTGCGGCGGATTTCGTCGTCGCGGCCGATCACTGGATCTAATTTTCCGGATTCAGCCCGCTCGGTGAGATCGATGGTGTATTTATCCAGGGCTTCGCGCTGACTTTCAGCATCGGCATCGCTGACCTGCTCGCCACCGCGAACCGATTCAATAGCGCTCTTGGCTTTATTCACATCACCAAACTTGGCGAGGCTTTTGCCGAGTAAATTTTTATCTTCAAGGGCGGCGAGTAGCAAAATTTCACTGGAGACGAATTGGTCGCCCTTTTTCTGGGCGCTGCGGTCGGCCATATTTAATAGGCGACTAAGATCTTGGGATAGATTTGCTTCGCCGGTGGGGGAGCTGATCTTGGCGAGTTTATCGAGCTGCGTATTGAGATCAGTTTGCAGGCCAACCACATCAAAGCCGGCGCGATTGAGGATTGGGCGCACACTGCCACCCTGTTGATTGAGTAGTGCCAACAATAGGTGCAGCGGTTCTATGGCGGAATGGTCGTTGCCCACGGCAATGGATTGGGCGTCGGCTAGCGCACTCTGCAGTTGATTAGTCAGCTTTTCGATTCGCATGGCATACCTCGGAATAAGTTTTTATCTTGCTTAGTATTTTAGGTGGGGGCTAGCGGGAGGTTTTCAACAGGCAAGCTAAAATGGACGTCCCAGCTGATTGGGAGCGGAGTGTAAAATTGTGGATTGGAAGTGACTCTAGTTCTAGGAACCGGAAAAGTCGTTTAGCTAATCACCATATTGTCGCGATGAATCAGTTCGTCGTCTTCACGATAACCGAGAATTTCGGCGATGCGCTCGGTGCCTTGACCTTTGATACGATCTGCTTCGTCGGAGTGGTAGTTGACCAGCCCGCGAGCAATTTCACGACCACCAGTATCAACACAGCTGACCAATTCACCCCGGGTAAATTGCCCTTTGACCTGGGTAACACCCACGGCTAATAAACTGCGACCCTGCTGTTGCAGAACTTTGACGGCACCGGCGTCGAGCACTAGCTGGCCTTTGACCTGCAACTGTCCCGCGAGCCACTGCTTGCGTGCGGCGAGGGGCTGCTGTGAGGCGGTGAGTAATGTTCCGACCTGTTGACCCTGAGTGACTGCGGTCAATATCTCACTATTGCGTCCGCCGACAATCACGGTGTTGCAACCAGAGCGGGCTGCGAGCCTCGCTGCCTGTAGTTTGGTGACCATACCACCTCTGCCAAGACTGCTGTTGCTGCCACCGGCTAGGGCGTCGAGAGAGCTGTCGTCGGCCATGGCTTCACTGATCAGCTGGGCGCTGGAATCAAGATCAGGATTGGCGCTGTAGAGGCCGTCTTTATCGGTGAGAATCACCAGCAGATCGGCGTCAATTAGATTGGCCACCAGTGCGGCGAGACTGTCGTTGTCGCCAAAGCGAATTTCATCGGTGACCACGGTGTCGTTTTCATTGACTATGGGCAGCACGTTTAATTGGATTAAGGTCTGTAGGGCGCTGCGCGCATTGAGGTAGCGCTGGCGATTGGCCAGGTCGTCGTGGTCGAGGAGTATCTGTGCGGTGAGGCGATCGAAGCGTTGAAAGCTGCTCTCATAGGTTTGAATTAGACCCATCTGGCCCACTGCTGCCGCGGCCTGAAGTTCATGAATGCTACCGGGACGGGTTTTCCAGCCGAGTCGCACTATGCCTTCGGCAATTGAACCTGAGGAGACCAAAACAATTTCTTTACCCTGAGCCAAGAGCTGAGCGATTTGCTCAACCCAGCCGTCGATGGCGTCGCGATCGAGACCGGCGCCATTATTGGTCAGCAGCGCGCTGCCAATCTTAACGACTAGGCGCTGTGCATCTTGGGTGATTGCTCTTGTCATACCTAGCTAAACTCCTAGCTAAACTCCTAGCTACTTTCGTTATACTTGTTTTAGGGATTCAGCCATCCTACTCTGCGTAAACCACTTCAACATCGTTGTCGTCGTCATCTTCGTCTTCAAACTCTTCATCGAATTCTGCACCTTCGATCTGCTCGCCACCGAGGCGGGCCAGACGTCGGGCTTCAGCCAGTCCTTCGATGCGCTCGCGGGCTTCCGCTTGGATCTGCTGGCGGCGTTCTTCCAGTGCCACAACCAGTGTCGGATCTATACTTTCCCGTTCGCGATGACCGTCGATATAATCCATGATCGCTGCACAGAGGGCTTTGGTGCCCTGTGCAGAGATCGCAGAAATAATAAATACTGGGCCCTGCCAGTTGAGTGTTTCAACCACATTCTTGCAAGCTTGCTCCACTTCATCTTCGGGCATCAGGTCGGTTTTATTCAATACTAACCAGCGATCACCCTCGGCCAGTGTCGGGCTAAATTTACCCAACTCCTGCTCGATCACTACAGTGTTTTCCGCTGGTGTGGTGCCGTCATAGGGCATCATGTCGACAAGGTGTAACAGCAGTCGTGTGCGGGTCAGGTGCTTGAGGAAACGAATACCCAGGCCAGCGCCTTCAGATGCGCCTTCAATCAAGCCGGGAATATCGGCGACGACAAAGCTTTTATCACCGCTCATACCCACTACGCCCAAGTTGGGCACTAGCGTGGTGAAGGGATAGTTGGCAACTTTTGGACGGGCTGCCGAGACGGCGCGAATAAAGGTTGATTTACCGGCGTTGGGTAGGCCGAGTAGGCCCACATCAGCGAGCACTTTTAGTTCAAGCTTGATCTCGCGCAACTCACCTTCACTGCCGGGAGAGGTCTGTCGCGGTGCGCGATTGACACTGGACTTAAAGCGCGCATTGCCGAGGCCATGAAAACCGCCCTGGGCCACTTTGAGCTGCTGACCCAATTCAGTGAGATCGCCCAGTACATCGCCAGTCTCTTCGCAGAGTACTGTGGTGCCCACGGGGACTTGCATAACTAGGTCTTCGCCACCGGCGCCAGTACAGTCAGAGCCGCGGCCCTGCTCACCATTCTCAGCGCGGAAGTTACGCGTAAAGCGGAAGTCGATCAGGGTATTGAGACCTTCTGCCGCAACCAGAAACACGCTGCCACCGTCACCGCCATCACCGCCATCTGGGCCGCCTTTGGGAATATATTTCTCACGGCGAAAGCTCATGCAGCCGTTGCCGCCTTTGCCTGCCTGCACTTTAATTGTTGCTTCGTCGACGAATTTCATAGGATCAGTTTACAGTTGCTGTTGCTGTGTGTCATTGCGTGAGCCGCGGGGGCTAAATCCCGCGCATAAAAAAAGCCCCACGTAGGGGCTTTTTTAACATGAAGTGGTAGTAACCTACGCGGAAACCACTTCTGCATACTTACGGTTCTTCGGGCCTTTCTGCACAAACTGCACAACGCCTTCGGCTGTTGCGAACAGTGTGTGGTCTTTGCCGATACCGACATTGTTGCCCGGGTGGAATTTAGTGCCACGCTGACGAACGATGATGCTGCCTGAATTTATTGCTTGGCCGCCGAAAACTTTAACACCAAGGCGTTTGCTTTCTGAATCGCGACCGTTACGAGTACTACCACCAGCTTTTTTGTGAGCCATTGCTATTTCCTCTTGGGATTATCCAGCGTTAATGCTAGTAATCTTAACTTCTGTATACCACTGTCTGTGGCCCTGTTGTGTGCGCGAGTGCTTGCGACGACGGAATTTAATAATATTCACTTTGTCGCCACGGCCGTGAGAAACGATCTCAGCAGTCACTTTGCCACCCTCTACGAGAGGAGCACCAATCTTGACTTCGGCACCTTCGCCGACCATCAAGACTTCTTCAAAATCGATATTATCACCAGTCGCTAGATCCAGCTTCTCAAGACGAAGGGTCTCTCCTTCAACTACGCGATGCTGCTTTCCGCCACTTTTGATTACTGCGTACATGTTCTGCTCCAATTTATAGTGGCCGCATCAGTTAGTTAGCAGCCAGATTCCGTCGCTTTTTTTCTTGAAGCCAATAGCCTCTGCGAGAGGGCGGCAATTCTAATGGAACACCCCCCTGTTATCAAGTCTTATCCGAGGGAAAAATAGAGGAATTTTACGCTGTGGACAGAGGCTATCCGCGGAGCCAAATAAGCGATCCGTTGCGACCGGTTTTTGGCTCCCGTCGATAGGAGTAAAAGCGCTCTGAATCGCTGTAGCTACAGTAGTCGCCGCCGTAGATTTGGCTGACCCCGGAGGCGCTCAATTCAGCCCGCGCCAGGGCGTAGAGATCGGCCAGATATTTGCCCTCTTTAGATCTCTGGCCACTAAAGGCTGTTTTTATGGCCTGCTGCTGTTGGGGGTTTTGCGCCTGATCGAGAAATGCCTGCAATACTTCGCCACCCACTTCAAATACCTGAGGGCCAATCGCCGGTCCCAGATAGGCTAGCAGCTGGTCTGGTGATTGCTTAAAAGTGGCGACGGTTTTACGCAGTATGCCGCCGCAGAGTCCGCGCCAACCGGCATGGGCGGCAGCAACCTGAGTGCCAGCACGATCACAAAACAATACCGGTAGACAATCTGCAGTTAATACAACACAGGCTACACCAGCTTGGTCGCTGTAGCTGCCATCGGCTCGCGGTGTGTCGGCAGACTCTGGTGCATAAACCCCTGGGGCATAAATAATGTCAGTGCCATGAACCTGATCGAGCCACAGGGGCTGTGCCGGTAATTTGAGGGATTCGGCTAGGCTGTGACGATTGGCTAAAACGGTTTCAGGCTGATCCTGCACATGCAGTGCAAGATTGCTCTGATCAAAGGGTGCGCTGCTGCAACCGCCGCTGCGCAGGGAAATGGCTGCGCCGACATTGGCGGGCGCTGGCCACTGCGGGGTTATTACATCTATCGACATCGGTTTGCTCCCAGCTTGTCGCGACTCTTTTATCTACAGGTACTACCTCTACTTAGACTCTAGCCTTCCTTGAGGGCGGCCAAGAGGTTCTGCATATCCTCGGGAAGTTCAGTCTCCCAGCTCACGTACTCGCCGCTGTCGGGGTGTACCAGGCCCAGTGCTCGGGCATGGAGAGCCTGGCGATCCAGATGTTGTAGGGTATCTCTAAGTTGATCGGATACACCTTTATGAATGCGGAAACGGCCACCGTAGGTGTCGTCGCCGACAATCGGGTATTTGATGCTGGCCATATGTACACGAATTTGGTGGGTGCGTCCGGTTTCAAGTTTTAGGCGAATATGGGTGTGGCCGTCAAAGCGCTTGACCACTTTATAGTGGGTGCGGGCCTCTTTGCCATCTCTGACCACTGCCATTTTGACTCGCTGTTTCGGATGTCGGCCAATGGGCTGATCGACCACCCCTCCTCCGGTCATTACGCCACTGACTACTGCTTCATACTCGCGACTGACGGTGCGCGCCTGCAACTGAGCAACAAGATCGGTGTGGGCGGCGAGGTTTTTCGCGACCACCATTAGGCCGGTGGTGTCTTTGTCGAGACGGTGGACAATTCCAGCACGGGGCACTGACTCTAACTGTGGGCAGTGGAATAATAACGCGTTGAGCAATGTGCCTTCGCGATTACCGGCGGCGGGATGCACAACAAAATTAGTCGGCTTGTTGATAACGATAATGCTGTCATCTTCGAAAACAATATTCAGGGGAATATCTTCGGCCTGCCAATCGCCCTCGGCTTTTAACTGGGCCGAGACCACGATCTCTTCGCCGCCCAGCAGTTTGAATTTTGGTGATTGCTGTTTTCCGTCTACGGTGAGCTCGCCGGATTTAATCCACAGTTGCAGGCGCGAGCGCGAGTAATCGCTAAATAGCTCGGCGGCAATTTGGTCCAGGCGGCGGCCGCAATCGCTGGCAGACACGGTTGCCTTTTGTTCAATGTGGTCTATCCGGTCTATCCGGTCTAAGCGGTCTAAACGGTCTATTAAGTCAGTCAATCGAGGTCGTCCTAGCGTTGAATTTCGGGGGGCCGCTGCGCTGATTTGGTTTGCCAGCGCCTTAACAGTGGCAATATCATCCACACAGATTGGTTTACCGCAGGCTGTGTGGTTAAATGCACGACTACATCGCTAGCGCGTCGACACTTTCTCAGGCTGGGAATATTACATGAAAATCAGGTCAATTATTTTACTCATATTGAGTTTGTCTGTTATCACCGGATGCTCTTGGCTGGGAGGGGGCGACGACGAGTCTGCTGAAGACGAAACCTCGGGCTACACCGAAGTCGATTTTTACGAAAAAATTCAGAGCAGTTTAAACTCGAGCAACTGGTCGGTGGCGATTAGCAACCTGGAGCTGCTGGAGTCTCAGTTTCCCTTTGGCAAGTATGCCGAGCAGGCTCAGCTTGAATTAATGTATGCCCAGTTTAGGTCCGGCGACCACGATTCGAGTATTGCCGCCGCGGACCGATTTGTTCGTCTGCACCCGCAGCATCCCAATGTCGATTACGCCTTCTATGTTAAAGGGCTCTCTGAGATCTCTCAGTCAACCAGCGCCTTCGACAATTTTCTGCCGACTGATAACACTCGCCGTGATATTGGTTCCGCTCGCGATGCTTTTGGTACTTTCTCGGAACTGCTCAATCGTTTTCCCAGCAGCCCCTATGCTCCCGATGCGCGCAAACGCTTAGTTAACCTGCGCAATCAGTTAGCCCGCGCTGAGATACATGTTGCTAACTATTACTTCTCCCGCGGCGCCTATTTGGCCGCAGCCAATCGCGGTCGCTTTGTGGTTGAGAACTTCCAGCAGACTCCTGCGGTTCCCGATGGCCTTGCGGTGATGGCTCAGGGTTACCAGATGTTGGGCATGCAGGAACTGTCTGACAATGCGGTGACCGTATTGGCCGCCAACCATCCCGAGCACCCGGCACTGAATGCCTCTGGTGAGTTTGATTTTGATCAACGCCTGATCGGCAGCGGCGATTCGTTTTTAGGTAAGATTACCTTTGGTCTGATCGAGCGTTTGCAGCCCCCGGCCTTTGACTCACGGGCGATCTTCAATCGTTCCGTGCGCGAAGCCGAACTGATTGCCACCAATGAAGCCAAGAAAGAAGAACCACGCTCGATTTGGAACCGTATCACCTTTGGTCTAGTCGACTAACTTTCCACTGTCCAAAGGGTCGTTTCGGAGCTTATGAACAAGGCAGCTATTATTCAAGAAATGCGGGTTATCCCAGAGATCGACCCGCAATCTGAGATTCAACGAAGAATTCACTTTATCAAACATCAGCTCACTACCGCTGGCTGTAAAACTTTGGTTCTGGGTATTAGCGGCGGGGTTGATTCATCAACCTGTGGCCGTCTCGCACAACTCTCCATTGATCAGTTAAATGCCGAACAAGACTGTAGTGACTATCAGTTTGTCGCTGTGCGCCTGCCCTATGGCGTGCAGAGGGACGAAGACGATGCCCAGGTGGCACTGAGCTTTATCCAGCCGAGCAAGAGCCTGACGGTAAATATTAAAAGCGGTGCCGACGGCATCCATGAGAGTGTCTGTGACACGCTTACTGAGAATGGCCTGCACCCGCAGAGCGATGGGGTCACCGATTTTGCCAAGGGCAATCTCAAGGCCCGTGCGCGCATGGCATCACAGTATGAGATCGCCGGTATTCTCGGCGGTTTGGTGCTGGGTACAGATCACTCGGCAGAGAACATCACTGGCTTCTATACTAAGTTTGGTGATGGCGCCTGTGACCTGGCACCGCTGTTTGGCCTGAGCAAGCGTCAGGTTCGGCTGTTGGCAAAAACACTGGGCGCTCCAGACTCATTGGTCATAAAGACCCCTACCGCGGATCTGGAATGCCTGAAGCCACAGAAGGCCGACGAGCAGGTTCTCGGGCTGAGTTATGACGAAATTGATAATTTTCTTGAAAACAAAGCCGTCTCTCAAGAAGCCGAGGATCGGCTGATTGCTATTTATAATAAGACTCAACACAAGCGTTTGCCCATAGCGACGATTTACGACTGATCTAATCAAGCCCACCCTGATTAATTTGCTATAACAGTCCAGAGTCGACGCAAGCGACAAACCTGTACCTGAGTTAACTCCAATTTGGATGGAGAATTGACTATGCAGGAAGCACAGCAAGGCAGCCTCGCCCCCTCTAGGTTACTCAAGTTCTACTCCGGCTACAGGCTATGTCTAGCGGCACTGCTGCTGTGGTTGGGTCAATTAGATTCCTCTCCGATCTATTTTGCCGACAGTAACAGTGGTCTGTTCTCGGTAACCGCGGCAGTCTATTTGCTCGCCAGTCTGATCAACCTGCCCCTGCTCCACCTATTGCGCTGGCGTCCCAACGAAACGCTGCTCTTCGGCATATTACTGGTGGATGTTGTGGCGATTAATCTGATGCTTTACAGCTCCGGGGGCATGGCCGGGTCCATGGGCTATCTGCTAATGGTCACGGTGGCGGCATCCGGCACCTTCCTCAGTACCCGACTGGCCCTGTCAATTGCTGCGATTGCCAGTTTTATCCCGGTATCGATTGCGATGTCGGAATTTCTTCTCAGCAACGGCGACCAAGCCCAGGTCTTGGCCAGTGGCATATTTGGTATTTTACTGTTTGGCACGGCACTGATCTTTATCTACCTTGCCAAGCGTTTGACGCTGGTTGAGGAACTTGCCGAGAATGAATCCCGAGCGGCAACCCGCCTGCAACAAATCAATGACTTAGTGTTCAATAAGATGCTCACCGGCATTATTGTCTTCGACAGCGATTTTCGTATCGAACAGCTCAATGAGCGGGCTTCTCTTTTACTGGGTTCAAGCGACAGCCAAAAGCTGCTCGCCCGCCGCGACTCTCTTTATCAGGTTGCCGAGCTGCTGCCCTATTACCATGATTGGAAAGCCAATCCACAGCGGCAGCTACCGACCTATGAGTGCAAGAACTCAGCTATTCCACTGCAAATCAGTTTTAGTGAAATTCGCAGTGCTGAGATTGTCGATACGATTTTATTTATTGAAGATGCACGCACTCTTTCGCAGCATGCCCAGCAGCTCAAGAACAGCTCTCTCGGACATCTGACCTCGAGTATCGCCCATGAGATCCGCAATCCCTTGGGGGCCATTAGCCACGCCGCACAGCTGTTACAGGAGTCGAACCTGGCCCAGTCAGATCAGCAGTTGGTAGACGTGGTGCTGCGCCACAGCAGCCGAATGGATAATGTGGTGCGGGATATTCTGCAACTCTCACGACAGCAGGCGCCGCAAATCAGCGTCACCAATATCTATGACAATTGCATGCTGACTAAAACTCAGGTGCAAGAGAGTAATCAGTTCAATAATCCACAGATTGAGGTCGACAGCTCTGCTCAGGCGGTTAATGCGCCATTTGATGGCGGCCAACTGCAGCAGGTATTGGTTAATTTGATCAGCAACGGGCTGCGCCACTCAGAGAAGAAAACCGGCCTTCCCTGGGTTGCGGTTAAGTTCGATTATCAGACCGATATGAATCTGGCGATGCTAAAAATCTACGACCGCGGCGATGGCATATCGGCGGCTAACAAAGACAAAATTTTTGAACCGTTTTTTACCACGGAAAAACAGGGTGTTGGGCTGGGCCTCTATATAGCTCGGGAACTTTGTGAAATCAACTTCGCTACACTAAGCTATGTGTATAAAAGCCCGACGGAAGCCTATTTCAAGATAGTATTTTCTGATCCGGCAAAGCTACTGCCAAGGAATGCAGAAAATGAACAAAACCGTTCTGATCATTGATGACGAACTGGATCTACGCGAACTGCTCAAGCTGACATTGGCAAAGATGCGCATTGCTACGATAGCGGTGGAAACCGTTGGCGAAGCCAAAGCCGAGCTCCAGCAACAGCACTTCGATCTCTGCTTAACCGATATGCGCCTGCCCGATGGCAATGGCTTGGATCTCGTGGCTTATGTGCAAAAGAACCATCCCCAGCTACCTATTGCGGTGGTAACCGCCTATGGCAATGTCGAGCTGGCGGTTGAGGCGCTTAAATTGGGTGCCTTTGACTTTCTCTCCAAACCGGTCAATTTGACCCGCCTGCGCAGCCTGATTAGCAATGCCCTTTCACTGCCTGACACCCTTGATGGCGACAACCTGACCACAGAGACTCTGTTGCTCGGCGACTCACAGCATATGCAAAATATCCGTCGGCAAATCACCAAGGTGGCACGCAGTCAGGCGCCCATGTATATCAGCGGTGAGTCCGGCACCGGCAAGGAGCTGGCGGCGCGGTCGATACATCAACAGAGTCCCAGAGCGAAAAACCTTTTCGCGCCGGTTAACTGCGGTGCTATTCCCAGTAATCTGATGGAGTCGGTTTTCTTTGGCCATCTCAAGGGCAGCTTTACCGGTGCCATTGAGGACAAGATGGGGCTTTTTCAAGCGGCCTCTGGTGGCACATTATTTCTCGATGAGGTGGCTGATCTACCGCTGGATATGCAGGTTAAATTGCTCCGTGCGATCCAGGAAAAACGCGTGCGGCCGGTGGGTGCAGAGACTGAAGTGGATGTGGATGTGCGACTGATCAGTGCCACGCACAAGAATTTACAAGATGCGGTGATGGAGGGGACTTTTCGCAGCGATCTGTTCTACCGCCTCAATGTTATCGATATTCATATGCCCAGTCTGCGCCAGCGACCTGAGGATATAGAGCCCCTTACCCAGCGATTTCTCAATCAGCTAAGCAGCAACGGTAAAGCGATTGAGCTGTCGAATTCAGCTCTGGATGCGCTGCGTTATTACAACTTTCCCGGCAATGTTCGTGAGCTGGAAAATATTCTTGAGCGGGCGGCTACCCTCTGTGAAAACAATCGCATTGAGGTCACTGACCTTAAGCTTCACGGCGACAGCGGTGGCAGCCAAGAGCAGAGCAATCTGAACCGCCCAGAGCGGCAGCCGGAGCAGATTGACTCACTGGAAGAGCATCTTGAGGAGATTGAAAAAGAGATTTTGCTGGATACCTTGGAGCGCTCCCGCTGGAACAAAACTGCCGCCGCGAAAAAGCTCGGCATCAGTTTTCGTTCCATACGCTATCGCCTGCAAAAGCTTGGGTTGGATGATTAGCTAACCAGCGTCAAGAATCAAGAATCAAAAGCCAGGCTACTTATCCTGCTTGCTGTACCACCAGACTCGACGTCGAACACCCAGGGGATCGCCCTCGGTGTCTTCCGCATGAAACCCAAACATCACGCCACTCACCGCCTTTTCTTCGGTTGTGCAGTTGTTGCCATCGGCATCGCAGCTGGTCTGTTCGACAATCACCGTAAAGCCCACGGGTGGCGGTAGGAAACCACCCCCTTCGACGGTGACGTAGTTTTTCTCTCCCGGCGCCTTACCCAAGACAGAGAAGGGGTTTATTTTGTAGATACGCGCTTCACCGAGATCGGTGCAGGCATCATTTTGCCCTGGAAGATTAGTGGCAAAAGTGGCCACCTGATTTGTCGTCAATGCCGAGGTCACCACCTTCTCGCCGCTTTCAAGGGTCAGATACCAGCCTTTTAAGAACTTGCTATTACTGCTGATATCAGCATCCGGGTCAAAAGCCTCTGTGCTGCCAGAGACAACGGTTGTGGCGGCCGCCAAATCCCCTAGAGTCAATGTTGTTGTCGAGGTTGAGGTGGTGCTTTGGTCGTAGTCGCGATAAAAAACCATGTGGTTCTGCACTGAGGTATCCACCGGCTTTTCGCGGTTACCAGAACCAATAATGATCATGTCGTAAATACCCTCTGGGCTTTCAACAACATCAGGGGTATTTAAAAAACGCTGGCTTGAAGTGGCGAATTTAAACAGTCGCGTGGCTTTCCAATCCCCCAGGGTGGCGCTGCCAATATCGAGCCGCCAGAGCTGACCGCCGGTATCACCAAAATAGGCCCGATCCGAGTAGCCATTGCCATCCCGATCAACCACTGCCAGATCCGAGGGCACACTAAAGGTCATATTGGCTTCACTGAGGACTGTGCCGGAGGGGCTGGACACTGAGCCTGAGGTAACCTGCCAAATGTCCTCGCCAGTTAGGGCATCAATAATAATCACACCGCGACCCTGCGTGCGGGTTACTGAAGGTCCGTCATCTACATCCGGGTCGTAGCCAAGGCCCATCATCAGTACGATTTTGTCATCGGTCCCGACTTTTAATTTGGTCACCACTGGCTTTGACCAGGTCTGCCCCAGTTCACTGTAGCCATTGTCTGCACTGCTCTTGTGCCACTTTATCAGCGGCGCCTCGGGATCGGTCACATCCAGGGCATAGAGTAGCTCGCCACCACGGCGGGCGGTGAGATAGATAATAGCGCTGCTGACTTCATTGTTGCCGTCATAGACCACATAGCTGCCCACGGAGCCATCAAAGAAATAGGGTTTGTTATCAAAGCCACCGGTCAGGGTGAGGTTGTCATAGAGCACTTTAAGCTGCGGGAAATGCTCCGGCGCGGTAAACGCCCAAATCTCTTCGCCATCTTTGGAGCTGCTGTCGACGGTCTTTTCGACAATGCCGCCCTTTACTGCGTGGAACATGCCATCGTTGGAGCCATAGAACACATAGGGCCCTTTGCTGCCGCCATAGTTTATGACCACTGGCTGGGAATGGATTACATCGCCGTGGACATTGGGCCGAATATCGGTGGTGTCATCATCATCGTCATTATCCGCATCTTCTAAATCTATGCCTTTTGACCAATTGATAATACTGTTCATCTCAGTGGCATCAGCCGCGTTAAAGTCGGCGAAAGCGAGATTGTTATTGGAGGTATTAAAGTCTTCTAAACTGCTACAGGTTCCGGTGCAGGTGTAGACCGTGCGATTGGTGCCAACATATTCGCGCAATCCCTGGGCCACGCCGCCGCGCTCAACTTCTTTACCGTCGGGATCGTCACTGGGGCTGGTGGTCTCAGAGCCACGACTTACTGAGAGTGTGGGTATATTGGTCCAATAGGTACTGGAGGCGGTCCAAAAACTGCGCGCCAGTGTCTCAATAAATCCGGTGCCTGTATCTTCCGCCGCATCCCCTTCCGCATCCACCAGTATCGGTTTGCCGGTAATCGAATCGATACCGATTTGATAGAGTTTCAGATTGCCTGCCCAGCGCGGCTGCTGAGAGGGACGAAAGATGCCCATATAGATCTGATTTTCATTGGTGCCTTTGATATTCACTGACACCGGTAAACTGACCGCGGCAAAGACACTGTTCTTTTCAAGAATATCGTCCACCACATCGTTGAGCGCCGCAGCCAGTGCGTCGGCGTTTGAGGCTACCAGATAGTCACCACCGCCTACACCCTCGGATGCGTTGTACATCAGTGCATGCTTTGAAGCATCCGGCTTTGTCAGACCGAAATCTCTGTAGTCTCCAGCATCGTCGCTGGGGTCGTATTGTTTGCCGCTGGAGTTGAGTGCTTCGAAAACATCTACCGCATAGACTGAGACATTCTGTTTGCCATCCACGTCATCATTGATGTCGCTGGTATTTAAAAATCGTGCATATTCATCCAGCCAGTTGGACTCTTCACCGCTGTGAAAACCGGTGGACAGTGGGTCGTCGGCAAAGACGCCTCCCAGGGCATCGAGCTTGGATTCCGCGACATTGTTCTCACCACTATCCGGGCCACCATTGGAGATAAACAGCATATAGTTGTTGGCGCAGGCCAGGTCGTCGATTGGACTAATATAGTTGCTGCCACTAAAGGCGCTGGGGTCGAAGCCATCGATATTCGACGGTTGCGGGCCATCCTGCTGTCCCGCCTGGTAAGGCTTACCCGCAAACCACAGGTAGGCTTCGTTAAAGGCGAGGGCCATGGGCGCATTGTTGGTTTTTGGTAAATTTTCCGAACCGTAAAACAAGTTCACATCAAAGCCTGTTGCGCCCCATTCCATACTTAGCTGATCGATACAGGCAGCTTCATTAGCTGCGGCACCATTGCCTCTAAAGCCATCCTCATTGCAGTAGAGTCTTGCTTTGATGGCATCTATATCCGTATCACTTGCTGATTCAATTTTCAGAAAGGCCTGAATGGGTTTGCCGCCTTTTGGCGAGTTGCCGCTGGAATACACCAATATACCCAGATTGATACCCGGAAAGTCAGGATTATCAGCAAAGCGTGGTTTGAGGCTGTCGAGGAATTTAAACAGTGCTTCGTGCATGATTTGCTGCTTGGTAACACCGTTGGAATTGCTGTTCCAGTTGGCGGAATTATCCAGCACAAAGAGCACATTGGGCGCGGCAATATTGGTCGAGTTAGTGCGGAAAATATCGATATCGGCAGCGGATGACCACAGAGACAACAGTAGTATTAGCGCCGCTATGGGCGCCCGCACTAACAGCTTGCGATGCAATATAGGTGTTTGCTTCATGGTCTAGCCTCCTGGCTGATCAAGCGGGGCAATAGCCCTCGAGATACCTGAATTTGAATCCTTCAATAATATTCGATGATGCCCCTGATACCGGGTCGGTAACACTGACATCCGCCTCCCAGTAATACTCTGGATGACAGGGAGCGGAACTACCTTCAAGCAGAGAGCAGCCCGCCGACGTGGCCTGCAACAGGCATTGCAGACCGTTGACGGTGACCGTCATACCGTTGGAGACATTAGTCGGGAATGACAGGGTGAAATCGCCGTTGCCATCTAGGTAGGTACTGTTGTTAACGTAATAATCTATATCGCTGAGCAGATAGTTAATCGAGTTCTGCGCCGCCTGGCTGGCTTCCTGCTGGCGCTGCTGGCTCTGCACCAGCTGTAGGCTAATATTGGTCGTGGTCATGGTGGAGACCCCGAGAGTCGTCATCACCAGTAGCATCATCAGAGCGACAATCAACACCGCGCCCCGCTGCCGAGCTGCTCTGAATTGAATAGAGCCCACTAAAGGCCGCTTGTTCATGCGCCACTCCTCTTAATACTGACGTTTGTGAGTCGTGCAACGGCGCTAAATAACCGGCGTTTTTTACTGTCACTAAAAGTAATACCAGCCCGGTCGGCATAGGAGTAGGTTTTGCCGTCACTGAGTCCCGGCGCATTGCTGGTGCTGCTGAGCAGTAGGAAGATCTTTACTGAGACCACGTCCTCCCACTCGCTGGCGGAGGCTGGCAGTTCAACAAAGGCGGCGTTGCCCCCATCGGCATTGGCAACCCCATCCCCAGAGCGATCAATGCCATAGACCAGCTGAAAATCATCTACCCCCTCCACTAGAGGCTCCACAGTGTAGGCGCCGTTAATCAGACTTAGGCGATTAAACACATTGTCGGTGTCGACAAAGTAAATATCCTGGTGGTACTCGCGGATGGCGGCGACCGTGGTGCCGTCTTTTTCCAGCAGATTAAAGCTGGAACTGTTGGTACCTAGATCCAGCACCGCAGCGGTCACCGTCTCTTGCAGATAGTGTCGAGCGTTAACTAGACCAGCCGTACTGTTCACCGAGGTGGTATCGGCACGCCGAATTAACAGGGCATCTGAGCCGGTGAGTAAGACATCTCCATTGCAGGTGGTGGTGCCAGCGGCAACACCGTCTAAACCTAATAGCGGGTAGTTCATGCCATTGCGCAGACTGGTCGAGGATAATCCGCAAGCATCGGGCTGCGCTGTCACCGTGACGTCAACATAGTCTTCCAGACGACCATAGAACCCCGCCAGTTGCAGTTCGCCGCTTAGCAGATTGGTCAGGTAACGACCATTTTCAACCATTTCACTGGTGAGTTCGAGCTCTCTGGCGGTGCGTGAAGAGTTGAGGGTGACATCGAGAATGGCCCAGGACAGCACTATGCCCAGGGCCACGGCGATCAATAGCTCGACCATGGAAAAGCCCGACTGTCGCGGAGGGGTTCTGTAGGCGTTTATTTTCATATTCAACTGTCCAGAGTCGGGGTGCGCAACAGATAGGTCACGGCGCGGCGCATTTTGCTGGTGGCGCCGCCGTAGCTTGTCGCGCCACAGGTGGTACTGGTGGGAGCAATGGTTTCTACCAAGCCCTGCCAGACCACAGAAATACTGTAAGTCTCATTAACGTTGTCATAGACAATGCAGCCCCGGGCATTGAGCAACCCACCGACGCTGGTGCCACCTATAGCTTCGCCGGTGCCCTTTAATAGATCGCTCCAGTCATTCACTGCATCCACTACCTGAGCCTGGGTATCCGTAGTGCCATAACTTGAGCAGGTGTAGGAGCCGGAAAAACCGGTACCCACTTCGGTTGTTGCCAACCCATAGCAACCTTGAGCCAAAGGATTTGAACGAATCTGATCAACCATATAGTCCACCAGATTGAGGGCATAGACCCGCTGATAGACTTCGAGCTGGGCTTTTTGTGCGCGGTTTTGCAGGGAGGCATAGCCGAGTAGGCCCACGGAAAATACCAGCAGTGTAATCAGCACCTCAATCAGGCTAAAACCGCGGCTGCGTCTACTAGATAGTGAGCACCTAAATAGTGAGCGCCGAGATTTTGTATCTAGAGTTCTCAGATTGAATGGACTATTAGTCATACCAGCTGGCATTTTTTTGTCCCAAGTGATTGACCGTTAGGGTGTCGCTACCCGCCTGTGGCGTGCCGGCAATGGGGGCAGCCTGTAGAGTAAAGGTCGGTGGTGAGGCGCTGTTGTCGACGGCACCGATGGTCACTGTGTAGTTGTCACTGACCCGGGCAATCGGTGTGCTACCGAGAGCTGCAAGAGTGGCGGAATAGGTTCGAGTATCGAGAATAAATTGATGCTGTAGGCTGGAGACTTCAAGCAGGTACTGTTGCGCGGCGGCGCGGTTATTGCGCACTATATGCTGCTGATAACTGGGATAGGCGACCGCCGCTAGAATCGCCACGATGGCGACGACAATCATTAGTTCAAGCAGTGTAAATCCTGCGGTTTTTGGCTGGCTCATCATGACCCTTTTAACTCCCTGATAACTTCCTAATAACACCTATCACGCAAACTCTAACTCTCTGTACACGACTGTAGTGTTCTGAGGCCAAAAAAATAGCTCTCACAGATTAGCGTTAATAAATATCAGACTAACGTCGGTCTGAGGCTCGACTAAAGAGCTAGACTTAGAGTCTCAACCGAGGATATTAACTACCGTGACATTCAATTTTTGTACCGCCAGCATCATCGTAGCCGTCGCCGTCAGAATCATTCGACAGTCGAATACGGCCACTGCGAAAAACAATCGCCTGACGTCCGTAATCAACCGCTTGATTTGTCGAACAGACTTCAATATTGCCGGATTCCAATGCTTCGCCATTGCGGGCAAAGCGTATATAAGGGCGACCAAAGGAAGCTGACATTTCAAGCTCAATGGAGTTGATATCAATATCCTGGTGGAGCATTTCGCCAGTATTAAAATCTTTGTCATCATTGTCGTCGCGAAAAACCAGTAGCCGCAGACCGGCGCTGCTGACACAGCTATTTGACGCATCCACAGTGCAGACGGTCCATACCTGGCGTTGAGACAGTGCGAGACCCCGCGCCAACTCCAAAGCATTGCGCACCTGCACGGTCTTTTGGCTGATCGCACGCTTCTGTGCAAAAAGGGTAAATGAGGGTACTGCAACGGCTAATAAAATCGCGGCGATGGCCAGGGTGACCAATAATTCGACAATCGTAAATCCGCGCGGCAAAGCGAATCGGTTCATCCCTAAACTCCTGACGGTGCAATCACCATAAAATAATGAATAAGCTTTTAGTAGATAAGCTCTTAATAAATAAGCTCTTAATAAAAAGCCTTTTAACTAATCATTAAAGGATAGCAGCTAATCAGGGCCAGACTAATTTGTGTCAAACAGTTGCGACAAAGTCGACCTTAACCTGTCAGCAGAGAGCCAAAATCACAGACTCATACCCAGCCAAAGATAGGCAACAACAGCATATGAGGGATCTCTTTCCAGGCACCGGGCATGGCCTCTGGGTGCACAGAGCCCACAGAGATAATACCGGCATTGCCTGAGCTGGTGCCATCGCCGGGGGCCAAGCGATCCACGAGAGTGACCTGGCGGCCCTTGTCTTGCAGATAGAGGGCGGTGCAAATGCCCACGATGCCGGCGCCAACAACCACGGTTTGTGCTTCGCTTTGCATGGCTGATAGCCCATCGGGTGAGTGATGCGTGAACCGCTAGTATATAGACTTAGTTGTACAGTTTAGGAATCCACTATTCAGGGGTAGCACTGCACTAATCTAGCACTAATCTAGCACTAATCTAGCACTAATCTAGCACTA